>JBKJSB010000097.1:0-13300 GCA_046593015.1 Allobosea sp.
ATCGAGATGGATCATATCGTACATATCGCGCCAAGTCGGGTTCGCGGATTCGATCAGCGCGACCTTCCGCGCTCGGCTCCAGCGTTTCATTGCCTTTTCATTGACGATCGCGATATCTGCCCGGTCGAAACGTTCGGCGTAAACGAGATGTGTAACGGCATATTTGCGGACGAATTCCGAACCTCGCCCTTCGCGATGCTCGGCCATGCGGCGGCTAAGGCTGTTGGTTACGCCAATATAGAGCGTTCCATTCCAGCCACTGGCCATGATGTAAACCCACATCGGCAACACCCTCCCCGTCATCCTGGACTTCGCGACGCGAAGGCCGGGATCCATCATCGAGAACCGACCGCACCCTATGATGGATCCCGGAGCTGCGCGGCTTCGCCGCTTGTCCAGGATGACGGAGTTCGGATTGCGATGTCGAGGATGTGAGCAAACGCAGCCGCTACTCAGCCTCCTCCGCCGCCTTCTTGGCCTCGCGCTTCTTCTCGACATAGCGCACCGAATGCACCGAGAGCTCGTAGAGCAGCAGCATCGGCACGGCCAGCATGAGCTGCGAGATCACGTCGGGCGGGGTCAGCACGGCCGCCACCACGAAGACGAAGACGATGGCGTAACGGCGCTTGTCCTTGAGGAACTGCGAATCGATGATGCCGGCCTGCCCGAGCAGGGTCAGGATCACCGGCAACTGGAACGAGATGCCGAAGGCGAAGATCAGCGTCATGATCAGCGAGAGATATTCGCTGACCTTGGGCAGGAGCTGGATGCCGGCCTGGCCTTCGCTGGCCGCCTGCTGCATGCCGATGGAGAACTTCATCAGCACCGGCATGGCGAAGAAGAACACCATCGCCGCGCCCGCGACGAAGAAGACCGGCGTCGCCGCGAGATAGGGCGCGAACGCCTGCCGCTCGTTCTTGTAGAGCCCCGGCGCGACGAATTTGTAGATCTGCGTCGCGATCACCGGGAAGGCGAAGAAGCCGGCCCCGAAGGCGGCAATCTTGATCTGGGTGAAGAGATATTCCAGCGGCGCGGTGTAGATGAGCTGGACGTTGACGCCCGGCCCCGCCGCCCACACATAAGGCTGGACCAGCACGTTGTAGATCTGCGTCGCAAAGGCGAAGCAGACGAAGAACATCACCAGGAACGCGATCAGCGCCTTGATCAGGCGCGAGCGCAGTTCGATCAGATGGTCGATCAGCGGCGCGCGGGAAGCCTCGATCTCGTCCTCGCCGTCACGGACATTGGCGACGCTCATGCCGCGCTCCCATCGTCGGGTTCGGAGACCCTCGTCTTGCGCTTGCGCGGAGCTTTGGGCTCTGGAAGGTCGGTATCGACGGCCGGCGGCGTGGAATCTGCGCTGGCGGCGCGCCGACGCCTCGGCTCAGGCGTCGCGACCGGAGCCGGATCGAACACGATCTCGGGCAGCGGCTCGGGCCCCGGCAGCGCGGCGAGCTTGGCCTCGGCCTCCTTCATCGCGGCGTCGTCGAGACCGGCGGACGTGGTCGAGGTCGGCGGATCTGTGATGCCGAAATCGTCTTTCGGCATCTCGATCGGCTTGTAGTCCGAATTCATGGCGGTCGAGACCGAGCCGCCGACATCCTCGACCTGCCTCTTCAGGTCGTGCAACTCGGCCTCGCGCATCGCGTCGTTGAACTGCCCCTGGAACTCGCCGGCCATGCGACGGATCTTGCCCACCGCCTGTCCGACGGTGCGCATGGCCTTGGGCAGATCCTTGGGGCCGATCACGACAAGCGCGACCGCCCCGACCAGCATCAACTCGCTCCAGGCGATGTCGAACATCGATGGCTCGTCCTCTCGGCGCGCCCGCCGCCGGGCTGAACCTCAGCCGGCCGGACAGGCCTTACGCCTCATCAATCCGGTGAGCCACCCGCCTCGCGGCGGGCGGCGGGCCATCAGGCCTTGTGCTCGGCCTTGGCCTGGGCGGCAGTCGCGGCGGCGGCCGCATTGCTCGCCTGCACCTGGTCGATCACCTTGGGGTCGACAGGAGCCTGCGCCGAAGGCGGCGTCTCGTCATCGGCCATGCCCTTCTTGAACGACTTGATGCCCTTCGCGACGTCGCCCATGAGCTCGGACACCTTGCCGCGCCCGAACAGCAGCATCACGACGACGCCGACGACGATCCAGTGCCAGATGCTGACGCCACCCATGGCGATCTCCCTTGAAACGATGTGCCGGACCGGCTGAACGCCTGCCCTTTCTGCTTGCGGCGGAACCTATGTGTCCCCCGCAGGGAACACAAGAACTTCGTCTGTCGCGATATCGACCCCGACATCTTCCCCTTCGCGCAGGCTTCCGGGCCGCGAAACCCGCGCGACGAGCGGCTTGTCCAGCCCCGACACCGCGATCAGGACATGATCGACCTCGCCCAGAAAGCGGCGCGTCACCAGCCGTCCCGGCAGGCAGAAGCCCTTCGGCACGAGCGTGATCGCCTGCGGGCGGATGCAGACGACGGCGTCCGCGCCCTCTGGCAGTCCGCCAGCTGGAAAGCGCCCGACAGGCGTATCGACCGCGCCGCGCGCGACGATGCCTGCGATCTCGGTGAAGTCGCAGAAGAAGCGCGCCGCGAAAAGGCTGGCCGGCCGGCGGTAAAGCTCCTCGCCGGAGCCGATCTGGATGACGCGGCCGGCGCGCATCAGGACGATGCGGTCGGCGATGCGCATGGCGTCCTCGGGATCATGCGTGACGATGATCGAGGTCGCGCCGGTTTCCTGCAGCAACGCGGCCGTCTCGTCGCGCACGACGTCGCGCAGCCGCCGGTCGAGATTGGAGAAGGGCTCGTCCATCAGCAGCACGCCTGGACGCGGCGCCACGGCCCGCGCCAATGCGACGCGCTGCTGCTCGCCGCCTGACAGCATATGCGGATAGGCCTCGCACAGATCGGCGAGGCCGACGCGGGCGATGGCGCGCCGCGCCGTGGCGTCCGCGGACGCCTCGCCGAGCCCGCGCAGGCCGAAGCGGACGTTCTCGCGCACGGTGAGATGCGGGAACAGCGCATAATCCTGGAAGACGAGGCCGACGCCGCGCGCTTCAGGCTCGACGAAGCTGTCGGGCGAGGAGACGTCCCTGCCCTCCAGCAGCACCCGGCCCGCGCTCGGCCGCTCGACGCCGGCTGCAAGCCAGAGCAGCGTCGTCTTGCCGCAGCCGGACTGGCCGAGCAGCGCGACGATCTCGCCGGGCTCGACATGAAGCGTGACGTCCTCAAGCGCGGTGACGTCGCCGAAGCGCTGCGTCACGCCCTCGAAGCCGAGCGCCATCGGAATCGATGCGCCGGCTGTGCCGCGCCGGCCCCAGCTCAACCACCGCGCCACGCTCTCGCTGCGAGCCAAGGGATGCCCTTTTCGGAAATGCCATCCTCAGCCCTCATCCTGAGGAGCGCCGAAGGCGCGTCTCGAAGGGCGGTCCAGTAGACGCTGACACAGAGCGCTGGCGGATCCTTCGAGACGCGCTCCTGCGGAGCGCTCCTCAGGATGAGGGGTGAGAAAACGGATGGCGGCTGCTACTCCCCCGCCCCATGCGGGGCTGCGTCGCCGTCGTCAAGCGGGGTGAAGAGATCGCCGAGCGGGTCCTCGTCGCCACGCAAGCCCGGATCGTCGTCGGGAACCGGCACGGTCAGCCCCTTCGGCAACTGCCCCTCGATGAAGCCCGAGCCCTTCAGTTCGTCGAGGCCCGGCAGGTCGTCGATGCGGTCGAGCCCGAAATGGTCGAGGAAGCCCGGGGTGGTGCCATAGGTCACCGGCCGCCCCGGCGAGCGCCGCCGGCCCCGAAGCCGCACCCAGCCGGCCTCCAGCAGAATGTCGAGCGTGCCCTTTGCGGTGGCGACGCCCCGGATCTCCTCGATCTCGGCCCGCGTTACCGGCTGGTGATAGGCGATGATCGAGAGAACCTCGAGCGCGGCGCGCGAGAGCTTGCGCGGAGGCTCGGCTTCGGCCGCGAGCAGGTAGCCGAGGTCGGGCGCGGTGCGAAAAGCCCAGCCGCCGGCCACGGAGCGCAGATTGACCCCGCGAGGCTCATAGAGCGCGACCAGCCGCTCGATCACGCGGGCGACGTCGATGCCGGCGGGAATCGCATGCGCCAGCACGTCGGCCGACAACGGCGCGGCGGAGGCAAACAGCAGCGCCTCGACGATGCGCAGCGCCCGGGCGAAGGCCTCCGCGCCGTCGTCGTCCTCGAAATCCTGGTCCAGGGCTGCGCTCATAGCGGCAGCACAGGCGGGCGGGCCGAGCGGCGGCGGACGTGCAAAGGCGCGAACGCATCGTCCTGGCGCAGGTCGATGACGCCCTCGCGGACCATCTCCAGCATGGCCGAGAGCGCCGAGGCCCGCACGGTCGCCGCCATCTCGCGGGCGGGCAGCCCATGCGAAGCCATGTAGCGCGTGAGATAAGGGTCGATCGCAGTCCAGTCCCCGGCCTCGCCGACGAGCCGGATCAGCGCCTCGCGCGCCTCGACCAGCGACCAGACCAGCCGATGCCCGACCGAGATGTGGCCCTGCGCCTTCTTCTGGCGCTGCTGGGCGTAGGCGGCCAGCAGATCGTAGAGTTCGGCCTCCCAGACCGGTCTCTGGCCTGCGACGATCTCCTCCGGCGCGCCGCGCGCGAACACGTCCTGCCCCAGCCGCTCGCGCGATGAGAGTTTGCGTGCAGCCGTCCGGATCGCTTCAAGCCGGCGCAGGCGTAAAGCGAGCGCGGTGGCGAGGTCGACCGCGCTCGGCTCCTCGCCCTTGGGCGGTTCCGGCAGAAGCAGCCGCGATTTCAGATAGGCGAGCCACGCCGCCATGACGAGATAATCGGCCGCGAGTTCGAGCCTGAGCGAGCGCGCCTTCTCGACGAAGACGAGATATTGCTCGGCCAGCGCCAGGATCGAGATGCGGGCGAGATCGACCTTCTGCCGCCGGGCGAGATCGAGCAGCAGATCGAGCGGGCCCTCATACCCGTCGACGTCGATGACGAGCCCAAACTCGCCGTCCCGCAGCGCGCTGTCCTCCTCGAATGGCAGTTCAGCGGCCATGCGCGGCCAGCCCCTTGGTTCCGTCAACCCCGTCGCAGGTTCCGCCGTTCACGCCACTAAGGCAAGCGCGCTGGCGACCCGCGCCCGGGCGTCGTCCACATCCAGCGGCTCGGGCTCGTGCCGGACGCGGCCGAGCGCCGCTGCCGCCCGGCGGCCGCGCGCGCCGGTCATCTCCGGCACGGCGCCGGCGATCGCGACCATCTCCTCCATGACGCCATGGCAATGCAGCACGACATCGACGCCTGCGCGGATCGCTGCGCGCGATTTCTCGGCAAAGCCGCCCGAGAGCGCCTTCATCGAGATGTCGTCGGTCATGATCAGCCCGTCATAACCAAGCTCGCCGCGCATGATCTCGCGCACGATCCTGCGCGAGACGGTGGCGGGGTTCCTTTTGTCCAGGGCGGTGAAGACGACATGGGCCGTCATCGCCATCGGCATGTCGGCGAGATGCCGGAAGGGACGGAAATCATTGGCCCGAAGTTCGGCCAGCGACGCCTCCACCACCGGCAAGGCGAGATGGCTGTCGGCCATGGCCCGGCCATGACCGGGCATGTGCTTGATGACCGGCAGCACTCCGCCGGCGAGCAGCCCCTCGGCTGCGGCGCGGCCAAGGCGTGCCACCATGTCTGGATCATGGGCATAGGCGCGGTTGCCGATCACGTCATGGCTGCCCGCGACCGGCACGTCGAGCACGGGCAGGCAGTCGACATCGACGCCGACCGCCTTCAGGTCATGCGCCATCAGCCGGGCGGAAAGCCGAACGATCTCACGCTGTTGCACGGGATCGTTGATTCGCAGGAAATCCCGCGCCGGCGGATATTTCGGCCAAAGCGGCGGCCCCATGCGCTGGACCCGGCCGCCCTCCTGGTCGATCAGGACCGGCGCATGCCATCCGACGGCCTCGCGCATTTGCGCCGTCAGGGCCGCGACCTGCTCCGGCGATTGCGTGTTGCGCCTGAACAGGATGAAGCCCCAGGGCCGCGCCTCCCTGAAGAAGGCGCGCTCGTCGGGGGTGAGGCTCGTGCCGAGGCAGCCGGCGATGAAGGCGCGCGAGGTCATGATTGTCAGTCGTGAGGTGAGATCGGTCTGGCGACCGTCTTGTCGTCGATCGAACGGAATCGGACTCTGATCTTAGAACATCGACTCATCACGGCGTAGCCCGATTCGGCAGCGAAGCTCGTCAATGAAAGTTGACGGCCGAAAGCGCGTCAACTAAAGTTGACGCATGATCGATCCCAACACCTTCCGAATTCCTGAAGACCCCGAGGACGCCCTTTCGGCTGTCGTCGCTCTTCGTCGCTTGGCGGACAGGATGGAAGAAGAGGCTGTTGGGGCCGCCCTGAAACAGGGCTGGTCATGGTCCAGGATCGCCCAGGCATTGGGCATCAGCAAACAGGCCGCCCATAAGCGACTGTCTGACATCGACCCCCGCCATAAACTTGATCGAGAGGTCATTCGGTGTTCAGTAACATAAAATCCAAGCTTCACGACATGAGCACGATCAGGAAGCTCTGCGAAACTGCGGAATCTCATGCATTGCAAGACCGCCAGCGACAACCGGGCGCTGAGCACTTTCTTCTCGCTGCTCTTGATCTGGAGGATGGCACGGCGCGTCTTGCCTTCCAGGCAATCAACGCAGACCCGGATCGATTGAAGCTGGCCATTGGACATCAGTATGAAGCCGCGCTGCTTTCGGTCGGCATTACGGTCGCCCCGGCGGATAACGGCAACGATGCTGCTCCCAAGCGCTCTGAGCCTGGCGCATATCAAGCTGCGCCTTCCGGGCAGGAGCTTATGCAGACACTTGCGGGTTCACGTCAGCACGCACCGCTGCTCGGCGCTCATATCGTTGCTATCGTAGCGTCCATGCCGCATGGCGTCGCGGCCAGAGCGCTCCGCGGCATGGGCATCGATGCAACCGAGTTGCGGGTTGCTGCGGAAGAGATCGCCAGCAAAAGCTCACTGGCTTGACGCAAAAGCGCCTGCACGCGGCTGGGTCGCCTCTATCAGTCGTCCCGTTTCACAAGTGGAACCGAAACCGTGATAGCGTCCTTCGCGGCCATGGCCTGCAGCGCCTTGCTGCTGCTTCTTGCCTTCTTTCAGGCAGCGCTTGCTGCCGGCGCGCCGCTTGGTCGCTTTGCGTGGGGCGGCGGGCATCGGGTTTTGCCGCCGCTTTTGCGCATCGGCAGTCTCGCATCGCTCCTTCTCTACGCGCTGATGGCCGGGGTGATGCTCAGCAAAGCTGCGGTCATCCACGTCGTGCCGGACGGAGTCGCAACAATCGGCGCCTGGGCAGTATCGGCCTTTTGCCTCACAGGAATAACCCTGAACGCCATGTCACGAAGCGAGCCGGAACGGTCCGCAATGGTCCCCTTGGCGACACTGCTCTCGCTGTTCAGCCTACTCGTCGCTCTCGAGGTTTGATCCCGGGCTTTGATGACGCTGTCTCGCACCGAGTGCAGGCCCTCCAACCCTGCAAAGCTGGCCCCACAGGGCAAGCCGCGCCCTCGCCTCACCGCATCTGCTGCGACATCTGGGCGTTGAAGGCGTCGAAGGGCAGTTCGGCGACCCGGAACCAGAGATTTTCCTTTTTCCAGTAGGGCAGCCAGGAATCATAGAAGGTCTTGAAGGCAAGGTTGCTGGCGGCGAGTTCGGCATAGAGCGCCATCGCCTCCTTGAAGGCGGCCTGCATCACGTCCTGCGGGAAAGGCCGAAGCTCCGCGCCGGCCTGCACCAGCCGCAGCAGCGCATCGGGATTGCCGTGGTCGTATTTGGCGACGCAGAGCGCATTCGCCTCGGCGCAGGCCGCCTCGAGGATCGCCTTGTAGGCTGGCGGCAGGCCGTTCCACTTCTCCAGATTCACGAGGAAGCTGACATTGGCGCAGCCTTCCCAGAAGCCGGGGTAGTAATAATATTTCGCCACGCGCTGGAAACCGAGCTTCTCGTCGTCGAGCGGGCCGGAGAACTCTGCCGCGTCGATCGTGCCGCGCTCCAGCGCCGGATAGATGTCGCCGCCGCCGATCTGCTGCGGCACGACGCCAAGCTTGGCGAGGATGCGACCGCCAAGACCCGCGATGCGGAACTTCAGGCCCTTGAGGTCCTCGACGCTCCTGATCTCCCTGCGGAACCAGCCGCCCATCTGAGCGCCGGTGTTGCCCGACGGGATGGTGTGGAGATTGTGCGTCTTCATGAAGGCGCGGCAGAGCTCCAGACCGCCGCCCTGATAGAGCCAGGCATTGGTCTGGCGGGTGTTGAGGCCAAAGGGCAGCGAGGTCTCGAAGGCGAAGGCAGGGTCCTTGCCGATATAGAAGCTCGACAGCGTGTGGCTGCACTCGACGGTGCCGTTCTGCACCGAATCGAGCGCCTGGAGCGCCGGCACGATCTCGCCGGCGGCGAAGGGCTGGATCTGGAATTGGCCGTCGGTCGCCTCGGCGACGCGTTTGGCCACCTGCGTCGAGATGCCGAACAGCGTATCGAGGCTCTTGGGATAGCTCGACGTCAGCCGCCAGCTCACCTTGGGCAATGACTGCGCGAGGGCCGGAGCGGCGATGGCGGCGCTCGCGGCGACGCCTGCGCCCGTCGCCTTGACGAAGTGACGGCGGTCCATGGTCTTCCTCCGGATGGCTGTTCTTGGCCGGTCGCCTGCGAGAGCGCGGCGCGACATTGGGCGCGACGCTACAAGTCATCAAACCAGCCCCGAAACCATCCGCGACGCAGGCGGGCATGCGCCCGGGACAGGGCGCGGGCACGAAAAAACCGGCGGCGCTGGGCGCCGCCGGTTGATGATCGAACCGGGCTCCGATCAATTCCTGGCGATAGAGCTCAGTTCTTGGCGATGAAGCTCAGTTCTTGGCGATGAAGCACTGCCCGCCGGAGCTTTGCAGCTGGCTGCACATCGCCGTCGCATCGTCGCGCGAATAGGGGCCGACGCGCAGGCGATAGACCGTCTTGCCGCCGGCGAGCTCGGTCTTGCGCACGATCGGGGCCTGACCGCCGAGTTGCTCGGGGAACTTGCGCTGGAGCGCGGCGAAAGTCGCACGCGCCTCCGATTCGCTGCCGGGCGCAGCGAGCTGGACCGCGAAATCCCCGGCTCCGCTGCGGATCGCCGCGGTGGCGGGAGCCGGCGTCGCGGCCGGTGCGGACGTCGGCGCGGCGCTGGCGACGCGGATCGGGGTCGAAGGCGTCGTCGCCGGGGCCGCCGCGCGCTCCTGCGTCTTCGGCGACTCGACCGGGCGCGGCTTGGGTGGCGCGGCGCTGGCGGTCGTCGCCGGCACGGTCGGCTGCGGACGGGCCGGCGCAAGGCCGTTTGCGGCGGGCGCCGTGCCATTCGCATAGGCGGCGTTGGCGGTGGGAGCCGGCGCGGGCGTGCCGTCTGGGCGGATCGAGACCGTGCGGACGCGGCGCGGCTCGCCCAGGCCCGGCACCGGCGGAGACGCGGTCAGGATGGGTTCGGCCGGGCTCAGGCCGCGCTCGGGCGCGGCCGGCGCCTGCGCCAGCGGATTGCCGTTGCCAACGCCGCTGCCGCCATCGGCATTGACCGTGCCTGGACCGGCCAGGACGACGCGCGGCGGCAGCGAGCGGGCCGCCTGCTGCACATCGACCGGCTGCTCCTCCCGCCTGACGACCGTCGCCTGCTTGGCCGGCGTCTCGCCGGCGCGCTCGTAGATCTGCTTGTTCTGATTCGGAATCTCCGCCCCGCCCGGATTGGCGGGCGCGACCTTGGTCGGTCCGGCATCGGCCGAGATCACCGGCGGCTGGCCGTTCGTGCCGGCAGGGCCGCCACGCAGCAGCATCGCCGCGCCGACGCCGATGACGCCGACCGCAATAAGCGCGGCCGCCGTCCAGAGCCCCTTGCGCGAACGCTGGGGCTCGAGCTCGGGCATGTCGTTGTCGGCTGCGGGCGCATCGTTTGGATAGGCTGCGGCCGAAGCCTGCTGCTCATAGGCATAGTCGTCGTAGCGCGCCTCGGGAGCGTAGCCGGCCTGCTGGTCGAGGTCGCGCGGCTGCTCGACCTGGGGCGCCGGCTGGCGGGCATAGGCTTCGGCAACCAGGTGGTCGAAATCGGGCATGGGCTGCGGAGCCGGAGCAGCGGGCTGAACCGGCAGCGGAACGGGGTCCGCGACAGGCGCGGCGCGCGGCGGGTCGGTGCGGCGCAGCAGCGCCTCGAATTCGTCGAGGGCGCCGCGCAGTTCGGCAGGCGGCGCGCTTTGGGCTTGCGGCGCGCTCTGGGCTTGCGGCTCGACGACGGCGAAGCTCGGCTCCTGCCGTACGGGAGCGGGACCACGGCCGCGCTGGGCGAACAGATCCTTCAGCGGGTCGTCCTGCCCGACGATGCGGGTCAGCTCGACCAGCGGATCGACCGCATTGGCAGGGCGCTGCGGCTGCGCCGCGCCACGAAGCTGGCGCTCGAGGTCCTCGAGATCGAGGGCGAAACGGTTTCTAGCTGGCTCACTCATGGCATGATCCATTCCAGCACAGGGCCGACGCCACAATGGAACGCCGAACGCATTGCGCGGTCAATTTTTTGACCTCGTGCGCGCTGGCGGAAAGCTCTCCGTCAGCGCATCTCTTCCGGCGCCGCAACGCCTGCGACAGCCAGACCGGAGGCGAGCACGCTGCGAACGCAATGAACGAACGCCAATCTCGCCAGGGTCAAGTTTCGATCAGTTTGATTAACGAACCGTAATTGCGGCGAGTCTTTGCCCTTGTTCCAGAGCGAATGGAAAGCGCTCGCCAGATCGTGGACGAAGAATGCGATGCGATGCGGCTCGCAGGCCAGCGCCGCCGCCTCGATCATCCTCGGATAGGCCGCGATCATCTTGACGATGCCGATCTCGGCCTCGTCGTCGAGGCGTTCGAGCCCCGCCTGCGCCAGGCTCTCAGGGCCCAGGTCGAGATCGGGAAAGGCCTCCCTCGCCTGCCGAAAGATCGAGGCGCAGCGCGCATGGGCGTACTGGACGTAGAAGACCGGATTGTCCTTCGACTGCTCGACCACCTTGGCGAGGTCGAAATCCAGCGTCGCGTCGTTCTTGCGGAAGATCATCATGAAGCGCACCGCATCGCGGCCGACCTCGTCGATGACTTCGCGCAGCGTGACGAAATCGCCCGAGCGCTTCGACATCTTCACCGGCTCGCCATGGCGCAGCAGCTTGACGAGCTGGCAGAGCCTGACGTCGAGCGAGCCTGCACCGCCCGTCACCGCCTTCACCGCCGCCTGCATGCGCTTGACGTAGCCGCCATGGTCGGCGCCCCAGACGTCGATCATCTCGGTGAAGCCGCGGGTGAATTTCGAGTGGTGATAGGCGATGTCGTTGGCGAAATAGGTGTAGCTGCCATCCGACTTCAGCAGCGGCCGGTCGACGTCGTCGCCGAACTGCGTCGCCCGGAACAGCGCCTGCTCGCGGTCCTCCCAGTCCTCGTCCTTCTGGCCCTTTGGCGGCGGCAGCCGGCCCTGATAGATCAGGTCGCGGGCGCGCAGGTCGGCGATCGTTTCGGCGACCACATCAGGGGGCCCCTGCAGCGAGCGTTCCGAGTAGAACACGTCGTGGACGACGCCGAGCGCGGCGAGATCGTCGCGGATCATCGCCATCATGCCGTCGATCGCCGCCCCGCGCACCAGCGGCAGCCACTGCGCCTCCGGCATCGTCAGCAGGGCCTTGCCATGCGTCTTGGCGAGCGTCTCTCCGACCGAGACCAGATAGACGCCGGGATACAGGCCCTCGGGGATCGTGATCGTCTCGCCCAGCGCCTCGCGGTAGCGCAGATATGCCGAGCGGGCGAGCACGTCGACCTGCGCGCCGGCGTCGTTGATGTAGTATTCGCGCGTCACGGCATGGCCGGCGAAGGCGAGCAGATTGGCCAGCGCATCGCCGAACACGGCGCCGCGGCCATGGCCGACATGCATCGGTCCGGTCGGATTGGCCGAGACATATTCGACATTGACCGCCGGCTGCGGTTTTGGCGCGCCACGGCCGAAATCCGGACCCTGCTGCACGGCATCCTTGAGGATCGCAGTGAAGATCGAGGGCTTCAGGGTGAGGTTGATGAAGCCCGGCCCTGCGATCTCGACCTTGACGACATCCGCGTCCTTGACGAGCTCGGCGCGCAGCAGTTCGGCCAGTGCGCGCGGATTGGTCCCGGCCTCCTTGGCCAGCACCATCGCGGCATTGCAGGCCAGATCGCCATGAGCCGGATCGCGTGTCGGCTCGACCACGACGCGGGAGAGGTTCAGACCCGCCGGCAGCGCGCCGCGCTCGGCCAGCTCCGCCAGAATGGCGGCGACGCGGGCGGAAAAGCTCTCGAACAGGTTCATTGCAGCCTGACTTGCCTGGTAATCGTGGCGAAGTGCGGCCCCTATCGCAGCGAGGGGGTGGCGTCAAACAGGCGGCGGTGCTCGTCCAGCGCATACCAGTCTGTCATGCCGGCGATATAGTCGGCGATGCGGCGCGCCCGGCGAGATTCGTCGAGGCTTTCGCAGCCGGCAGCCCATTCGGCCGGCATCGCCGACGGATCGGCGCTGAAGCGGGCGAACAGGTCGCGCACGACGCCGGCCGCCTTGGCCCTGATCGGGCTGATGCGCGGGTGCCGGTACATGTTGGGATAAAGGAAGCCCTTGATTGCGCGGTCCGCCGCCGCGATCGGCTCCGAAAAGGCCACCACCGGCGCGGCGGCATGTCGGATCGCATCGGCCTCGGCCGGGGCCAGCACCGCGATGCGGCCTTGCGACTCGGCGATGACGTCCTCGACGAAGCGGGTGATGACGCGCCTGACCAGTTCGTTGGTGGCGCGCTGCGGTTCGAGCCCCGGATGCAGCGCATCGATCTCGTCGAGCAGCCCGGCCAGGAAAGGCTGGTCACGCAGTTCGTCGAGGCCGAACAGTCCGGCGCGCAACCCGTCGTCGATGTCGTGCGCGTCATAGGCGATGTCGTCGGCGAGCGCGGCGGCCTGCGCTTCCGCCGAGGCATAAGTGCCGAGCCAGAGGTCCTGCCGCGCCTGATACTCGACGATCGCCGCCGGGATGCCGGCTTGCGCATAGCGCTCGGTCGGCTTGCCCCGCGCATCGAGTAGCGGGCCATTATGCTTGACCAGCCCCTCCAGCGTCTCCCAGCTCAGGTTGAGCCCGTCGAAGCCGGCATAGCGCCGCTCCAGCCGCGTCACGATCCGCAGCGTCTGGGCGTTGTGGTCGAAACCGCCGAAATCCGCCATGCAGTCGGCCAGCGCATCCTCGCCGGTATGGCCGAAGGGCGTGTGGCCAAGGTCGTGCGCCAGCGCC
>JBKJSB010000209.1:0-5944 GCA_046593015.1 Allobosea sp.
CGCGCCGCGTCATCGGCAAGGAGTTCGGCGAGCACTACGTTCCGGCTGTGCCGCGCAAATACACTGTCAAGGCCAAGAACGCGCAGGAAGCCCATGAGGCGATCCGCCCGACCGATCTCGGCCGGCTGCCGGCCATGGTCGTGCGCCATCTCGAGCCCGAGCAGGCGCGGCTCTACGAGCTGATCTGGAAGCGCACCATCGCCAGCCAGATGGAATCGGCTTCGCTGGAGCGCACCACGGTCGATATCGCCGCGACCGTCGCAGGCCGGAACCTCGAACTGCGCGCGACCGGCCAGGTCACCCTCTTCGACGGCTTCCTGACGCTCTATCAGGAGAGCCGCGACGACGAGGAAGACGAGGACTCAAAGAAGCTCCCCGCGATGAAGGCCGGCGACGACCTGGAGAAGCGCGCCATCGCCGCCGACCAGCATTTCACCGAGCCGCCGCCGCGCTATTCGGAGGCGAGCCTCGTCAAACGCATGGAAGAGCTCGGCATCGGCCGGCCCTCGACCTATGCCGCGACGCTCTCGACGCTGCGCGACCGCGAATATGTCCGCATCGACAAGAAGCGCCTCGTCCCCGAGGACAAGGGCATGCTGGTGACGGCGTTCCTGGAGAGCTTCTTCAAGCGCTATGTCGAGTTCGACTTCACCGCCAATCTCGAAGAGAAGCTCGACCGGGTCTCGAACGCCGAGATCGACTGGAAGGTGCTGCTGCGCGAATTCTGGGAGGAATTCACCAGGTCGATCGGAGACACCAAGGATCTGCGCGTCACCGAGGTGCTGGAGGCGCTGAACGGCGTGCTCGGCGCGCATGTCTTTCCGGCGCGCGAGGATGGCGGCGACCCGCGTTCCTGCCAGGTCTGCGGCACTGGCACGCTCTCGCTCAAGCTCGGCAAGTTCGGCGCCTTCGTCGGATGCTCCAACTATCCCGAATGCCGCTACACCCGCCCCCTCACCGTCTCCGCTGCTGACGGCGAAGCCACCGCCGAGGGCGGCACTGGCGCACCGGGCGTGCGCATCCTCGGCAAGGACCCTGTGACGGAGTCCGAGGTGACGCTGCGCGACGGCCGCTTCGGGCCTTACGTCCAGCTCGGCGAGGGCGAAAAACCCAAGCGCTCCAGCCTGCCCAAGGGCATGACGCCGGGCGGCGTCACGCTGGAACTCGCGCTCAACCTGCTCTCGCTGCCCAAGGAGGTGGCGAAGCATCCCGAGAGCGGCGAGCCGATCCTCGCCGGCATCGGTCGCTACGGGCCTTACGTCCAGCACGGCAAGACCTACGCCAATATCGACAAGGACGACGACATCCTCCAGATCGGCGGGAACCGCGCCATCGACCTGATCGTCGCCAAGGAGAGCGGCGGCGGCGGCAGCCGTTTCGGGCGCGGGGCTGCGGTGCCCGGCCGCGATCTCGGCGAGCATCCCGGCGGCGGCAAGCTCGTGGTCCGGGCCGGCAAATACGGGCCTTACGTCAACTGGGGCAAAGTCAACGCGACTTTGCCCAAGGCGCTGACGCAAGAGGCGATCACGCTCGAACAGGCGGTGGAGCTGGTCAACGCCAAGGCGGAGAGCAGCGGCATCAAGGGGCCGGGCAAGGCGAAGGCTCCGGCAAAGGCGAAAGCGCCGGGCAAAGCGAAAACGGCCGCGAAGCCGAAGGCAGCGACCAAGCCGAAAGCGGCTGCAAAGACGAAAGCAGCCGCCAAGGGCTGACGATCGGCGCTACAGCACGCCATGGCGCTCGAAGACGGAGCGCAGACTGGCCCCGGCGAGCAGTTCGTCGCGCGTCGCATCCTCGGCGTCGATCTTCTGAAGCGCCAGCGCGACCGCCTCCTGCGCGATCCGCCGCGGCACGATGACCACGCCATCGACATCGCCAAAGACGAAATCGCCCGCCTCGACCCGAGCGCCGGCGATTTCGACCGGCTCGTCGACCGCCATCATCTCGGCGCGGCCTTTTGTGTCGAGCGGGCCGATGCCGCCATGGAAAACCGGGAAGCCGACCTCGCGGATGCGGCGCACGTCGCGCACCAGCCCGTCCATCAGGCAGCCTGCGGCGCCGCGCACCATCGCCGCCGTGGTCAGCAATTCACCCCATGGCGCGATCCGGTCGGTCGGTCCGTCGCAGGCCAGAACCGCGACCTCGCCGGGTTTGAGGCTGTCGATCAGGTCCATCTCCAGCGCGTAGGGATTATGGTCCTCGGGCGTGTGATAGCGCTTCATGTACAGCCCGGTTCGGGCGAAGCCGCACAGGATCGAGGCGTCGTCGAGCGGCCGCACGAACGGTTTCACCGCCTGGTTCGGAAAACCGAGCTGGTCGAGCACGTCCGACAGGACTGCCGAATAGAGCTTGGTCTTCAGGACAGCGAGATCGAATTGGCCGTTCAGGGCTGACATGGCGGTTCCTCCGGGGCGGCACGCAGAGTGTTGCCGCCCCGGGTGTCGGTCAAGCGTCAGGCTTGGCCTCAGAGCGGCCTCAGCCCGGCCTCGATCTCAGCCCGCCTGCCCTCCAGGAACGGCGGCAGCGCCAGCCTCTCGCCCATCGTCTCGGCCGGCTCGTCGGCGGAGAAGCCGGGTTCGTCGGTCGCGATCTCGATCAGGATGCCGTTGGGCTCGCGCAGATAGAGCGAGCGGAAATAGAAGCGATCGACCTTGCCGCTGTTGGGATAGCCCGCCGCCTTCAGCTTCTGCGCCCAGGCGTCGTAATCGGCGAAGGTCGGCGTGCGCAGCGCCAGATGGTGGACGCCGCCCGCGCCTTCGCGCGCCTGCGGCAGATCGGGCTCGACCGCGACATGGAGTTCGGCCGCCGGGCCGCCCGCGCCGATCTTGAAGATATGGATGTCGCCGGTGGCATGAGCGGCATCGCGATAGCTGCCTATCCGCTCGAGCCCGAGCAATTGCGTCAGCACCACCTGCGTCCGCTCCAGCGCCGGCACCGAGATGGTGACGGGGCCTAAGCCCCGGATCTGGTGCTCGGCGGGAACCTCGCTCTTCTCCCAGACGGTGAAGGGGATCGTCGCGCCATCGGTCAGCAGGGTCAGGCGCTGGCCTTCGGGATCATCGACATCGAGGCCCATCCGGCCGTTGATCTCGCGGATTTCAGAAGGCTTTGCGCCTGCGGCCAGCAGCCGCTCGCGCCACCAGTTGAGCGAGGCCTCGTTGGCGACGCGCAGGGAGGTGCGCGTGATGGAATGGGTGCCACGGCGCGCCGGCTGGGCCGGCCAGTCGAAGAAGGTCAGATCCGTGCCAGGCGAGCCGGCCCCGTCGGCGTAAAACAGGTGATAGGCCGAAACATCGTCCTGATTCACCGTCTTCTTGACCATCCGCATGCCGAGGACCTGCGTATAGAAGCGATGATTTCCAGCCGCGTTGGCGGTGATGGCTGTGACGTGGTGGATGCCGGTCAGGGTCATGGTCTGGGCTTTCGCTCTGGCGCGACGGCGTCAAGCCCCCGCATTCGAGGCCTCAGATAGAGAGCCTGCGCCGCCATGACAGCCCGGCCCGCGCCAACCGGCCGCTTGCAATTCTGCAATGATCCAGTCGGAGCGGGCTCAGGCTGACAGGTGTCAGATCAGGGCTTGGGCCCCGATGTGGCGGGCGGAGCCGAGACCACCGGCGCGGTCGCCTTGTCGGCCGGCGTCGCCGGCGTGGTGCAATCCTGCGGCTTGGCCTTGCAATCGAACACCATGGTCGGCGCGGCCGAGGGACCGGAGCTGCCGGCCGAGGGCAGGATCATGTTCTGGCCCTTGTCGATCTGCTTCGGATCGGTCGTCGTCGGGCCCAGGCCCGTGTTCGATTGCGGCGCGGCAGCCGGCGGCGATTGCGGCGGGGTCGCCGTCGCCTGCGCCAATGCGCCGGTGGCGGCGAGCGACAGCGCAAGCGCCGCGAGGGATGCGCGCAACGGATTCAGGGTGGCGGCGAGGGTCGACATCGTTGAAACCTTTCGGCGGCGCATCGCAGTCGATGGCCGCATGAGGAACTGGTGCCGAGGAAACAGGCAGGAAGCCCGGTTGTTCCGTCTCCGCCGCTTGCCGACCCCGCCGCCGGTTACCCGAGGGCGTGCCGGCTGGGCTTGGCCTTGAGCTTCAGATCCTCGAGGTCCTGCCGCTCCCGCGGGGTGTTGCGCATGAGCTGGTCCTTGCCCGGCCCATATTGCACCGGCTGGGCGATATCGACGCCATACCAGGCCGCCGCGCGCAGGACGAAAGAGGGATCGGCTAGATGAGGCCGGCCCAGCGCGACGAGATCGGCCCGGCCCGAGGCGACGATGGTGTTGACCTGGTCGGCGCTGGTGATGTTGCCGACGCACATCGTCGCGACACGGGCCTCATTCCTGATCTGGTCGGAGAACGGCGTCTGGAACATGCGGCCATAGATCGGCCGGCTGTCGTTGACGGTCTGCCCGGTCGAGACGTCGATCAGGTCGCAGCCGTCTTCCGCGAAGGCGCGGGAGATGGCGACCATGTCCTCGGGCGTGACGCCGCCGGCCTTCCAGTCGGTCGCCGAGATCCGCACCGACATCGGTTTCTCCCGCGGCCAGGCTTCGCGCAGCGCCCTGAAGATTTCGAGCGGATAGCGCAGACGGTTCTCGACGCTGCCGCCATAATCGTCCGTGCGATGGTTGGTCAGCGGCGAAAGGAAGCTCGCCAGCAGATAGCCATGGGCGCAGTGGAGTTCGAGCATGTCGAAGCCGGCGCGCATCCCCCGCCCGGCTGCGGCGACGAACTGCGCCTTGACCCGGTCCATGTCGGCGCGGTCCATTTCGCGCGGGATCTGGCTCTCGGGATAATAGGGCAAGGGCGAGGCCGAGAGGATCGGCCAGGCGCCCTCCGTCAGCGGCCGGTCCATGCCGTCCCACATCACCTTCGTCGCGCCCTTGCGCCCGGCATGGCCGAGCTGCAGGCAGAATTTCGCCGCGGAGTTGGCGTGGACGAAGGCGACGATCCGAGCCCAGGCGACCTCCTGCGCATCGCTATAGAGCCCGGTGCAGCCGGGGGTGATGCGGGCGTCTTCCGCCACGCAGGTCATCTCGGTGACGATCAGGCCCGGCCCGCCAATGGCGCGCGAGCCGTAATGCATCAGGTGCCAATCGCCCGGCAGGCCGTCATGGGCGGAGTACTGGCACATCGGCGAGAGCACCATGCGGTTCTCGACCTGCATCTCCCGGAGCCTGAACGGCTGAAAGGCCGGCGGCACGGGCGAGCCGTCCTTGCGCCGCCTTGCATCGGGGCCGAGATCGTCGGCGACCAGTTTGTCGATCGCGGCGACGAAACCGGGCGCGCGCAGAGCAAGGTTGTCATAGGTGATCGCCTTGGAGCGGGTCATCAGGCCGAAGGCGAAGCGTAAGGGATCGAAATCCCAGAAGCGCCTGAGCTGCTCGAACCAGACCAGCGAGACATCGGCCGCATGCTGCGTCTTCTCGACCTCCTCGCGCCGCGTCCGTTCGAACAGGGCCAGCGCCTCGCCGACCTTCAAGCCCGCCTTGTGGAAGGCTTTGTGCAGCGCGATCGCGTCTTCCATGGCGAGCTTGGTGCCCGAGCCGATCGAGAAATGCGCGGTCGCCTTGGCGTCGCCGATCAGGACGACGTTCTCGGCGACCCAGTTGGCGCAGCGGATCATCGGGAAATTGCGCCAGAGCGACCGGTTGGTGACGAGCCCGTGGCCCTGTAGTTCCTCGGCGAAGATGCCTTCGAGGAACGCGGCCGATTCCGGTTCGCTCATCGCGGCGAGCCCCGCCTTGGCATAGGTCTCCGGGTCGGTCTCCAGCACCCAGGTCGAGCGGCCAGCCTCGTACTGGTAGCAATGGGCGATGAAGATCCCGTACTCCGTCTCCTTGAAGAAGAAGGTGAAGGCATCGAAGGGCTGGGTCGAGCCCATCCAGGTGAAGTGGTTGGGTCGCAGGTCGGTCTGCGGCCGGAAGCGCTCGCGCCAGCCCTCGCGGATGCGGC
>JBKJSB010000311.1:0-5741 GCA_046593015.1 Allobosea sp.
GCCGGCGCGACGCCCGAGCACACCGCCAGCGCCCGCTCGACCTACATCACGGTCTCGGAAGCCCAGACGATCAACCAGGGCATCCGCCCGGAAGCCTGCGACCGCGAGGAGCGCGCCGCCCTGCGCGAGCGCATGAACGGCATTCGCGCCGGCCGTTTCGACGGTCTCTGAACGCGCCGGTCCGCCATGTCGTCTCAAAAGCTCTGCCTCGCCGCGCTGACGGCGCTTGGCCTTGGCGCCTGTACGGCGCTCGGCCCGCTGCCGGGCACGCCCGAATATGCGGCCTCGCGAGTCTCGCGCGGCTTCGACTGCGGCGTCAGGGTCGATCGCGCCCGCATCGCGGCCCGGCTCGACCGCGAGGAGAGGGCGCGTTTTGCCGCTGCCAGTTCGGGCTTCGCTGTGAGGGCCTACAAGGCTCCAAAGGCCTGCGATGCGAGCGAGCGCGCCGATCTGCAGCGCGAACTCGGCCATCTGGCCCGGCGCTGAATTCCGCTTGCCTGCGCACCGCGTTCCCGGCGACAAGGCCGCCATGCCGGGAGACCCACAAGCCATCGCCGCCGACAGCGTCACCGCCATCGTGGTCAGCCATGACAGCGGGCAGGTGCTGGCGCAATGCCTGACCGCCCTGCGAACCGAAGGCGTTCCGGCGATCGTCGTCGACAATGCCAGCACGGACGACACCCGCGCCATTGCCGAGACCCTTGGCGCGCAGCTCATCGCCAATGCCCGCAACGAGGGCTATGGCCGCGCCAACAATGCCGGCATCGCGGCCTGTCACACGCCCTATGCGCTGATCGTCAACCCAGACCTCGTCCTGCAACCGGGCGCGATCGTGGCGCTGCTGGAGGCCGCCGCGCGCTATCCCGACGCGGGACTGCTCGCGCCGCGCATCGTCGAGCCCTCGGGCCGGGTCTTCCTGCAGCCGCGCTCGCTGCTCTCGCCCCCCCATCTCAATCTGAAAAGCGCGATGCCGGCGCACGAGGGCGACGCCTGCCTGCCTTTCCTCTCGGGCGCGTGTCTGCTGGTGCGCCGCGATCTCTTCCTTGCGCTGGGCGGCTTCGATCCGGCGATCTTCCTGTTCTACGAAGATGACGATCTCTGCCGCCGGATGCGCGACGCCGGCTGTGCGCTGGTGCATGTCGACGCCGCGAAAGCCCAGCACGGGCGAGGGCGCTCCAGCGCGCCAAGGCCGGGTCGCCGCTTCACGGCGCGCTGGCACCTCGCCTGGTCGCATGCCCATGTCGCGACGAAATACGGGCTGGCTGCGCCCTCTCTCTGGAGCATCATGAAAAGCGCTGCGAAGGCAGCAGCTTACGGCCTTCTTCTCAATCGCGGAAAGATGGCCGCGCATGCCGGCTCGGCGGCCGGCGCGATCGCCTTTCGACGCGGCGATACGGCGCTGCGCCGCCAGGGCCTCACAGATGCAGGCCTCTCAGATGCAGGCCTCACAGATGCAGGTCTCACAGATGCAGGTCGCGCATCGGCGTCGCGATGATCCGCCGGATTTCGCGTAGCTGGCGCAGCACGAGCCGTGTCTTGCGCAACGCCACGCTCTCGCCTGCCAGCAGTTCGGCTTCGCGCGCGCGAAAGGCGTTCCGGCCGGTCAGCGGGGCGATGGGGCTCAGCGGGCAGGGCGCATCGGGCAGGTTCGACAGGGCAATCTCGTGCAGCGCGGGCTCCGGCCCGCGCAGGCTTCGGCCGATGCTGGCGCGGGCCGCATCCAGCCGCGTGGCGGCCAGATCGCGCGCCGGCTTCTGCATCACCGCGCTCGAATCGCGCCACTGGATGCCCTTGCGATAGGCCGGCACCCATTGCACCTGCGCTTCCAGCAGAGTGAGCCCGGCATAGCGGGCCAGCGCCGGGAAGGCGTCGTCGTAGAAGCGCCAGCAATCGACCGGGAAGCGATGGCGCGGCCCCCCGCCGGGCGAGGTAATGAAGGCCAACCCGTTGCCCTTCAGCACCCGCGCGATCTCGAGCATCGTGATCCAGAAGAACTCGGCATGCTCGAACACCTCCGAGCAGGTCACGACATCGACGGAGCCGGATGCGATCTCCGTCCAGTCATAGGGGTCGGCAACGACGATATCGACGTTGAGACCGGGCTCGATATCCATCCCGCGCAGGGCCCAGGCCGGATTTGCCATCACATCGCGGTTCGACAGACTCTGCCCGTCGACGATGGCCGATCCGACATCCAGCACCGTCAGCGCGGTCGTTTCGACATCGGCGAGATAGGCCCGGCGGAAAACGCGCGCCTTGTCCTGAGCGGAAGCATGCATGGTCGGGACCCGGTGAAGAGGAACCGGTTTCGGTAGAGTGACGTTGCGGCGTTGACAATATGTTTCTGCCCGTTTCCAGACATTTCCGCAGCGTTCAGGCGGTTCGCGTCTGGCCGGTCTCTGCAAGTTCATCGATGCGCCCCGACATCAGGAGCGGGATCAGGCGGCGCAGTTCGGCCTGCGGCAAACTCCACCACCGCGTCGCCAGCAGCGCCGCGATGTGCGCCTCATCCATGCGGTAGCGCACGAGCCGGGCCGGATTGCCCGCAACGATCGCATAGGGCGGGACATCGCGCGTCACGACGGCCCGCGCCGCGACGACGGCGCCATGTCCGACGGTGACGCCCGACAGGATGAGGCTTTGCGAACCGAGCCAGACATCATGGCCGATCGTGACGTCGCCGTTGCTGACATGGCTGCCATCGAGACCCGCCGCCTCCGGCCAAAGTCGGGGCAGGGCGGCGAACGGATAGGTCGTCGCCCAGTCCAGCCTGTGGTTGCCGCCGAGCAGGATCTCGACGCCGTCGGCGATCGAGCAGAAGCGGCCGATCACCAGCCGCGCGCCGCTCTCGGGAAAGCGAATCTTGGGACGGCCATAGCTGTAGGGGCCGATTGCGATCTGGCCCGGTCGCCGGGCGATCAGATGCGCCAGATGCAGCCTTGTCTGGTTGTCGGGATTGAGGCGGCGCGAGAGCCAGCCGCGCGGAATCTGCGGAAGACCGGCCCACCAGGCGACGAAAGCGCCTGGCGTCCAGTGGGCATCCTCGGGCAGCAGGGCGTCGCCGTGCCGGTCAGCCGCCTGTCTCACTCGGCCGTAGCCTTGAGGTCGATCTTGTCGAAGATCTGGGTCGGGTCGGTGATCGTCAGCACGTCGGCTAGCCCAAGCCCGGATCCCGATTTGGCGTTCGCCTGCACGGTCAGCGCGCGCGGCTGCGCGGCGAAGCGCGAGATCGCCGCCGTCAGCGTCTTGGCGGCGTCGGAGGGGCCCAGGATCGCCGACAGGCCGAGGCTCGCCATCATCGCATATTCGCGGCGCATCTCGTCTGGCTTGCGGTTGGCCTTGCGGGCCTCGTTCTCGACCAGCTTCTCGAGCAGGCCGAAATTCTGCAGTTTCGCCTCGACGCTGCGCACGGTCGCGCCGAGCGCGGCGACCTGCGCCAGAGCAAGATCGCTCGCGAACAGGTCCCTTGTGACGTTGCCGAGGATGCCGGAGATGTCGAGCTTGGCCATGTTGGCCGCCCCGAGCGAGAGCGAGCGGACGCCGAGTTCGCTCCTGCCTGCATCCCAGGCCATATCGACCTTGCTGGAGAGATCCAGCATCCTGTAGCCCATGGCGATCAGGTCGCGCGCGGCGGGATTGCTCGGCCCCTCGGTGACGGGCACGAGCAGATTGTCGATCGTCAGGCTCAAGGCCGTCGGCACGCCGTTGAGCTGTTCGCCCGACTTCAGTTCCATCAGCCCGAGCCCGATCCGCAGTGGCGGCTGCGGCTGGCCGCGGCGGGGCGGCTGGGGCGCGTCGACGCTCAGGCCGGTCATGCGGAACGTGCCGATGGTCGGGATGAACTTGCGGAAGTCGAGATTGTCGATGTCGGCATCAGGCTTTGCCAGCAGCGCCTTCAGTTCCTCGATCACCGGTGCAAGCGAGAAGCCGGAATAGGCAATCGTCTCGATCTGGCCCTTCGCGCCGCCGCCGGAAAAGCTCGTGCCTTCCAGCGAGAAGCCGCTTTTGGCAGGCGCGTTCTCGCCGTAAGCGATGCGCGCCACCTTCATATCAACCGTTTCGGGCTTGGCGCCTGGCGTCGGCGGCGTGATCACGGTCATGGCGAGGTCGCGCAACTCGCCATTGCCGTAGGCGACAGAGTCGTACAGCGAGAGCAGGGCGAGCCCCATCCGCCTGTCGTCTTCGGTCTTGAGCGGCTTGTTGGCAGATTTGGGATCGCGCGCCGATTTTTCGGCGGCGTCGCTGAGCGCGACGAGCCGGGACAGCACCTCGCCCAGCGGCTCGGGACCGACCCTTGCGGCAAAGCCCGAACCGCTCGACTTGCCGAGCGACATCTTGCCGGCCTTGCCCATGTCGAGCGTGTAGCCGTCCTGTTCGAAACGGCCAAACAGCGGCACAAGCGGTTCGCTCGCGCCGGGCTGCGCCTTCTCGGTCAGAACGCGCGCGACTTGCCTGAGATCGAGCGCCTCGAAGCTGGTGCGCAGGATATCGCCGGTCATCGGGCCGGTCGCCGCACCCGTCACCGCGATCGCGCCGCGCGCCGCCTCGCCGCGCCCGATCCTGCCTTCGCGGATGTCGGTGAAGCGGATGTCGCGGTAGATCGTCGTCTGCTTCTGCGGCCCCAGCATCTGTTCGAAGCGCAGTTCGGGCGCGCTGATCTCGGCCGCCGTGAGCTTGGTCATGCGCGCGACGGCGCTGTCGCCCGTACCGGCGTTCAGCAGCGCTGCGAACTGCTCGCGCTCGAGCGGCGAACCCTTGACCACGATCCGTGGCGCGGCGATCGCGAAGCCGCCAAGGTCGAGCCTGACATTGTCGAGCTGGAAATCGGCGGCACGGGCGGCCGCGCCCGCGCTGAAGATGAAGGCGAGGGCGAGCAGGACAGGTTTGTGGAGCGCTGCGCGGCGGCGATTCGAGGCGAGCATGATGATCTCCCGGTTTGGTATGAACCTGCCGCAAGGGCGCGACGAAAGAAAGACGCAAAGCGGGTCGCAACTGCTGCAAATGCTTGACCGCAACACGCGGATCGTCGGTATCTGTCGCGATTGCGGCACTCGCGCGACCCGTATGCCCGCGACCCATATGACCACGATGATGGAGCGCCCTACGATGATTGCCTTCAGACGCCTGTTCCTGTCTGGTCTTGCTTGCCTGGCGCTCGTCGTCTCGCCAATGGCTGCACGCGCGCAGCAGGCCGCTCCGGCCGGGCTGGAGGCGCTGAGCATCGTCAGCAGCGGCAAGCGCCACGCCTTCCAGGTCGAGGTGATGCGGACCAACGAGCAGCGCGCCAAGGGGCTGATGCACCGCAACTACATGCCCGCCGATCGCGGCATGCTGTTCGATTTCGCCCGCACCGAGCATGTCTCTATGTGGATGGAGAACACCTTCATCCCGCTCGACATGCTGTTCATCCGGGCCGACGGCACGATCGCGCGCATCGCCGAGCGGACCGAGCCGCTGTCGCGCCGGACGATTCCCTCGGGCGAGCCGGTGCTGTCGGTGCTGGAAATCAATGGCGGGATCAGCGAGAGCCTGGGCATCAAGCCCGGCGACAAGGTCGAGCACCAGCTGTTCAAGCGCTGATCCCAAGCGCTGATCCCAAACGCTGATCCATGGTGCGCTGCGTCCACTCGGCTGTTTCCATGTACGGCGTTCGATGCTATGCGGGTCGCCGTCGCGGCCGGCAGGCGAGAAAGCCGCGCGACGGGCCTGCGACTGACGAAAGTCGCATGCCGGATGTCGGG
>JBKJSB010000338.1:0-6853 GCA_046593015.1 Allobosea sp.
TTCGTCTGGAACGAGTGGAACAACCTCTCGATCACCAATGTCATCGTCGCGATCTTCGTGATCGGCGTGATGGGCATGATGCTCGACCAGACGCTGGCGCGCTTCCAGCGCGCCGTGACCTATCCGGATTGAGCGCCATGGCGACCCAAAGCGACAAATTCGTCTCGATCGAGGGCATCAGCCGGCGCTATCCGAAGGCCGGCGGCGGCATGACGACGGTGTTCGAGGATCTCTGGTTCTCGATGAAGAAGGGCGAATTCGCCTGCATCATCGGCCATTCCGGCTGCGGCAAGACCACGGTGCTGAACATCCTGAACGGACTGGACGCGCCCGACGACGGCGCGGCGATCGTCGACGGCAAGGCGATCGAAGGCCCCTCGCTCGACCGCGCCGTCATCTTCCAGGGCCATTCCCTGTTGCCCTGGCGCACCGTGCTCGGCAACGTCTCCTATGCGGTCGCCGCCAGGCACCGGGACTGGCCGAAGGCGAAGGTGAACGCGCATGCGATGGCCTTCATCGAGAAGGTCGGCCTCAAGGGCTCGGAACTCAAGAAGCCGTCCGAGCTGTCGGGCGGCATGAAGCAGCGCGTCGGCATCGCGCGCGCGCTGTCGATCGAGCCAAAAATGATGCTGATGGACGAGCCCTTTTCCGCGCTCGACGCGCTGACGCGCGGCACGCTGCAGGACGAGGTTCGCCGCATCTGCCTGGAGACCGGCCAGACCGCCTTCATGATCACCCATGACGTCGACGAGGCGATCTATCTCGCCGACCGCATCGTGCTGATGACCAACGGGCCTCAGGCGATGATCGCCGAGATCGTCGAGAACCCGCTGCCGCGCGACCGCAAGCGCACGGAGGTGCATCACCACCCCGGCTACTACGCCATCCGCAACCATCTGATCGACTTCCTCGTGGTCCGTTCCAAGACCTTCAAGGACGCGGTGCCCGACGGCTACGACCGCCGCCACCCGCCCGTGGTGCGTCCAGGCGCCGACGATTCGGGGCCGGACGCCGGACGCAAGGCGGCGTGATGACCCGTCATCATCCACCGCCCTCATCCTGAGGAGCAGCCGAAGGCTGCGTCTCGAAAGATGCTCCAGAGCACACTGGACGGTCCTTCGAGACGCCGCTTCGCGGCTCCTCAGGATGAGGATTGAGAGAAATTGAAAAAGGGAGACAAAACCCATGAAGCGCGAAGAACTCACCGAAAAGATCCTCGACATCAAGCGCGAGAAGGACTGGAGCTGGAAGCACATCACCGCCGAGATCGGCGGCATGTCGGAGGTGCTGATCGTCGGCGCGCTGCTCGGCCAGATGAAGCTGCCCAAACCGCTCGCCAAGGCCGCCGCCGAGCTCTTCGGCCTGAGCATCGCCGAGGAGCGCATGCTCAACGAGGTGCCCTATCGCGGCACGGGCACGCCGATGCCGCCGACCGACCCGCTGATCTACCGCTTCTACGAGATGGTGATGGTCAACGGTCCGGCCTGGAAGGCGCTGATCGAGGAGGAGTTCGGCGACGGCATCATGTCGGCGATCGACTTCAACGTCGCCTTCGAGCGCGAGCCCAACCCGAAGGGCGACCGCGTCCGCGTCTCGATGTCCGGCAAGTTCCTGCCTTACAAGTATTACGGCAACGAGCAGGGCATCCCGGAGTATGGCTTCAAGGAGGCGTGAGGCGGCAACGCTTCGCTCGTCTCATCAGAGAGTGAGCAGCCTCGCATCGAGCGCGAACGGCGCGGCCGACGATAGGATGATCCGACCGACGTCCGGGTGGCGGTGGTTGATCAGCAGGTTGAGGTCGGGCGAATCCGGTTTCGGAACAATGGCGGAGGGAACGCGCAAAAGCGGCGCGGTCTCTCCCGCAAGCCATGCCTCGCCGATCTCCTGCGTCATCGTTTCGTGCTCGCGCCAATTGTCCGGCAGATCGGACAGCCTTTGTTCGTCGACCACGAGAGCATCCGGCGCGTCGTAACACAGCATCATGAGGTCGGGCAGCAGCGTCGGATCCTCGATATGGACGAGCTTTTCGAGGACGCAGAGCGACGGGGAGGTCGCGCAATAGGTCACTGGCCGGCCGATCAGGTTCCAGCGCCCTTCGAACAGAAGTCCGTAACCGCCGTTGAAGGACACGGCATGCTCGACGCCCGACAGCCGCCAGAGCCGCATCAGGCGGCCGCTCCCCAGGCGATCTTGCCGAGGATGGTCTCGATCAGGCGCGCGCCGGCTTCCGTCTGCGCGACCGTCAGGGGATCGGCCCCACCCAACTCCGCCAACTCGCGACGCAGCCAGCGATGGGCCTTGTCGAGCCCGCCGAAAGTCTGCTCGGCCAGTGACTGGACGCGCAGCAGCCGCACGGCCCGGTCGGATTCCTCGATGCTGAGCGGCTGGCTGCGGGCGGCGCGATGGCGACAGGAGCGATGGGGAATGACGAAACTGTCGATCTCGCTCTCGCTGAGCCCAGCCTTGGCAAGCCCTTGCAATGCAGCAAGCGGAATCTGGTTGTGGACCAGCATGGCGAGATCGGCCTGAGACCGGATCTCCGAGCCGAGAACGGATACACCGCCCAGCTTTCGGGCGATCTCCGGAACGATGCCAACAGTTGCGGGCATAGCGGCCTCCTCAGAACGGCCGGCCAAGCCGGCAACACGCCCTCGATTATAAGGGCATGTTGCCATCGCTTCAGGCCACCTCAGCCATCCCCGCCATTCCCCCGCCTGATCCGCCTGACCGCCGCCCAGACGCCCAGCAGCGCCACCGGCACGAACAGCGCGGTCGCGACGCCGGGTTCCGGTTTAAGCCAGCCCCAATCCTTCGCGCCCTTGGCGATGTAGCCGAACAGGCTGACGACGTAGTAGCCGATCGCCGCGACCGAAAGCCCCTCGACCGTCTGCTGCAGTCGCAGTTGCATCCGGGCGCGGTCGTTCATCGCAGCCAGCAGGTCGCGGTTCTGCTGTTCCAGCGCAACATCGACGCGGGTGCGCAGCAGGTTGGCGGCGCGCGCCAGCTTGGTCGAGAGATCGGCCTGGCGCTCCTGCAGCATCTGGCAGGTGCGCATCGCCGGGGCCATCCGCCGGCCGAGAAAGGCCGCGATCGTCGGCCAGCCGGCATGAGTCTGTTCGCCGATGGCGAGCAGGCGTTGCTGCACGATGGTGTCGTAGGCGCGGCTCGCTCCGAAGCGGTAATTCGAGGAGGCGGCCTCCGATTCGAGCTTGGCGGCGAGCGCGGTCATCTCGTCGAGCAGGGCATGGTCGGCCGCCAGCCCGTTGGTCGCCGTCATGGTGCCGGCGATCCGCACCAGCGTCTCCTCGGTGCGGCGCACGGAGGGCGCGATGCGCTGCGATTCCGGCAGGCCGAGCAACGCCAGCGTCCGATAGGTCTCGATTTCGAGCAGGCGCTGCGCCAGCGCGCCGGCGCGCGGCGGCGTCAGGGCGCGGTCGAGCACGAGAATGCGCACGAAGCCGTCGGTGCCGGCGCGAAAATCCGTGGCCGCGATCGCCGCCCCGCCATCGACCAGCGCGGCGGCCAGGCTGGAGGCGTCGAAGATCGCATCGAGCGCGCCGATGCCGGCCTCGGGCAGGAGATGCAGATCGACCGAGACCAGATGCGGCCCGGGCTGCGGCAAGGCGCGCATGCCATGCGGCAGCAGGCCGGTCGTCGGCAGAAACGGCACGGCCTCGCTGGCGGGCAACTCCCAGCTATAGGTGGTGAACTCGCTGTGCTGCTCCCAGCGCAGGCTGGCCTCGGCGAAGCGGGCGCGGTGATGTTTGGCGCCCTCCTGCGGAGCAGGCACGCCACGCTCGGCGCAGAAGCGCATCAGCGCGGCGCGGTCCGCCACGGCCTGGGCCGAATCGGTCAGAAAGGCGAAGTGCAGCAACCGTCGCGGCGTCTCGACCGGAGCGAAGGGGCGGGCATGGACCTCGCTCAGGATCGCGCCGCGTTCGGGGTGGGGAACGAGCCCCGCCGCCTCGGCCTCGCCGTTCTGGATCATGCCGTCGCGCGCCCTGCCCCGCCGGTCTTGCACCGGCGCCTGTCCAACAATGACGGAAACCTGTTTAGGCGACCAGAGACCCGCAATGTCGCATGGCGTTCGTCATATGGCGTGGCGTGGCGTCGCATGCGTCCCTTGCCGGTGCTCACGAACGGACACGGTCCGGACACAACATTGCGAAGCGCGCCCCATTCGCGCCACAGGGCGAACAGATCGACGTCCCATCTCGCCGCTGTGATCTGGGGCGTCGGCGCTCCCTAACGCTTCGTTAACTACGCTGGAGCAACCTTCATCTCACGGAACCGCATCCGGATCTCGGCATCCCGATATGCGCGCGGCGCCGTCACGTCGCCGCGATCCTCGGGAGATCCGCAGCGACGCCTCGTCGGGCCACCCGAACTGGACTCGGATATGACGGCGCAACTCACGCTCTCACGGGCGGCCTTCGGGGCCGGCGCGCCAGCCGCGCTGCCGCCTGCCGAGAAGTCCGCCGCGGATAGGGTCGCAGCTCCCGCGCGCGCGGCCGAAGAGATCGCCGCCGAACCGTCGCCGGCCGCCCGCGCCGGTCTTGCCGCCGGGCTGATGCTGGCGCTGCGCTTCGTCCAGGCGCGATTCCTCTCGGTCTGGGGGCTGCTCGTCGCCGCCGCCCTGTGCCCGGCCCAGGTCTTCGCCGATTTCGCTCTGTTTTCGGCGCTCGCCAATTTCGTCGCGATCGCGGCGCTGCTGCGCTTCGAGGCCGTCTTCTTCCAGAGCGACGACCGCGAACGCCTCGGGCGCGCCTTCCGGCTCGCGCTCGCTGCCGGCTTCGCCTTCATCTGCGCCATGACGCTCGTCGTGGTCTCCGTGGTGACGGCGAACTGGGTCGTCGCGGCCTTCGGGGCGCTGTTCCTGGTCTCGCTGACCTGCCGGGCCGTGATCAGGCTGCTGACATCGGAGGCCACGGCCGAGGGCGATTTCGCCACGATCGGCAACAGCAACATCGTGCAGGCGCTGGTGCAGCCGGGCATGATGATCGCGCTGATCTGGCCGCTCGGCGCGACATCGCTGGCGCTCTTCGCGGCGGACGCGATCGGCCATGTCGTCGCCGCCGCCTATCTGGTCTGGCGCCGGCGCGAGGCCCTGGTGCGGCTGGTGAGCCCTGCTGTCTGGTCGCGGCCGGAACTGCGCGAATCGGCCAGCCGCTGGCGCGCCGCGCCGCGCTTCCTGCTGCCCTCGGCGCTGCTCTCATTCGGCTTCATGGTCATCCCGCTGCTGGCGCTGCCGATGGCCAGCAACGCGCTGCTTGCAGCTCATGTCGCCCTCGCCATGCGGCTGCTCGAGGTGCCGACCCAGATGTTCGCCGCCGTCTCGGTGCCGCTGGTGCTGTCGAGCCTGCGGGCCCGCGCGGGCCATGGCCGGCAGCAATGGGCCCGCTTCGTCACCTTGTGTCTGTTTGTCGCCGCGGCCGGACTGTTTGCGGCGATCGCCTTCGTCGCCATGGGCGCGGACGTCGTCCTCGACGGCACGCAATGGGAGGGCATCGGCCAGGTCGTCGCGATCATGGCGCTGTTCTATGGCGGCATCGCGCTGGTTGCGCCGCTGCACGAAATGGCGTCGCTTTCGCGCCATCCGCGCCGGCAGGTCGCGACCAATGCGCTGGCGCTGATCGCAGCGGGCATCGTGATGCTGTGGTTCGGCACGCTCTCGCTGATGCTGCTCTGCGCCATCGGCATCATCTCGCTCGGCCGGATGGTCGCCCATGTCCAGTTCGCCTGGACGCGGCTCGGCATCGACGCGATCGGACCCGCCCCGGCGGCGAGGGCCTGACGCCTCACTCGCGCGCGATGATCCTGTCGGCCAGCAGCGAGGACAGGAAACCCGGCTTGAACTCGCGCTCCAGCCGTTCGGGATCGTAGTCGGTCGCGACCCAGTCCAGGAACGGTTTGCCGTTCCCCTCGCGGCGATAAGCCTCGAAGAAGGCGTCGAGGATGCCGGTCTTGGCGAAGCGGAAATGGCCGTAGCGCAGCGAAAGCTGCTTCACCGCCTCGTCGAGCGGCCGGTTCTCATGGATCAGCAGATAGAGCGCCGCAAAGAAACCGGCCCGGTCCGCGCCCGATTTGCAATGCACCAGCGCCGGCTCACGCAGCGAGGCGAAGAACGCCCCGGCGCCGAGAATGGTCTCGCGCTCGGCCGCGCCGCGCGAGCGCAGCACGAAATCGACCAGCGTGACGCCATGACGCTCGCAGGCCTCGCGCTGCAGCGGCCAGGAGCCGTGCTCGCGCCCGCCGCGCAGGTTGACGATGGTTTTGACGCCCCGGCGCGCGAAAGCGGCGATCTGCGTCGGCGCCGGCTGGGCCGTCCGCCACAGCGTCGGCGTGACGCGATGGGCGTTGAGATAGACCATGCGGAAGACGCCATGGTCGACCAGCAGCATGTTGGCCCAGGCGCGCAGGTGGTCGAGCCCGCCATCGAGCGGCCGGTCCCAGCGCGCGATGCGGGCCATGCGCCTCGCATAGCGTTCGTCGTCGGGGCGCAGGCGGTTCAGCACGGGCTAGGTCCGCGGGCATTACAGGCGAGGCGGTTCATGACCAGCGCGATAGCAGCGCGCGCGTCGGCGCGCAAATTTCGGTCCCGGCGGGCAGAAGGTCGGGCTTGGCCTTTTGCCGCCCATCGCGCATAAGGCGCGCCGGAATTCCGCAATTCTCGACAGGTCTGGAACCATGCGCCTCGACGCCATCTCCATCGGCAAGAACCCGCCCGACGAAGTCAATGTCGTCATCGAGGTCGCCATCGGCGGCGAGCCGATCAAATACGAGATGGACAAGGAGGCCGGCACGCTCTTCGTCGACCGCTTCCTCTACACGCCGATGCGCTATCCGGGGAATT
>JBKJSB010000358.1:0-3166 GCA_046593015.1 Allobosea sp.
CCGCCCGCTCGGGGCCGGCACCATCATCGGCTCGGGCACCGTCTCCAACCGCGACAAGAGCGGCGGCCCGGGGTTGCCCGTCGCCAAGGGCGGGCTTGGCTATGCCTGCATCGCCGAGCAGCGCATGGTCGAAACGATTCTCGACGGTGCTGCCGCGACGCCCTTCCTGCGCTTCGGCGACAGCGTCCGGATCGAGATGAAGGATGCGGCCGGCCATTCCATCTTCGGCGCCATCGAACAGGACATCCTGCCTCATGCCTAATCAACCCGCCTTCGCCTCCAGCGCCGATCTCGGCGAGAAGACCATCTCCTTCGACGAGATCGGGAAGGGCGTCTACGCCTACACCGCCGAGGGCGACCCCAACACAGGCGTCGTCATCGGCGACGACAGCGTCCTCGTCTTCGACGCGCAGGCGACGCCGAAAATGGCGCAGACGGTCATAGATCGCGTTCGCGCCGTCACCGACAAGCCGATCACCCGGGTCGTGCTGTCGCATTACCACGCCGTGCGCGTGCTCGGCGCGCCGGCCTATGGCGCAAGCGAGATCATCTGCTCGGACGCGGCACGCGACATGATCGTGGAGCGCGGCGAAGAGGACAAGGCGAGCGAGATCGGCCGTTTTCCGCGCCTGTTCCAGGGCGCGGAGTCGATCCGCCCCGGCCTGACCTGGCCGACCACGACCTTCTCCGAGGACTGCTCGCTCTGGCTAGGCTCGCGCGAGGTCAGGCTGATGTCGCTCGGCCGTGGCCACACCGCCGGCGACATCGTCGCCTGGATTCCCGACGCCGACGTGGCCTTCGCCGGCGATCTCGTCGAATATGGCGCAACGCCCTATTGCGGCGATGCGCATTTCACCGACTGGCCCGACACGCTCGACAATCTCGCCGGCCTCGGCTCGGTCGCGATGGTGCCCGGACGGGGCGCGGCGCTGGTGGGCGAGGCGATGGTGGCCGACGGCATCGGCGGCACGCGCGCCTTCCTCAGCGACCTGTTCGAGGCGGTGAAGCAGAATGTCGCTTCCGGCCGTTCGCTGCGCGAAACCTTCGAGCGCGTGCATGCGACGCTGAAGCCGGCCTATGGCGACTGGGTCATCTTCGAGCACTGCCTGCCCTTCAACGTCAGCCGCGCCTATGACGAGGCCAACGGCCTCGACCATCCGCGCATCTGGACCGACGAGCGGGACCGGCAGATGTGGATCGACCTGCGGGGGTAGGGCGATGGGATTGAAGATCGTTACGGTGCATTGGCTGGACCACATCCATCTTTGGATATTCTTCGCGATGGTGCCGTCGATCTTCGTGCTAACCGCAATAATGTATCCTCTCCGTAGAGCGTGGCTGATCGAATCTCGCCAGTGGCCGCCAGATAAGGATGTCGGAATTTTTGACGGGTCATCCCACAATAAGACGGGCGAGAGTTTCCATCGCTGGTTGACGCGCAATGGGCATTATCGATTAAGGTCGGTCTTCAAAATCATGTGGCTGCTGACAGCATTCATCATGATCTGGCCACTGCTTTTCAAGGATTATTTTTCGATCAACAAATGTCGGGGCGTCCGGTCACCGCCGATCGTGTCGTCACCAGGATAGCGAGACTTGGTTGAGAGCTGAACGGCCGTCAATAGGGGCGGCGAAGGTCCGGGAACATCGGGAAATGCTTGAGGTTCAGGGTGGCGAGTTGGAGCTTGTGATGGATCGCGGTTGCGGCGATCAGGGAATCCGGGGTGGTCAGTCCATGGCTGCGTCGGAAGCGACGCATCAAATTGCCGGACAACTCAGCGATCTCCTTCGTCACGTCGTAGAGCTCGGCTTCGGCAAGCAGGTTATCGATCCGCGCCGTCTCGCGCGCCCCGCGCTCGCCGTCCCGCAGTTCGCTGATGGTGACCACGGACATGCGTGGACCGCCCGGCATGCTTTGCACGAAAGCGATTGCGGCCGGAACACCGCGAAGCATGTCGATTACGACGGAACTGTCGAGGAGCCATCTCACTTACCCCGCCACTGGCGCTGTAACTCGGCATCCCTACGCTGGTTGGCGGCTCTGAGGCTGTCGCGCATCTCATCAAGATCGTCGCGATCCTTCCAGATCCCGGCTGCGTCGAGCCAAACCTTCTTCCAGTCCGGCATCTCGGGAACTGCAGGAACGGCTTTCGCAGCCGCTTCCGTCCCGACCGCCTCCGCAAGTGCGAGATCGACGCCGCGCCGGATCAACTCGCTTTTCTTGCGGCCGGTCTGGCGGCTGACGCGCTCCAGTTCCGCCGTCTGGTCTTCCCGCAACAACACCTGCGCCTTGCGCATCGCTCGCCTCTTCACCTCGTTGACGATGAATTTAGCACAGCCAGGGGCGCCAGTCATGACGCGATGCGCGGAGTGACGGCCGTGCAGCCCCACCGCCAGTTCGCCTATCGCCGCTCGCCCGATCAGGACGCCCCGGCCCCCGCGCATCACACGGTCGTCATCGTCGGCGCCGGCCCCGTCGGGCTGACGCTCGCGCTCGACCTAGCGCGTCGCGCCGTCCCGATCGTGCTGATCGACGACAGCGACCGCATCGGCGAGGGCTCGCGCGCGATCTGCTTTGCCAAGCGCACGCTGGAGATCTTCGACCGGCTCAGCCTCGCCGAGGCCATGGTCGAAAAGGGCGTCACCTGGCGCAAGGGCCGCGTCTTTCGCGGCGAGCAGGAACTCTACGACTTCGACCTTCTGCCCGAGGACGGCCACAAGCAGCCCGCCTTCATCAACCTTCAGCAGTATTACGTCGAGGCTGCGCTGGCAGAGGCCGCGCTGGCCGAGCCGCTGATCGACCTGCGCTGGAGCAACGGGCTTGCCGGGCTCCAACCGCGCAATGACGGCGCGCTGCTGACCATCGCCACGCCCGAGGGCGATTATCGAATCGAGGCCGAATGGGTCGTCGCCTGCGACGGCGCGCGCTCGCCGACGCGCGCCATGCTCGGGCTGGACTTCAGGGGCGAGGCCTTCGAGGACAAGTTCCTGATCGCCGATGTGAAGATGCAGGCCGATTTTCCCACCGAGCGCTGGTTCTGGTTCGCGCCGCCGTTCCATTCGGGCCAGTCGGCGCTGCTGCACAAACAGCCCGACGACATCTGGCGCATCGACCTGCAGCTCGGCCCGGACGCCGATGTCGAGGCGGAGAGGCAGCCGCAGCGCG
>JBKJSB010000289.1:0-5534 GCA_046593015.1 Allobosea sp.
TCTCGGTCAGAACATCTGGGGCCGCCCGAAGTCCCCGGTCAACCGCCGCGAATACGGCCCCGGCCAGCACGGCCAGCGCCGCAAGGGCAAGCCCTCCGACTTCGGCACGCAGCTGCGTGCCAAGCAGAAGCTGAAGGGCTATTACGGCTCGATCTCGGAGAAGCAGTTCCGCCGCTATTACGCCGAGGCGATCCGCCTGAAGGGCGATTCGGGCGAGAACCTGATCGGCCTGCTCGAGCGTCGTCTGGATGCGGTGATCTACCGCGCCAAGTTCGTCCCGACGGTCTTCGCGGCCCGCCAGTTCGTCAACCACGGCCACGTCACCGTGAACGGCAAGCGCGTCAACATCGCCTCCTATCAGGTCAAGCCGGGCGACGTGATCGCGGTCAAGGAGAGCTCGCGCCAGCTCGCCCTCGTGATCGAGTCGGCCGCTCTGGCCGAACGCGATGTGCCCGACTATCTCGACACCGACCACACCAAGTCGACCGCCACCTTCACCCGCACGCCGACCCTGACGGACGTGCCCTATGCGGTGCAGATGGAACCGAACCTGGTCATCGAGTTCTACTCGCGCTGATTTCGATACCGAAGCGTCAGGCCGCAAGGCGCTGGCCGGAAACGAAAAAGGGCGGCTCGCAGGAGCCGCCCTTTTTCGTTAGCCGGTCGATGTCGCGGCGCGTGACGCCGCTCAGAACTTGCTCACAGATGCGAGCCGGCCTCGTCGCGGAAGAAATAGCAGCCCAGCCCAAGGCAGCCGATCAGGATCGAGATCGCATAGGGACCAAACAGGCTCAGCACGAAGACGGATGCGATGAAGCCTCGCATGGTCCAGGTCAGTGTCTTGTTGCTCATGGCGACCACTCGCGGTGAACTTACTGCCAAACAGTAAACGCAAAACTCTGAATTGAACTTGAACAGCTAGTGTAAACGAAAGGTTACCGTTTGTTTCTGGCGTCACAGGCCGGATGGCCTGCCTCCCCCGCCGCGCTGACAAGCCGCAGCGACTCGGCTAATCCTTGGAAACTCAAACGGGAAAAGGATGACGATCATGAAGATGATGTTGATCGCAGCGCTCGCGCTCGGCTGCCTGTCGGGTCAGGCATTCGCTCAGGGCGCAAGCTGCGCCGTGCAGGCCACCGACAAGAAACTGGCCGGCGCCGCCAAGACCAGCTTCCTCGGCAAGTGCGAGAAGGACGCCACCGCAGCCTGCGACAAGCAGGCCGCCGACAGGAAGCTCAATGGCGCGGCCAAGACGAGCTTCACCAAGAAATGCGTCACCGACTCCGTCGGGACCTGACGCGCGGTATCCGCCGCAATGAAAAAGGGCGGCTCCGGGAGCCGCCCTTCCTTCATTCTCTGCTCGCCTGATCAGCCGCGACGGTCCCAGTCGCCGCGATCGCGATCACGCCCGCGGCGCTCTCCACGATCGTCGTCGTCACGATCCCTGCCGCCGCCGCGACGCTCGTCCCAGCGCTCGCGCATCTGGCGCATGTGGCCGCGCCCCTCGGACATCGCCTCACGCACCGCGCGGCGGGCGACCGTTTTCTGCTCGTCGCTGAGCGTGGTCCAGAGCGGCCGCACCGTGTCGGACAACTCCTTCATGCGCTGGGCGCGCTCGCCGCTGCGGGTCGACATGCTGTCGAGCCGTTCCATGATGTCGGCATGGCGGAGGGTGTCACGCTGCTCGCGCATCGAGGCCCAGCGCTCACGGCGCTGCTCGGCGCTCTTCTTGATCACCGCCTCGACGCGCTCGAACAGCGGCACCTGGTCGGGCTTCAGGTTCATGTCGGTGCGCAGCTTGGCGAGACGCTCATTGAGGCGCGCCTCCATGCGCTCGGCGCGGCGTTCGCGCCATTCGGTGCGGCGCTGCTCGCGCGATTCGGCGCGGCTCTCGGAGCGCTCCTGGCGTGTGCTGTCGCCGCCGCCGGCAGGCGGGATCGGCTGCGGCTGCTGGGCGATCGCGAAGGTCGCGGCCAAGGCTGCGACCGAAGAGGCGGCGATCAGGGCGATGCGTTTCATGGGGCAATCTCCAGGGGAGGGTCGGGCAAAAAAGAGAGGGTCGGGCAAAGGAGCAGTCGCTGAGCGGGTCTCGAAGCCGGTTCGCGATGAGGCCACCATGCCGGGCAGGCCCTGACCCGGCGATGGCGCAAGCATGAAAAGATCGTAATGTGGACTGGACGCGCGGAATGCCGCGAAGTTCCATCCTTCGGCCGATACGAGACGATGCGCAATCTGATCACCGACGTTCGCGGCGTCCTCGTCGGCAATGCGCAGGATGCGAGTGCCGCGACCGGCGTCAGCGTCGCGCTGTTCGACCGGCCGACCATCGCCTCGGTCGCGATCCTTGGCGGCGCGCCAGGCACGCGCGACACCGCGCTGCTCGAGCCGGAGATGACGGTCGAGCATGTCGACGCGATCGTGCTGTCGGGCGGCTCGGCTTGGGGCCTGAGCGCGGCCGACGGCGTCATGGCCTGGCTCGCGGCCGAGCAGCGCGGCTTCCCGGTCGGGGCGTATCGCGTGCCGATCGTGCCGCAGGCGATCCTGTTCGACCTCGCCAATGGCGGCGACAAGCCCTGGGCGGAAGGCGCGGGCGAAGCGCCCTATCGCGCGCTCGGCCTGCAGGCCGCAGCCGGCGCATCGGATATCTTTGCGCTGGGAACGGCCGGCGCGGGCTACGGCGCGACGACGCAGAGCTTCAAGGGCGGGCTCGGCTCGGCCAGCGCGCTGGCGGCGACCGGCCATGTCGTCGGCGCGCTGGTCGCGGTCAATGCGGTCGGCTCGGCCACGATCGGCGACGGCCCGCATTTCTGGGCCGGCGCTTACGAACGCGACGCCGAGTTCGGCGGGCTTGGCTGGCCGGCCGCGATCGCGCCCGAAGACCTCGCTTTGCGCTACAAGGGCGGGTCCGGGCGCAACACCACGATCGCGCTGGTCGCGACCGACGCCGCTTTGACCAAGGCGCAATGCAAGCGGTTGGCGCTGGCAGCCCATGACGGGCTGGCGCGGGCGCTCCGGCCCGTCCACGCCCCGCTCGATGGAGACGTCGTCTTCTCGGCCGCCACGGGACGCGCGGGCGCGCCATCCGACGCCTTCGCGCTCACGGAGATCTGCGCCACGGCCGCCGACGTGCTGGCGCGGGCCATCGCGCGCGGCGTGCATGCCGCGACCGCCCTGCCCTTCGCGAACGCCAGACCGGCCTGGCGCGACATTCATGGCGGCTGACCGGCGCGGCGGCGCATGCTACAGCGCGGCCCATGTCGACCGATGAATTCCTCGCCCGCTTCGGGGCAGCCGGCCAGCGCCAGCCCGACCCCGTCGCCGCCGCCCAGAAGGCGATGCGCAACGCCCTTCCGAGCCGCTTCTACGAGGCGGCCGCCGTGCTGGAGCGCGACGGACTGTTCCATGTCGCACTCGACGGCCGCACGGCGCGGACACCGGCGCGTAATCCGCTGGCAGTGAGTTCGCAGGCCGTCGCCGAAGCGCTCGCCGCCGAATGGCAGGCACAGGTGGAGCGCATCGACCCGGCCAAGATGCCGCTGACCCGGCTGGTCAATTCCGCGCTGGACGGCGTCGCCGACCAGCACGAGGCGGTGCGGGCCGAGATCGTCCGTTATGCCGGCAGCGACGCGCTCTGCTACCGCGCAGGAGAGCCCGAGGCGCTGGTCGCGCGCCAGGACGACCTCTGGAACCCGATCCTGCGCGAAACGGAAACAGCGCTAGGCGCCCGCTTCATGCTGGCGCAAGGAGTGATGTTCGCCCAGCAGCCACAGACGACGCTGGACGCGGTCGCGGCCCGCGTCACCAAGATCCCCGCCCCGGTCGCGCTCGCAGGCGCGCATAACGTCATGACGCTGACCGGCTCGACAATCCTGATGCTGGCACTGGCGGATGGCCGCCGCAGCCCGGATGCAATCTGGGCCGCCGCCCATTGCGACGAGGACTACCAGATCGCGATCTGGGGCCAGGACGAGGAGGCAGCCGATCGCCGCGTCATCCGGCGCGCGGAGTTCGATGCGGCGGCCTTGCTGCTGCTGCACGGCTAACGAAAGGACGCCCGGCATGGACCGTTTCACTGGCGGATGCTCCTGCGGCGATGTCCGGATCGTGGCGTCGGGGCGTCCCTACCGCGTCGGCCTGTGCCATTGTCTCGACTGCCGAAAAGCGCACGGCGCGCTCTTTCATGCATCGGCGATCTTTCCGCAGGATGCCGTGACCATCGAAGGCGAGCCCCGCGACTATGCCGGGCGCTTCTTCTGTCCGCGCTGCGGCTCGCCCGTCTTCGCGCGCACCGGCGACGAGGTCGAGGTCAACCTCGGATCGCTCGATGCCCCGGACCAGCTGATGCCGACCTATGAGAGCTGGGTGGTCAGGCGCGAGGCGTGGCTGCCGCCGTTTCCGCTGGCGCACCGATACGAGTGCGATCGGGAGGACAACGGTCGTACCGAGGACTAAGCACGCAGGTTTCACTCGTAACATGATTTCCGCCAGCCGCGCCGCGCTGCACACGCCGCATTGCGACTTCAACGACGCGGCGATCCCCCTTGGCGTGGCTTACTGGGTCGCATTGGCGGCAGGCCAGTCCGCCTGAGCCGAAGGTCTGCCCGTCTCCCGATGGACAGCAAGCCTCCAGCGCCTTAATCCGGAAAGCTAAGACCTTTCGTCGGCTGCGGGGCTTTGATCGCCATGAAAGACATTCTCGTCGAGCTCGAAGACCGGCGCGAGGGCGCGCGCCAGGGCGGTGGCGACAGGCGCGTCGCGGCGCAGCACGCCAAGGGCAAGCTCTCGGCCCGCGAGCGCATCGAACTGCTGCTCGACCGCGATTCCTTTGAAGAGTTCGACATGTTCGTGCAGCATCGCTGCGTCGATTTCGGCATGGACAAGGCCGAGAAAATCCCCGGCGACGGCGTCGTCACCGGCTGGGGCACGGTCAATGGCCGCACCGTCTTCGTCTTCTCCAAGGATTTCACGGTGTTCGGCGGCTCGCTTTCCGAGACGCACGCCCAGAAGATCACCAAGATCCAGGACATGGCGCTGAAGATGCGCGCGCCCATCGTCGGGCTGTTCGACGCCGGCGGGGCGCGCATCCAGGAGGGCGTGGCCGCACTCGGCGGCTATGGCGAGGTCTTCAAGCGCAATGTCGCGGCCTCGGGCGTCATCCCGCAGATCTCGGTGATCATGGGCCCCTGCGCCGGCGGCGACGTCTATTCGCCTGCGATGACCGATTTCATCTTCATGGTCCGCGACACCTCCTACATGTTCGTGACCGGCCCGGAGGTGGTGAAGACCGTCACCAACGAGACCGTGACTTCCGAGGAGCTCGGCGGCGCAAAAGTCCACACGAGCAAATCCTCGGTGGCCGATGGCTCGTTCGAGAACGATGTCGAGGCGCTGCTGCAGGTCCGCCGCCTGATCGACTTCCTGCCGGCCAACAATACGGCAGGCGTACCGGAGTGGCCGAGCTTCGATGTGCCTGACCGCGTCGATATGAGCCTGGACACGCTGGTCCCCGACAACCCCAACAAGCCCTACGACAT
>JBKJSB010000019.1:0-4611 GCA_046593015.1 Allobosea sp.
GTTGAGCTGCAGGCCGAGCGCCTCGTTGAACTCGTTGGCGATTCGCGAGGCGATGGTCGAGCCCGGATCCATGATCGAGGCCGAGAGCCGGTTGGCGTTGCCGACGACGAAGGTCACCGCCATGGTCCCGCCGAGCGCGCGGCCCAGGCCCAGCATGATCGCGCCGATGATCGAGACGCCGGCCTGTGGCACCAGCACATGGCGCACCACCTCCCAGGTCGTGGCCCCGATGCCGTAGGCGCTTTCGCGCAGCACGGAGGGGATCTGGTCGAGCATGTCGCGCACGATGGAGGCGATGAACGGGATGATCATGAAGGCGAGGATGATGCCCGCGGTCAGGATGCCCAGCCCCGATGGCGAGCGCGAATAGAGCACCGTGCCGATGATCGGCATGCCTTCGATGACGTTTGAAAGCGGGATCTGCACATAGGCCGCAAAGAGGGGGACGAAGACGAACAGGCCCCACATGCCGTAGATGATGGACGGAACGGCGGCGAGCAGTTCGATGGCGGTCGAGACCGGCTGCTTGAACCAGGGCGGGGCGAGCTGCGTCAGATAAACCGCGATGCCAAGCGAAAGCGGGACGCCGATCAGGAGCGCAATCAGAGCCGTCGAGAGCGTGCCGACGATCGCCGGCAGGGCGCCGTACTTGTCGTTCTGGGTGTCCCAGATGCTGGTCGTCAGGAAGCTGAAACCCATTTCGCGAAAGGCGGGCCAGCCGCCGATGACCATCGACAGCATGATGCCGGCGAGCAGCACGAGCACGAACAGGGCCGACAGGAAGCTGGCGTTGCGGAAGATCAGGTCGAAGGTGCCCTTGGGCGTCTTTCGCTGAACATGCGCTGCCGGCATGGACATCTGGTCAGTGACGGCGGCCATCGCGGGCGCTCCCCAAGGCGTTAGAAGCAGTCAAAAGCTGGTGCGCGGCAGGCTTCTGAGGCCCGTTTCCGGCAAGGCGAGGGTGGAGGCCCGAAGGCCTCCACCGGTGGCGTCAGAAGACTTCGATCAGAAGATCGGCGTTCTTCAGAAAATAGGCTTGCCGGCCGGGTCGGTGACGCCCTTCCAGGCGGCGCGGACCTGATCCTTGACGTTGGCCGGCAGCGGCACGTAGTCGAGCTCCAGAGCCATCGCATCGCCCTTCTGGAACGCCCAGTCGACGAACTTCAGCGCCGACTGAACCTCTTCCGGCTTCTCCGGCTTGGCGTGGACGAGCAGGAAGGTCGCGGCGGTGATCGGCCAGGCCTGAGCGCCCTTCTGGTTGTTCAGCGAGATGCCGAAGCCGGGAGCCTCGTTCCAGTTGGCGTTGGCGGCGGCGGCCTGGAAGGACTTGTCGTCCGGGGCCGGGTAGTTGCCGTCGGCGTTCTGGATCAGCGCGAAGTTCAGCTTGTTCTGCTTGGCGTAGGCATACTCGACATAGCCGATCGAGTTGGCGACCTGCTTCACCGAAGCCGAGACGCCTTCATTGCCCTTGCCGCCGATGCCGACAGCCCACTGGACCGAGGTGTTGGAGCCGACCTTGGACTTCCAGTCGGCCGAAACCCGGGACAGATACTCGGTGAACACGAAGGTCGTGCCCGATCCGTCCGAACGATAGACGGGGCTGATGTTGGCGTCGGGCAGGGTCACGCCGGCGTTGAGCGCGACGATCTTGGGATCGTTCCACTTCTTGATCGTGCCCATGTAGATCTCGGCGATGATCGGGCCGGTCAGCTTGAGCTTGCCGGCTTCGACGCCAGCCACGTTGATCGCGGGGACGACGCCGCCCATCACGGTCGGGAACTGGATCAGGCCGCTGGCGGTGAGGTCTTCGCCCTTGAGCGGGGCGTCGGTCGCGCCGAAGGCAACCGTCTTGGCCTTGATCTGGCGAATGCCGCCACCCGAGCCGATCGACTGGTAGTTGAGACCGATATTGGTCTCCTTCTTGTAGGCCTCGGCCCACTTTGCATAGATCGGGAAGGGGAAGGTCGCGCCGGCGCCGGTGATGTCGGCGGCCTGGGCGGCGCCCGAAAGACCGATGGACGCGGCCGCGAGAATGAGAAGTTTGCGCATGAGATGTCCTCTCTGGGTCGCAGGTTCTTAGCGCGCTCTCCAAATACCTTCTGTGTGACACTGACATGACATATTCGGCGAATCGGCCGCAAGCGCGCTCCGGAACGTTGCGCGCAGCGGAAATTGTCTCATGATATCAATGTCATTTGTCGATTAACGGACAGTCGCGTCGAATGCGCCTCCGAGGCGGATTGTCACAAGCCGCCGGCTCTCAGGCCCTCGCCCCGGCGCTTTGCCGGCGGCGATGCGACAGGATTGTCACAAAGCGAGGGTTGGCGCGCAGCCGGCGCGCAGCTCGGTGCACCGGCCCAACCCCGTATAAGCGCCGACCGCGAGCAGGACCACCACGAGCAGCAGCGCATGCATGCGCGGCATGGTGAAGGTCGCGCCCGCCGCCGCGCCTGCCGCGCACAACCATGTCGGCCAGCCTGTTGCGGTTGGCCGCAGCCGGCGGCCGGAGCAGGACTTTAGAATTGATCTAAAACACTGTGATTGCACAGCTATTCCTGCCGGGTTATGTCCGGGGCCAGCCAACCCAGACGCGGGATGACGCCGTGCAGTACCGCCCCATGAGGATGCTCGCGCCATGACGCAGTTGCCGCGCGCGCGGCGCTGGCCCGGCCTGCTGCGCTGGAGCGTGGCGGCGCTTGCCGTGGCCGCGGCGCATGTCGGAGCGCTCTGGATCGCGCTCAACTGGCAACCGGCCCATGCCGAGGCGGCCGCAGGCGCGCCCGAGCCCGCGATCATGATCGAACTCGCCGCCGTCTCGGTCGCGCCGGAAGCACCGGCTGAGACCTTGCCACCCTCGCCGGAGCCCATCGCGCCCGAGACGCCGCCCGAGCCGGAACCGCCGCCGCCAGAGCCCGTCGTCGAGACGCCGGTCGAGCCGCCTCCCCCGCAGCCAGAGCCGACGCCGGTGCGGGCGCCGGAGCCCGAGATCAGGCTGCCCGACCTGCCGACGATTCCCGATGCGCTCGCCGGGCTGGCCCCACCGCCGCCGCCCGAGCGGCCGAAGCGGATCGAAAAGCCCGTCGAACGCAAGCCGCCACCCAAGCCGCGTGTCGTCGAGCGCAAGCCGGTCGAACGGCCGCGCCAGCGCCAGGCGGCGGCTCCCCCGCCCGCGCCGCCGCGAGCCTTCGCCCCGAACCCGGACTCCAGCGGCGCGGCCGCGCAGCCGAGCGTCTCGACAGCAAGCTGGCGCGGTTCGCTGATCGCCCATCTCAACCGCTACAAGCGCTTTCCCGGCGGAGCGAGCCCCGGCACGGTCCAGGTCGCCTTCGCGATCGATCGCGGCGGCAACGTGGTCTCGGCCAGGCTTGCGGGTTCGTCGGGCGACGCGGCGCTCGACCAGGAGGCGGTCGCCATGGTCCGGCGCGCAAGCCCGGTGCCGGCCCCGCCCGGCGGGCTGGGCAGCGGCACGATCAGCCTCGCGGTCCCGGTGCGGTTCTCGCGCTGACGGGACGGAGCGGAATTTCACCGTTCACAGGTGAATTCTGCTCATCAATAGCGCCAATCTATTCGCTTTAGCTGCGCCGGCTCGCCATGCTAGCACTCGAAAACGAGGACAGCGGCTCATCGAACGAAGCCGCATCGGGAGAAGACGTCGATCGCACGGATGTTGGAGACACGAGCCTGCCGCGCGCCTTCAGGCCCGCGGATCGGCCGTCGAGGCCGCAGCTCCTGCGGCCGGATTTCGTCGTCAAGACCGCCCTGCCCTCGCTGGATGAGGCTGGTCCGATCCCCGGTCGGCCGAGACGAAAAGGCTTGAGACGACATGAACCTGCACCGCATGCTCCTTGAACGCAAAGCCGCCGGACGGCCGGTCACGGTCGGCATCATCGGCGCCGGCAAGTTCGGCACGATGTTCCTCTCGCAGGCCCGCAACACGGACGGCATGCATATCGTCGGCGTCGCCGACCTGAACACGAACCGCGCCCGCTCGCAGCTCAAGCTCGGCTGCTGGCCGGAAGAGCAGTACGCCGCCGCCTCGGTCGACGACGCGCTCAGGCACGGCTCGACGGTGATCACCGACAATGCCGACAGCCTCGTCACCCATCCGGCCGTCGAGGTCATCATCGAGGCGACCGGCGATCCCGGCGCAGGCATCGCCTTCGCGCTCAAGGCGATCGAGCACGGCAAGCACATCATCATGGTCAATGTCGAGGCCGATGCGGTCGCCGGCCCGATCCTGGCGCGCAAGGCCAAGGCCGCCGGCGTCGTCTATTCGCTGGCCTGGGGCGACCAGCCAGCCCTGATCGCCGACCATGTCGACTGGGCCCGGGCGGCCGGCTTCAAGGTCGTCTCGGCCGGCAAGGGCACGCGCTACCACCCGACCTATCACCAGTCGACGCCCGACACGGTCTGGGACATCCTCGACAAGTACATGAAGATCAAGGATCGCAACTCGATCAATCCGAAGATGTTCAACAGCTTCGTCGATGGCACCAAGTCCGGCATCGAGATGACCGCCGTCTGCAATGCGACAGGCCTTCATTCGCAGGCCGAGGGCCTGTCCTTCCCGCCGGCGACACGCTTCGAGCATGCCGAGATCTGCAAGCCGAA
>JBKJSB010000322.1:0-3157 GCA_046593015.1 Allobosea sp.
GGCATTCTGGTCGGCGTGCTGCCGGGGCTGGGCGCCCCCAACGGCGTCTCGCTGTTGCTGCCGCTGACCTTCTCGATGGACCCGGTCTCGGCGATCATACTCCTGACCTCGCTCTACTGGGGCGCGCTCTTCGGCGGTTCGACAACCTCGATCCTGTTTAACATTCCCGGCGAACCTTCATCGGTCGCCACGACTTTCGACGGCCATCCCATGGCCAAGCAGGGCAGGGCGACCGAGGCGCTCTCCTTCGCCTTCCTGTCGGCCGGCATCGGCGCGATGGCCGGCGTCATCCTGATCACCGTGCTCTCGGGCTGGGTCGCGAGCTTTGCGCTGCGCTTCTCCTCGCCCGAGTTCTTCGCGGTCTATTTCATCACCTTCGCCAGCTTCATCGGGCTTGGCGGGACGTCTCCGCTCAAGGCGGTGGTCTCGATGGGCGTCGGTTTCGCGCTGGCCTCGGTCGGGATGGATTCGGTCTCCGGCAATATCCGCCTGACCTATGACTTCGACGTGCTGCTCGGCGGCATCAGCTTCCTGATCGCGGTCATCGGCCTGTTCGGCATCGGCGAACTGCTGCTGACCATGGAGGAGGGCCTGAAATTCGACGGCGTCCCGGCCAAGGTCCGCATCCGCGATGTGCTCAGCACCGCGGCCAAGCTGCCGCGCTACTGGCTGGCGCTGTTGCGCTCCTCGCTGATCGGCATCTGGATGGGCATCACGCCGGGCGGCCCCACAGCCGCGTCATTCATGAGCTACGCCATGGCCAAGCGGACCTCGCGCAACCCGGAGAAGTTCGGCAAGGGCGAGCCCGAAGGCGTGATCGCGCCCGAAACCGCCGACCATGCCGCGGGTTCGGCCGCGATGCTGCCGATGCTGGCGCTCGGCATTCCGGGCTCCGCCACGGCCGCCGTCATGATGGGCGGGCTGATGATCTGGGGCCTCAACCCCGGCCCGACGCTGTTCACCGACAGGCCAGATTTCGTCTGGGGCCTGATCGCCTCGATGTATCTCGGCAATGTCGTGGCCGTGATTGTTGTGCTTGCGACCGTGCCGCTGTTCGCCTCGATCCTGCGGATCCCGTTCTCGATCGTCGGGCCGGTGATCGTGGTGATCTGCTTTATCGGGGCCTATACGGTCGGCTCGAAATCCTTCGACATCTGGCTCGCGCTGGTTTTCGGCGTGGTCGGCTACGTCTTCAAGAAGCTCGATTATCCCATCGCGCCGCTGGTGCTGGCCATGGTCATCGGCGACAAGGCCGAAGACGCCTTCCGCCAGTCGATGATCTTTTCGCAAGGCTCGCTGACGATCTTCTGGTCTAACCCGCTGGTGACGACGCTGATGGCGATCGGTCTGGCGCTGCTGCTCTTCCCGCTGATTGGCGTCGCGCGCCGGGGCGTCAAAAAACTGACGACCGCCAGGGCCGCGCAGGGCTAGCGAGGCGCGCCATGATGCCTGATCTTGTGACCAATCGCGTAACGCGTTACAGTCGGCTGGCGAACGCGGAGGCGGAAACATGGCTGCTGCGGCAGAGCGGATGCGAGACATGCGCCGGCGTAGGCGCGAGCAGGGTTTGCGCGAGGTGCGCCTGTTCCTTCCCGACATGCGCTCCGCTGAAGTCCGCGAGCGCATCGCACGTCAATCCGCCGCCCTCGATCCCGCCGACGAGGCCGAAGCCCTCGCCTGGATCGAGTCCGTGTCGGAGTTCGACAATCCCGATCCCGCCGAGAAATGGTGAAGCGGGGCGACATCGTCATCGTTGCGGCTTCGGGCGACTACAGCAAGCCGCGACCAGCGGTTGTCGTTCAGTCCGATGGGATGCCCGCGCACCATCCGTCCGTCGTGGTCTGTCAGATGACCGGTACGATGAGCGAGGCATCCGACTTTCGCATCACGCTGGAGCCGACTGTCGCGAATGGGTTGCGCCTGACGTGCCAGATCATGGCCGACAAGCCGACGACGGTGAAGGTCGTACACATCTCGCGGATCGTCGGCAGGTTGACCTCCGAAGAGGTGTTCCGTCTCGACCGCACTTTGGGAGCGGTTCTCGGTTTTGCCGACTGACGGTCGGCGCCCATTGATTGCAAAGGACGACAAGCCATGACCGAACCCTACGCCGGCATCCTGCCGATCGCGCCGACCGTCTTCCACGAGAACGGCGACCTCGATCTCGACGGCAACCGCCGCGTCATGGATTTGATGGTCGATCAGGGCGTCGACGGCATATGCATCCTGGCGAACTTCTCCGAGCAGTTTTTGCTGACCGACGAGGAGCGCGACCAGGTGATGCGGCTCTCGCTGGAGCAGGTCGCCGGCCGTGTGCCGGTGATCGTCACGACCTCGCATTTCTCGACGCGCATCGCCTCCCAGCGCGCCAAGGCGGCCGCCGATGCGGGCGCAAAAATGCTGATGATGATGCCGCCCTATCACGGCGCGCTGCTCAAGGCCGACGAGCAGGGCATGGTCGAGCATTTCAAGGCGGTCGGCGACGCTTGCGGCATCCCGATCATCCTGCAGGACGCGCCACTCTCGGGCGTGACGCTGACGGTGCCCTTCATGGTCCGCCTGGCGAAAGAAGTGCCGCTCGTCCGCTACTTCAAGATCGAGGTGCCGGGCACCGCCAACAAGCTGCGCGCGCTGATCGAGGCCGGCGGCGCGGCGGTGGCCGGGCCCTTCGACGGCGAGGAGGCGATCACGCTGATGGCAGACCTCGACGCCGGCGCGACCGGCACGATGACCAGCGCGATGATCCCCGACCTGATCAAGCCGATCCTGACGGCCCATGCCGCCGGCGACCGCAAGACGGCGATGGCGCTTTACCGCGACGTGCTGCCGATCATCAATTTCGAGAACCGCCAATGCGGTCTGCGCTCGGCCAAGGCAGTGATGAAGGAGGGCGGCGTGATCAAGTCGGAGGCCGTTCGCCACCCGCTGACGCCGCTGCATCCGAAGACGCGCGAGGGACTGATCGAACTGGTCCGCCAGCTCGACCCGCTGGCGTTGCGGTGGGGGAAGTGAGACACTGGAAGAACCCTTCTCCCGGATGGGAGAAGGGCAGGGATGAGGGCCTGCCGCTGATTGCGTAGGGCGCGACGGAGCCGTTTCGTCTTAATGCGGCAACGGCACACCCTCATCCGCCCCTGCCGGGCCACCTTCTCCCATC
>JBKJSB010000196.1:0-10195 GCA_046593015.1 Allobosea sp.
TAACACAGGGCTGAGACGCGCCGCGGCAGCGGTGTGGGCAGACCCGCGTCGCCTTTGCCGGTGACCGTTACGTAGGATGCGCGTCCCAGCCAGCGTTGCTGCAGCCAGAAGGCGCTCAAGGTAAACACAAGCAGAATAAGCGCGAGCACCGCAGCACGGCCCGGATCGTTCTGGGCGCCCGCCACGGCGAAAAATATCTTGGTGGAGAGGACTTCGAAGTTGCCGCCGAGCACCAGCGGGTTGCCGAAATCGGCCATGCTCTCGACGAAGCCGAGCAGGAAGGCGTTGGCGATGCCCGGGCGCAGCAGCGGCCAGGTCACGGTACGAAAGGTCTGCCAGCGCTTGGCGCCGAGCGTCTGTGAGGCCTCTTCCAGGCTCGGGCTGATGGCCTGCACGACGCCGATCAGCACCAGGAACGCGATCGGCGCGAAGGCCAGCACCTGCGCCAGCAGGATGCCCGGCAAGCCGTAGATCCAGCGCGAGCGCGGCACGTCGAACCATTCGTACATAACGTTGGACAGCAGCCCCGAACGGCCGAAGAGCAGGATCAGCGCCAGCCCGATGACGAAGGGCGGCGTGATGATCGGCAGGACGGTCAGCGCCCGCATCACGCGCTTGCCCGGCATGCCGGTGCGCAGGATCAGGAGCGCGCAGGCAAGCCCGAGCAGCGTGGTGATGACGCCGCACAGCACCGCCAGCAGCAGCGTGTTCCAGGCCACGCCGCAATTGGTGTTGGCGGTGATGCAGCCGAGCCCCCAGATCGATGAATCGAAGAAGCGGCTGGTGAAGGCCGAGAGGGCGAAGGCGCCGTCCTGGTCGATCAGGGCGCTCTCGAGGATCGTCGCGACGGGGAAGAAAATGAACAGCCCGATCAGCAGGACGATGATGCCGATCGCGCTGGTGGTGAAGAGGTCGCCCTTGCAATAGCCGCGATAGGCAAGGCCATGGCAGAGCAGCAGCAGCAGCGACAGGATGGCGAGGAAAGCGCCCGCCCCCATGCCGGGCTGGCTCGCCCCCGCGCCGCCGACAATGGCCGCCAGCCACGGCATGCCCTGGCCCTTCAGCCCGATGGCGAAGCCCTGCGCGAAGAACAGCGCCATGCCGGCCGCGCCTGCGAGCACCAGCAGGCGCGCGACCGCGGCCTCGTCGCGACGCCAGAGCGCGAGCGTCGCCAGCGCGAGCGCGAGCCCGACCGGCAGCAGCCAGGGCGCCTGCCCTGAGAGAGCCAGCACCAGGGCGCTCCCGGCCCGGCCGAAGGGATAGCCCGCCAGCCAGCCGAAGCTGGAGAGGCCGACCCGCTCGAGCAGGTACCAGGGCAGCAGGCCATAGCCCAGCCACCCCAGAAGCAGCGCGAGCTTCGTCGATCCGCGCATGGCGGGCGTCCCCGTCGGCGACCGGACGCGGCGCTTACTTCGGCAGCACCTTCACCTCACGGTCCCATTTGCTGAGCAGGCGGGTGCGCTCGGCGGAGGAGCCATATTTGGCGAAGTCGTAGTCGATCAGCTTGACCTCCTCGAGCTTGGGCGCCTGCGGGGGCGGCACAACGCTCTTGTTGGACGGCACCTGATAGGATTTGGCCTGCGTCGCCAGCGCCTGAGCGGCCGGGGTCAGGGCCCAGTCGTAGAACTTCTTCGCGCTGTCGGGATTGCGCGCGCCCTTGACCATCGACATCGAGCCGATCTCGTAGCCGGTGCCCTCGCAAGGGGCGACGACCTTCACCGGGCCGCCATCGACGACCATCGTCACCATGTCGTGCATGAAGGTGATGCCGACGGTGGTCTCGCCGAGGCTCGTCGCCTTCGCAGGGGCCGCGCCCGACTTGGTGTACTGGTTGATGTTCCTGTGCAGGGCCTTGAGATAGTCGAAGGCCTTGTCCTCGCCCATCAGCTGCACCAGCGTCGCCAGCAGCGTATAGGACGTGCCCGACGAGTTCGGATCGGCGACCTGGACCTCGTCCTTGAGGTTGGCCTTGATCAGATCGGCCCAGCATTTCGGCTCGTCGAGCTTGCGCGAGGCGACCTGCTTCGTGTTGAAGCCGAAGCCGAGCGCGCCGGCATAGACGCCGACCGTTTTGCCCTTGGACTGCTTCCATTGTCTGATCGCCCAATCGTGGAGATCGGCGTTGCGCGGGCTCTCATAGGCCTCGGTCAGACCTTCCTCGGCGGCCTGGAGATGCGGATCGCCGGTGCCGCCCCACCAGATGTCGCCGCGCGGGTTGGAGGCCTCGGCCTTGAGCTGGGCATAGGTCTCGCCGGAGCTCTTGCGCGTCATCGAGACCTTGATGCCGGTCTCCTTCTCGAAAGCCTGCGCCATCGGCCGGCACCATTCCTCCTGCACCGAGCAATAGAGCACGAGCGCGCCTTGCGCCTGCGCGGGCGCGGCTGCGAAGGATGCGGCGGCGAGCGCCGCGAACAGGCCGGATTTGAGCCAGGATGTCGTCTGCCAGGATCGTGTCTGCCAGGATCGTGTCTGCATGGTAACCTCCCCGATTGAACCGTTTGGTTCTTGTTGTGGTTGATGTGACACTGGGACGACAGGCCGCGAAGATCAACGCCCGTCTTGCCAGCTAAGCGATTCCGGTGATCCCGCGCAGCTCGCCGGCCAGCGCCGGCGTGCAGCAGAGGATCGGATTGCCCTTCGCGATGCCCGCGCCCGCGAAGAAGTCGTTGATCGTTGCGCCGGCTTCCGAGGCGATGACCATTCCCGCCGCGACGTCCCAGGCGTTGATGTGGAGTTCGGCATAGGCATCGGTGCTGCCATTGGCGACATGGCAGAGGCCGAGCGCGCCCGAGCCCGAGCGCTTCATCGAGGCGCCGGCCCCGTAGATGCGTCCGATGACCGCGATGTAGCGCTCGGCCGGCACGCGCGTCGACCAGCCCAGCTCGCCGCAGGCGCGGGCGATGTCGGCCCCGCCCGAAACCTTGATCGGCTGGCCGTTCAGCGTCGCCCCCATGCCGCGCCGTGCGGCGTACACCTCGCCCAAAGCGGGCGCGGCGATGATGCCGATCTCGGGCACGCCATGGCGCAGGAAGCCGATCGAGATGCACCAGTTGCGGTCGCCGCGGGCGAAATTCGCGGTGCCGTCGATCGGGTCGATGATCCAGACCGCATCCGAGGCCTGCCCGCCACCCTCCTCGCCGATGATGGCGTCATTCGGGAACATCACGGCAAGGCGTTCGCGCAGGAAATCCTCGACCTTGCCGTCGGCCACGGTGAGCCAGTCCTGCGCGCCCTTCATGGTGACGCCGAGGCTGTCGGCCTTGTTGAAATAGTCCAGCGCCATGACGCCGGCCTCGCTGACGAGGCCGAGCACGGCGTAATGGCGAAGCTCCAGTTCGGCCGGCGACATGGTCAGATCGCCTCCAGCGCGACGGAGACGGGCTTGCCGGTGCGCGCCGACTCGGTTGCGGCGTCGGCGAGGATCTGGGCCTTGAGGCCATCGAGACCAGAGGGCGTCGGGGTCTTGCCGCCCTTGCAGGCCGTGACGAAGGCGTCGAGCTCGAGGCGGTAGGCGGCGGCGTAGCGCTCGAGGAAGAAGTTCTGCACCGGGTCGGCGCGGAAGCCTTTCGCCGTGGCGCTTTCGACCGTGGTCTCGTGGATGTTGCCAGCCCGCAGCATTCCGGCCGAGCCATGCACCTCGATGCGCTGGTCGTAGCCGTAAGATGCGCGGCGCGAATTCGAGATCTGGGCGATCTTGCCCGAAGCCGTCTTCATCAGCACGGCAGCGGTATCGACGTCGCCAGCCTCGCCGATCGCCTTGTCGACCAGCGCCGAGCCGAGCGCAAAAACCTCGACCGGCTCCTCGGCCAGCAGGAAGCGCGCCATGTCGAAATCATGGATCATCATGTCGCGGAAGAGGCCGCCCGAGCGCGCCACATACGCGACCGGCGGCGGCGCGGGATCGCGCGAGATCACGCTGACGATCTCGACCGCGCCGGCTTCGCCCGCGCGCAGCCGAGCTTCGAGAGCGGCGAAATTCGGATCGAAGCGGCGGTTGAAGCCGATCATCAGCGGCTTTCCGGATTTTTCGACCGTGGCGAGGCAGCGCCTGATCCGCCCGGCGTCGAGATCGACTGGCTTTTCGCAGAACACTGCCTTGCCGGCGGAGACGGCGGCCTCGATCAGGTCGGCATGGGTGTCTGTCGGCGTGCAGATCAGGATCGCGTCGATCGAGGTATCGGTGAGGATGGCATCTGCTGTGGCAATCTTCGCACCCGTCGCGGCCGCGAGCGAGGCGGCTGCATCCGACGAAGCATCCGCCACCGCGGCCAGCACCGTATCGGCGCGCGCGGCAACGTTCAGCCCGTGAATCCGGCCAATCCGTCCCGCTCCCAGCAATCCAAACCGCATCGTCGTCGTCAGTCCCGTCTGTGCTCGGTTGCGTCAGTCATGCGCGCCGAGGATGGATTGGTCGAAATCGATGTTTGCGCCGGTCATCAGCCCGGATTCGTCCGAAGCGAGATAGGCGACGGCCTTGGCGACCTCGCGCGGGTCGATCAGCCGGCCGAAGGGCTGCGATTTCACCGCCTCATCGAGCCAGCCATCCTGCGCGCCATGGCGCAGCTTCATGATCGCGTCCTCGCCCGGCGTCGCCATCCAGCCGATATTGAGGCCGTTGACGCGGATGCGGTCCTTGAGAAGGCCGTAGGCGGCATTCTTCGTCAGCGTCGCCAGCGCGCCCTTGGAGACGCTGTAGGCGGCGAGAAATGGCTGACCGCCATGGGCCGACATCGACTGGATGTTGACGATGGAGCCCGCGATATTCTGCCGGCGCATTAGCGCGGCCGCATCCTGGATCAGGAAGAAGGGCGCCCGCAGATTGACGCCCATGATGCGCTCATAGAGCGCGGGCGAGGTGTCGAGGATAGAGCCGCGATCGGTGTCGCCGGCCGCGTTGACCAGGATGTCGAGCCGGCCGAAAGCGGCCTCGGCCGCCGGCGCCACGCCTTTGACGGCATCGAGATCGGCGAGGTCGGCGGCATGGAAATGCGCCTTGCAGGATGTGTTGGTCAGGGAAGTCGCGACGGCCTCGCCGCGCTCCCGATTGCGCCCGGTCAGCAGCAGCCCGGCAATGCCACGCGCCGCGAACTCATGCGCGATCGCCTCGCCGAGGCCCTGGCTGCCACCTGTGACGATGGCGACCTTGCCAGCGAGATCGCGGCCGAAACCCTGTGCGGTGGCAGTCTGGGCGGACACTGCGGCGGCACCCTCCCGGGTGAAATCTGATATGGATGGATTGTTTTTATTCTTGATTGGAATAAACATTCCAACTCTGGCACGGCAAAGTCAAGCCGCTTTCGACCGGATCACGATGTCGCAACCGCCCCTCCAAAACGCTGCAAGGCCCGATTTCGACGGCTTCGTCGCGCTATTGCACGAACGCCGGCCGGGGCTGCCCAAGCGCCTGCGGCAGGTGGCGGATCACGCGCTCAGCCATCTCGACGACATGGCCTTCGGCTCTACGGCGCAGATCGCGGCGAAAGCCGGCGTGCAGGCCTCGACACTGGTGCGCTTCGCCCAGGCGCTCGACTATTCCGGCTTCAGCGAGTTGCAGGAGGTGTTTCAGTCCCGTCTGCGGCAGGCGGCCGACCACCGCCAGCGCCTGACCGCCCTGCGCGCGACGACGCAAGCGACCGGAGGCAGCGCCGCGCTACTGGAAGGCTTCGTCCAGGCGAGCGAGGCCTCTCTGGCGCAGCTTCGCGGCACGATCACGCCCGAACGGCTCGATGCAGCCGTCGCGCTGCTGGCGCAGGCGGAGACGATCGTTCTGGTCGCGGCGCGGCGGATGTTCCCGGTGGCGACCTATCTCGCCTATGCCTTCGGCAAGCTCGGCATACGGGCCGTGCTGGTCGACCAGATCGCGGGCCTGGGCCCCGAGCAGGCGGCGCTGGCCGGTCCGCGCGACGTCGTGCTGGCGGTGAGCTGCGCGCCCTATGCGGCTGTCACCGTAGAGCTTGCCGCCGCTGCCCATGCGCGCGGCGTGCCGGTGCTGGCGCTGACCGACAGCGCGCTTTCGCCGCTGGCGGCGAACTGCCGGCTCTGGCTCGAAGTCGCCGAGGCCGATTACGGCGCGTTCCGCTCGATGGCCGCGACATTTGCGCTGGCGATGACGCTCGCCGTGGCGACGGCCGAGAAAGCGGGCGTTCCCGCCGACCCCCGACTGGCCGGATAAGAGGCGCAAGGCCGCATGACCGACACCCCCGTCCCGACGCTCGACCTCATCGCCATCGGCCGCTCCTCGGTCGATCTCTACGGCCAGCAGATCGGCGGCCGGCTCGAGGACATGGGAAGTTTCGTCAAGGCGGTCGGCGGCTGCCCGACCAATATCGCCATCGGCACGGCGCGGCTCGGGCTCAAATCGGCGGTGATCACCCGCGTCGGCGACGAGCAGATGGGCCGCTTCATCCTGGAGCAGTTGCAGCGCGAGGGCGTCGATACCAAAGGCGTCGTCACCGACCCCAGGCGGCTGACCGCGCTCGTCATCCTCGGCGTGCGCGACGAACACGCGTTCCCGCTGATCTTCTACCGGACCGACTGTGCGGACGCGGCGCTGCACGAGAACGAGATCGACGAGGCCTTCATCGCCTCGGCCAGGGCGATCGTGGTGACGGGAACGCATTTCGCGATGCCGGATGCGGCCGCCGCCCAGCGCAAGGCGATTTCCTTCGCGCGCAAGCATGGCCGCAAGGTCGTGTTCGACGTCGACTACCGGCCCAATCTCTGGGGGCTCGCCGGCCACGCCGCCGGCGAGGAGCGCTATATCCGCTCGGAGACGGTGACGGGGCACCTGCAGGCGATCATGGCCGATTGCGACCTGATCGTCGGCACGGAGGAGGAGCTCCACGCCGCCGGCGGCTCGGAGGACACGCTGACGGCGATCCGGACCATCCGGGACCTGTCTGCGGCCACCATCGTCTGCAAGCGCGGGCCGATGGGCTGCGTCGTGTTTCCCGGCGCGATCCCGGATTCGATCGAGGACGGCGTCAAGGGGCCGGGCTTTCCGGTCGAGGTCTATAATGTGCTGGGCGCGGGCGACGCCTTCATGTCGGGCTTCCTGCGCGGCTGGCTGCGCGACGAGCCCATCGAGACCTGTTGCGCCTATGCCAATGCCTGCGGCGCGTTTGCGGTCTCGCGCCTGCTCTGCTCGCCCGAAAGTCCGACCTGGCCGGAGCTGCAGTACTTTCTGAAAGAGGGCTCGCGCCACCGGGCGCTGCGCCGCGACAGCGAGATCAACCATATCCACTGGGCGACGACGCGCCGGCCGCAAGCGCCGACGATCATGGCGCTGGCGATCGACCATCGTTCGCAGCTGGAGGAGATGGCGGCAGAGGCCGGTGCGCCGGTCGCGCGCATCGCCGCCTTCAAGACGCTCGCGGTCGCGGCCGCCGCGCGCGTCGCAGGCGGCCGGCCGGGTTTCGGCATGCTGATCGACGGCACCCATGGCCGCGAGGCGCTGTTTCGCGCCCGCGACCACGGTTTCTGGATCGCCCGGCCGCTCGAACTGCCGGGCTCGCGGCCGGTCGCGCTGGAGACCGATGCGGACGGTTCGCTCGGCGCGGAGCTGGCCGAATGGCCGGTCGACCATGTCGTGAAATGCCTGTGCTTCTACCATCCAGACGATGCTCCCGAGATGAAGGCCGCGCAGGAGGCGGTGCTGAGGCGCGTCGCTCTGGCCTGCCGGCAGATCGGGCGCGAGCTTCTGGTCGAAATAATCGCGTCCAGGCACGGATCCGTCGGCGACGACACCATCGCCGGCGTGATGCGCAGGCTTTATGCCATCGGTATTCGCCCCGACTGGTGGAAGCTGGAGGGCCAGCCCTCGCCGGCGGCCTGGGCCGCGATCGACGCCGCGATCGCGCAATGCGATCCCTATTGCCGTGGCGTGCTGCTGCTCGGGCTCGATGCGCCTGAAGAGGCGGTGGCCGAGGCCTTTCGCGGCGCCCGCGCAGCGAATTCGGTCAAGGGCTTCGCGGTCGGGCGCACGATCTTCGGCGAGGTCGCGCGACAATGGCTGGCGGGCAGGATCGACGACGAGGCCGCGACCGCACAGATGGCGGAGCGCTTCGGCCGGCTGGTCGACGTGTGGCAGGGCCGGTGAGGAGCTGAGACATGGCAACGATCAGGCTGACCATGGCGCAGGCGCTGGTCAAGGCGCTCAGCGCGCAGAAGACCGTCGTCGACGGAGAGACGCTGCCGCTGTTCGCGGGCGTCTGGGCGATCTTCGGGCATGGCAATGTCGCGGGGCTCGGCGAGGCGCTGCATGGCGCGCGCGAGACGCTCCCGACCTACCGCGCCCATAACGAGCAGGCCATGGCGCATGCGGCGATCGCCTTCGCCAAGGCCTCGCGGCGGCGGCGGATGATGGCGGTGACGAGCTCGATAGGGCCGGGCGCGACCAATATGGTCACGGCGGCGGCCGTCGCGCATGTCAACCGCCTGCCGCTGCTGCTGCTGCCGGGCGATGTCTTCGCCGGCCGCCGGCCCGATCCGGTTCTCCAGCAGATCGAGGATTTCGGCGACGGCACGGTCTCGGCCAATGACTGCTTCAAGTCCGTCTCGCGCTATTTCGACCGGCTGACGCGGCCCGAGCAGTTGATCCCGGCCTTCGAGCGCGCGATGGCCGTGCTGACCGACCCGGCCGAATGCGGGCCGGTGACGCTGGCGCTGTGCCAGGACGTGCAGGCCGAGGCCTTCGACTATCCGCAAGCCTTCTTCGCCGAGCGCATCTGGACGCCGCGCCGCCAGCGGCCCGACGAGGTCGAGCTTCTGGCCGCCGCAACGCTGCTCAAGGCGGCCAAGAAGCCGTTCGTCGTCGTCGGCGGCGGTGTGCTCTACAGCGAGGCCGAGACCGAACTGCTCGCTTTCTGCGAACGCCACGGCATTCCGGCGGCTGAGACGCAAGCCGGCAAAAGCGCCCTGCCCTCGGGCCACAGGCTCAATCTCGGCGCGCTCGGCGTTACCGGCACGGGCGCGGCCAATGCCATGGCGGGCGAGGCCGATGTGGTGCTGGCGGTCGGGACACGGCTGCAGGATTTCACCACCGGCTCATGGTCGCTCTTCGGCAATCCGGACTGCCGGATCATCGGGCTGAACGCGCAGGCATACGACGCCGGCAAGCATCGCGCGCAGCCGCTGGTCTGCGATGCGCGGGCGGGGCTGGCCGAGCTGACGGCGGCGTTGGGCGATCATGCGGCTCCGGGCACCTGGATCGCCAAGGCGGAGGCCGTGCGGACGGACTGGCTCGCCACGGCCAAGCGCTACACCGCCCCGAGCAACGCAGCGCTGCCGAGCGACGCGCAGGTCGTCGGTGCGGTGCAGCGCTGGAGCCAGCCCTCCGATGTCGTGCTCTGCGCGGCGGGCGGCCTGCCGGGCGAATTGCACAAGCTCTGGCAGGCGGGCGCGACCGGCGGCTACCATATGGAATACGGCTACTCCTGCATGGGCTACGAGATCGCCGGCGGGCTCGGCGTCAAGATGGCGAACCCTGCCCGCGAGGTCGTCGTCATGGTCGGCGACGGCTCCTATCTGATGATGAACTCCGAGATCGCGACCTCGGTGATGCTGGGCCTCAAGCTGACCATCGTGTTGCTCGACAATCGCGGCTTTGGCTGCATCAACCGTTTGCAGGCCGCGACGGGCGGCGCGCCCTTCAACAATCTGCTGGCCGACAGCCGCCACCTGACGCTGCCGGAGATCGACTTCGCCGCGCATGCAGCGTCGCTGGGGGCGGTGTCGCGCAAGGTGTCGTCGCTCGCCGAGTTGGACGCGGCGCTGGCTGACAGCCGCGGCCACACGCGCACCAGCGTCGTCGTGATCGATACCGATCCCGCGATCTCGACCGATGCCGGCGGCCACTGGTGGGATGTCGCGGTGCCGGAGGTGTCGGTGCGGCGCGAAGTCAAGACAGCACGTGCGGGATACGAGGCTGCGCTTAAGGAGCGCGGATGACGATGTCGATCGGCAAAGCGCGCCACGCGAACTCCTCTCCTCCTCGTGGGGAGTGGTTGGGGGTGGGGGGCGTGGCGGAGCGCTCCCTGTTGCCGAATGCGGTACTGCTGCCGGCCCAGCGCTTGATCCGCGCGCCACGCACCCGGTCGTTCGCCCCCCACCCCTATCCCCTCCCCACGAGGAGGAGAGGAGTTCGCGTGGCGCGCTTTGCCGATCGACATCGTCATCCGCGCTCCTTAAGCGCAGC
>JBKJSB010000046.1:0-7443 GCA_046593015.1 Allobosea sp.
GGTTTCCGACCAGATCATGAAGGGCCGCGCCAAGACCGCCGAGCGCGACGCGCTGCTTGGCCGCATCACCGCCACCGCCGACTACGCCGCGCTGAAGGGCTGCGACCTGATCGTCGAGGCGGTGTTCGAGGACCCGAAGGTCAAGGCCGAGGTGATCGCCAAGGTCGAGGCCGCCGTCGGCCCGAAGACCATTTTCGGCTCCAACACCTCGACGCTGCCGATCACCGGCCTCGCCGAGCACTCGGCGCGGCCGAAGAACTTCATCGGCGTGCATTTCTTCTCGCCGGTCGAGAAGATGCTGCTGGTCGAGATCATCATGGCCAAGAAGACCGGCAAGAAGGCGCTCGCCATGGCGCTCGACTTCGTCCGCGCGATCAAGAAGACGCCGATCGTCGTCAACGACACGCGCGGCTTCTACGCCAATCGCTGCGTCGGCAACTACATCCGCGAGGGCCACCTCATGCTGATGGAGGGCGTGCCGCCCGCGATGATCGAACAGGCGGGCAAGCAGGCCGGGATGCCGGTCGGGCCGCTGTCGCTGAACGACGAGGTCGCCGTCGATCTCGCCTTCAAGGTGCTGAAGGCCACCAAGGTCCAGCTCGGCGAGGGTGCGGTCGATCCGGCGCAGGAGAAGCTGCTGTCGGACATGGTCGAGAAGCATGGCCGTCTCGGCCGCAAGAACAAAAAGGGTTTCTACGACTATCCCGAAGCAGGCCCGAAGCGTCTCTGGCCCGGCCTCGCCGAGCTGACGAAGAACCGCATCGATGCGGAAAAGGTCGACATGCAGGAGCTGATCCACCGCCTGCTGGTCACGCAGGCGCTGGAGGCGGCGCGCACCTATGAGGAGGGCGTCGTCACCGATCCGCGCGAAGCCGATGTCGGCTCGATCATCGGCTTCGGCTTCGCGCCCTATTCGGGCGGCACGCTCTCCTACATCGACAATATGGGAGCGGCCGCCTTCGTGAAGCTCTGCGAGGGGCTGGCCAAGTCGCATGGCGAGCGCTTCAAGCCGAACCGGCAGTTGAAGCGCATGGCCAAGACCGGCGAGAGCTATTATGGGGCGGCGAAAGCGGCTTAGCTCTTGACCTTCTCCCCTCTGGGGAAAAGGTGGCAGCGCGCAGCGCTTACGGATGAGGGCAGCCTGGCACTCCCTCATCCGCCCTTCCCTCATCCGACCCGGCTACGCCGGGCCACCTTCTCCCCCGAGGGGAGAAGGATTCACGTGGTGCCCCCATGTCCCCCATCCCGCTCAATCTCCGCGGCCTGAAATGCCCCCTGCCCGCCTTGCGCGTGCGCAAGGCCCTGAAGGGCGCAGATCCCGGCGCGCTGTTCGTGGTGGAATGCACCGATGCGATGGCCGCTATCGACATTCCCAACCTGATGCGCGAAACCGGCGACACGATCGAGCGCAGCCACAGCGAGGGCGAGCTGCTCGTCTTCCACATTCGCAAGGCCGCAGCCTGACGGCGCGGCGGATGGAGCTGGCAATCGTGGCCGTGACCGAAGCCGACATCCTGCGCGCGCTCGAACTGGTGAAGCTGCCAGCGAGCGGGCAATCCCTGAGCGCGTCCGGCCGCGTCGCCAGCATCCTCGTCGATGGCGGCAAGGTGATCTTCTCCATCGGCATCGACACGACCGAGGCCGCAGCGATGGAGCCGGTGCGCAAGGCGGCCGAAAGCGCGGTCTCCGGCCTTCCCGGCGTGACGCAGGTTCTGGTCGGGCTGACCGCCGACAAGGCGCCGACTTCGGCTGCCGCCAACGCACGCCAGCAGGCGCAGCGCCCCACGCCCGGCCCCGCCGGCGGGCCGACGCCCAAGGCCGCCGGCATTCCCGGCGTGAAGCAGATCATCGCAGTCGCCAGCGGCAAGGGCGGCGTCGGCAAATCGACCACCACCGCCAATCTTGCGGTCGCGCTCAGCGTGCTCGGCCTGCGCGTCGGCGTGCTCGACGCCGACATCTATGGGCCCTCCGTGCCGAAAATCTTCGGCATCACCGGCAAGCCGCGCCTCGTGCAGGGCCGCACGCTCGCGCCGATGGAGGCCTATGGGCTGAAGATCATGTCGATCGGCTTCCTGATCGACGAGGAGACGCCGATGATCTGGCGCGGGCCGATGGTGATCTCGGCCATCACCCAGATGCTGCGCGAGGTCGCCTGGGGCGAACTCGACGTGCTGGTGGTCGACATGCCGCCCGGCACCGGCGATGCGCAGCTCACCATGGCGCAGCAGACGCCGCTGGCGGGCGCCGTCATCGTCTCGACGCCGCAGGACCTGGCCCTGCTCGATGCGCGGCGCGGCGTCGCGATGTTCCGCAAGGTCGAGGTGCCGATCCTCGGCATCGTCGAGAATATGAGCTATTTCATCTGCCCGGAATGCGGCACGCGCTCGGACATCTTCGCCCATGGCGGGGCGCGGCACGAGGCGGAACGGCAGAACGTACCCTTCCTCGGCGAAATCCCGCTCGCCATGCCGATCCGCGAGACGTCGGATGGCGGCCGGCCGATCGTGGCGAGCGATCCGGATTCGGCCCACGCCAAGGCCTATCTGATGATCGCCCGGCAGGTGATGGCGGGACTTGCGGGCGGCGCTGTCAGGGCCGCGCCGAGGATCGTGATCGAGTGAGCGCCGTGACCTTCGGCACAACCGTCTCCGTCATCCTGGGCGACCGAAGGTCGTCCCGGGATCCATCGTAAAGCACCGTCCGTGCCCTGTGATGGATCCCGGATCTGCGCCGCTGCGCGGCTTGTCCAGGATGACGAGGTGCTTCCGATGAGAACGGTCGAGGCTCTACAGCCTGACGCCGCCGGTCGAATAGGCGGTGTCCACGGGGCGCTGGAAGCCTTCGAGCACGAGGCTTGCGCCGAAGGCGGCGACGACGGCGAACACAACGGCGAGAACGAAGGATTTCATGGTCTTCCCCCAAAAGCGGTACTGACAGGCTCTTCTTATTCGAAAGAGAGATAGCGAGACGCAGGCTCCGGATCAAGCGCCATCCAGCGAGGCGAAGGCTACCGTGTTTGAGGTTTCGAGGCGCTGCGCTCTCCGCTCCCTCCCACCGCAAGCCGGGGGAAGGGGACGCACTACGCCTTCAAGCGATTGCCCTATAGTGAGGCGAAAAGCCGCTCGGCCTCTTGGATATCTTCGGGCCTGTTGGCGTTGAAGAAGGGATCGACCGGGTCGGCCGGCCACTCGGCGCAAGCGCAGCCATGGCGCGCGGTCCAGCGGTCGATCTTGCGTTCGTCTTCGACGGTCAGCGCGTGGCGCAGATCGGCGCGCAAGGACACCGGCCACAGCCCGATGACGGGATGCGTCCAGCCGCCCGACGCCGCGCAGGCCAGCGGCACGTTGCCCGCTACGCGGGCCTCGTGCAGACGGCCGACGAGATCGCGCGGGATGAAGGGCGTATCAGTGGCGACGCTGACGAGCCATTCGGTTTCAGGCCGGTTCTCCGCCATCCAGTCGAGCCCGGCGAGGATACCGGCGAGCGGGCCGGCGAAATCAGGCACGCCGTCGGCGACGACCGGGAGCCCGTAATCGGCAAACCGGGCCGGATCGCCATTGGCGTTGATCAGCAGGCTCTCGCATTGCGGCTCAAGCCGTTCGATCACATGGGCGAGGATGGTGCGCCCCGCGATCGTCCGCAGCGGCTTGTCGCCGCCGCCCATGCGCCGGGCGAGACCGCCTGCCAGCAGCAGGCCGAGGGTGGACGGATGCGCGTCAATCATCCCCGCCCGCCCCCTTGCGCCGGCTCTTGCCACCCTCCTCCTCGACCGTTTCCGGGTCCTGATCGAAGACGATGTTGCCCTCTCCCGCCAGCGCCACGAAGCGCTTGCCCCGCGCGCGGCCGATCAGCGTCAGCCCGGCTTTCCGCGCCAGTTCCACGCCCCATTCGGTGAAGCCCGAGCGCGAAACCAGCACGGGTATGCCCATGCGCACGGTCTTGATGACCATCTCCGAGGTCAGACGGCCGGTGGTGTAGAAGATCATCTTCCCGGGATCGACATCGTGCGTAAACATCCAGCCGGCGACCTTGTCGACGGCGTTGTGGCGGCCGACATCCTCCATATAGACCAGCGGCCGGTCGGCCTGGCAGAGCACGCAGCCATGGATCGCGCCGGCCTCCAGATAGAGCGAGGGCGTGGTGTTGATTTTCCGCGTCAGCGCATAGAGCCAGCTCGTGCGGAGTTGCGCCTTGGGCAGTTCGATCTCGTCGATCGCCTCCATCAGATCGCCGAACGCGGTGCCCTGCGCACAGCCCGAGGTCAGCGTCTTCTTCTTCAGCTTCTCTTCGAAATTGGTCCGGGCCGGCGTGCGCACCACCACGACCTCGAGCTCTTCGTCATAGTCGACCGCCTCAACGACATCGCCACGCTTCAGCATGTTCTGGTTGAGGAGGTAGCCCAGCGCCAGCGCGTCGGGATGGTCGCCGATCGTCATCATGGTGACGATCTCCTGCGCGTTGAGATAAAGCGTCAGCGCGCGCTCGGTGACGACGCGGGTCTCGACCGGTTTGCCGGTCTGGTCGATGCCGGAGACGGTCGCGCCGAGGCGCGGGGCGGCGGGGTCGGGTCGGACCAGGTACTCGTCGAGGAAGCTCATATCCTGCGCCAAGGCGGGTCGCTCCGTTCAGGCGGCGAGACTGGCGCGCGCCGTCGCCCAGGTCTCGACCGCCTCCGCGTCGACCGGTAGTTCGGCCCAGTCCTCGCCGGCGAAATCGCGAAAGGCCGGCAGAAAATCGTCGCGAACCGCGATCAGCAGCGGCAGTCCGGCCACGAACGCCGCGACGATCTCCTGCCGCAGACCCTTGCCGAGCAGTTCCTGGCGACCGAACTTGTTGACGATCACGAGATCGACCGCGCCGCTCAGCGCCTCGCCCAATGCACCGCCGGCGGCGGCCAACCCCGTCGCATCGAGCCGGCAGCCGCTCGCGCCCGCGCCGCGGGTCTCGCTGATGGGAAACCGCGTCCCGCTGGCGAGTTCTTCCAGCGCCATGGCCTCGCAGGCCCCGTCGCAATCCCCCTCATTGTGCTGGACGACGCCGGCGAGCCTCAGACCCCGGCCGCGCAGACGCGCCGCCAGATCGGCCATGAAGCGATCGATCGGGAAGCCCCGGGCATAGGGGATGGCGGCGAGCGTGGTCATCGCCCGTTCCATCCCATGAAAGCGCCGCGCCGACCAGAGCGCTTTCGTCGCAGAACAGATCGCGCGGCAGTGTTGCGCCGCACCTACAGCGTTGCCCGCATCGGCCCGCTAGGCTTTCGAAGAGGTTGATCTCCGGCGCATTTTCCGGATGAAGCCCGCCGCTGGTTGATCCCGATGCAACGCCGCAACGCCCAAGGCCCGCTCGATCCCGCAACCGACGCCGCGCTGCTGCTGCGCCGGATCGGCTTTGCGACGCTTGCCGTGGCGTTGCCGATCGCCTCGCTCGTCTCGCGCCGCGCCGCCGTGGTGCTCGCGCCGATCGGCGTCGTGCTGCTGGTGATCGCGGCGCTGGTCGAGGCGCCGGGGGTCTTTTCCGCCACGCTGAAGCGCGCCGTGTTCAGCCGCCCGGGCATGATCCTGCTCGGTCTCGTCGGCTGGGCCGTGCTCTCGCTGATCTGGAGCCCCTACACGCTGTCGGCCGCCGAGAAGGCGAGCAACCTTGTGCTCGCGGTGGCGCTCGGCTTCTGCGGCGTCGCCGCCCTGCCCGAGCGCATGCGCGCCTCCAATCTCAACCTGGCGGCGCTGGGCACCGGCGTCGCCGCCGTCTTCGCGCTGGCGCTGATCGTGGTCGCGGCCCTGCGGCCGGTCGAGGCCGAGCCCGGCAGTGTCGAGCGCGGCGTCAGCGTGGTGCTGATCATGGCGTGGCCGGCGCTGGCCTGGCTGCTCTCGCGCGACCGGGGCCTGAGCGCGCTGGCGCTGTCGATCGTGGTCGGGCTGCTGGCGCTTTCGCGCTTCGAGGATGGCGAGGCGGTGGCGATGCTCTGCGGTGCGGTCGCCTTCGGGGCGGTCAGCGCCAATCGCGACAAGGCGGTGCGCATCATCGCCGCGATCATCGCGTTCGCCATGCTGTTCGCGCCGCTGCTGCCCTTCCTGCTGACCCCGGTCGTGGCGCGGCTGCCCGACAGCGCCAATGATTTCGTGCAGGCGCTCGCCGTCTGGGCCGATGTGGTGCTGCGCGCGCCGGTCCAGCTCGTCACGGGGCATGGGCTCGACACCGTGCTGCGGGGGCGCATCACCGGCGTGCTGCCGCCCGCGACGCCGGCGACGCTGCTGTTCGAGACCTGGTACGAACTCGGCATCGTCGGCGCGGCGGCGGCCTCCGCCTGCCTGTACTTCGCGATCCGCGCCGCCGGCCGCATGCCCGGCGCGCTCGCGGCCGGCGGGGTCGCGGCCTACGTAACGGCGTTTGCGCTGACGGCGCTGGGCTTCGCAACACTGCAGCCCTGGTGGCTGATGACGCTGACCGCCGTCGCGCTGCTGTTCAGCGCCATCGCGCGCGGGCAGTACCGCACCGTGCGGCCGCTCGCGCCGCTCTCGCTGCGGGCCGGCGCGCAAGGGCGGCCGAAGGCCGGCGGCCCCGCACCCGCCGGCGAGTGACGCTCAGGCCGCCGCCGCCCTGCCCGCATTGACCGCATGGCAGGCGACGCCGTCGATCACCGGGGGATTCTCGACGCGGCAGCGGTCGAAGACCAGCGGGCAGCGCGGGTGGAAGGTGCAGCCCGAGGGCGGCGAGATCGGGTTCGGGATCTCGCCCTTCACGCCCTCGCGCGCCTTGCCGACCATGGCGAGGTCGGGCACCGCATCGAGCAGCATGCGGGTGTAGGGGTGGCGCGGGTTGGAGAACAGGCTCTTGCCCTCCGAGACCTCGACGAGCCGGCCGAGATACATCACGCCGATGCGCGTCGCCATGTGCCGCACGACCGCGAGATTGTGGCTGATGAACAGATAGGTCAGCCCGAATTTCTGCTGCAGGTCGCGCATCAGGTTGAGGATCTGCGCCTGCACCGAGACGTCGAGCGCCGAGGTCGGCTCGTCGCAGACGATGAACTCGGCGTTGGAGGCGAGCGCACGCGCGATCGCGATGCGCTGGCGCTGGCCGCCGGAGAATTCGTGCGGGAACTTCTTCGCGTCGTCGGGATGCAGGCCGACCAATGTCAGCAACTCGCCGACACGCGCGAGGATGTCGGCCTCGCCGTCGATGATCTGGAAGGCGCGGATCGGCTCGGCGATGATGCGGCCGACGCGCCAGCGCGGGTTCAGCGAGGCGTAGGGGTCCTGGAAGATCATCTGGATGCGGCGGCGCAGGCGCTGGCGCTCCTGCGCGACATTGACGTCGTTCATCGAGACGCCGGCGATCGAAACCGTGGCGCGCATGGTCGTCGGCCTGTCGCCGCTCGACGGGGTGAAATTCCCGCACCAGTTCTCCGGCGGCCAGCGCCAGCGCATCGCCATCGCGCGGGCG
>JBKJSB010000157.1:0-9095 GCA_046593015.1 Allobosea sp.
ATGTGGCGGATGGGGCCGACGAGCACGGCAATGTCGTCAAGTCCAGCCATGGCGAAGCGCCGGAGAAATCAGGCGGCCGGCTGTTCGGCCAGAATTTCGCGCCAAAAGAGCATTTCGAGCTTGGCGAGGCGCTCGGCCAGATGGATTTCGAGACGGCGGCGGAGCTGTCAGGCTCGCGGTTCAAATTCCTTTACTTCGGCCTTGCCCGTCTCAACCGGGCGATCGGGCAGTTCATGCTCGATACGCATACGGAGGAGCATGGATACACTGAGGTCAATCCGCCGTTGATGGTGCGGGACGATGCGATGTTCGGCACGGCGCAGTTGCCGAAATTTCGGGATGACCAGTTCAAGGCGACGAGCGAGCTATCTACTGACTTTATTTCCCGCATCTACGGAACGGTAATCAACGAGGGGCTTACACGTCCTTATGACATAGGCGATGAGGGTTCTTATTTCGCATCAGCAGACAGCCGGCTCTCAAATCTCGGACTTAAGCGCTTCGAGGAATTGCGCGGCCAATATGATCACCACTGGCTTATCCCCACGGCTGAAGTCCCTCTCACCAATCTCGTGCGCGAATCGATTCTCTCGGAGGACGAACTGCCGCGCCGCTTCACCGCGCTCACCCCCTGCTTCCGGGCCGAGGCCGGTTCGGCAGGCCGGGATACGCGCGGCATGCTGCGCGAGCACCAGTTCGAAAAGGTCGAGCTGGTCTCGATCACCACGCCCGATAAATCCCGCGAGGAGCATGAGCGCATGCTCTCCTGCGCCGAGGCCGTGCTGAAGAAGCTCGACCTGCATTATCGCGTGATGACGCTCTGCACCGGCGACATGGGCTTCGCCTCGCAGAAGACCTACGACATCGAGGTCTGGCTGCCGGGGCAAAAAACCTATCGCGAGATCTCCTCCTGCTCGGTCTGCGGCGACTTTCAGGCGCGGCGGATGAACGCGCGGTATCGCACAAAGGACGGCAAGGGCCCGTTCTTCGTCCACACGCTGAACGGTTCGGGCACGGCCGTCGGCCGCGCGCTGATCGCGGTGATGGAGAACTACCAGAACGCCGACGGGTCGATTTCGGTGCCGGATGCGCTCGTGCCGTATATGCGCGGCGCGACGCGGATCGAGAAGGCGTCGTGAGAATGCTTGCTCTGGATGCGCCGCCGGAACTCCTTCCCCCCGCTTGCGGTGGGGAGGGCTGGGATGGGGGGGCGTATGGCCGGGCGACACGGTCGAGCCGCATCCTGCACGCCCCCCCATCCCTAACCCTTCCCCACCGCAAGCGGGGGGAAGGGGACAGGGCGGCGCTCGCCGCTCGTTGTGCCTCTTCATCGAAAGCCTCACACCCATGCGCATTCTCGTAACAAACGACGACGGCATCCATGCCGAGGGGCTTTCCGTGATGGAGGAGATCGCGGCGCAGCTCTCCGACGAGGTCTGGGTCGTCGCGCCCGAAACCGACCAGTCCGGCGTCGCCCATTCGCTGTCGCTGTCGAATCCGCTGCGGCTGCGCCAGATCGGCGAGCGGCGCTATGCGGTCGCCGGCACGCCGACCGACTGCGTCATCATGGCGGCGCGCTCGATCATGATCGAGGCGAGGCCCGATCTCGTGCTGTCGGGCGTCAATCGCGGCCAGAACGTCGCCGAGGACGTGACCTATTCGGGCACGATCGCAGCCGCCATGGAAGGCACGCTGCTCGGCATCCCCTCGATCGCGGTGAGCCAGGCCTATGGGCCGCATGGCAAGGACCAGATCCACTGGGACTGCTCCCGCCACCATGCGGCCGGCATCATCAGGCGCCTGCTCGACGAGGGCATCCCGAAGGACATCCTGTTCAACCTGAACTTTCCGAATGTCCCGCCTGCCGAGGTCGCGGGCGTGGCCGTGACGGCGCAGGGGCGGCGCGACCAGGAGCTGATGCGGCTGGAGCCGCGCTCGGACGGGCGCGGCAATCCATATTTCTGGATCGCCTTCCAGCGCAGCAAGTCCGAGCCCGCCAACGGCACCGACCTGCGGGCGCTCTCGCAGAACAAGATCTCGATCACGCCGATCGAGCTCGATCTGACGCATGAGCCGACGCTGACGCGGTTCGCGCAGGTGTTTGCGTGATGGACTTGCCGGGTACCCCTCTCCCGTCATGGTCGGGCTTGTCCCGACCATCCACGTCTTCCGGCGTCGCTCGCTGTGACGAAGTCGTGGATGCTCGCCACAAGGGCGAGCATGACGGAGAGGGCGGCCCACGCACCATAGCTACCTGAACCATGACCGAACGCGGGGGCGGGGACATGACGCAAGCCGCAGCCAGCGAGGGCGAGCGCACCGTCGCCTTCCTGCTGTCGCTGCGCGCTCAGGGCGTGCGCGATCTCGCGGTGCTGCGCGCCATGGAAAAGGTGGCGCGCGAGCGCTTCGCGCCGTCGCGTTTCGCCGATCTGGCGCGGCAGGACGTCTCGGTGCCGCTGCCATGCGGCCAGACCATGACCGCCCCCCACACCGTCGCCGCCATGCTCGGCGCGCTGGAGATGGCGCCCGGCGCGCGCGTGCTCGAGATCGGGGCGGGCTCGGGCTATGTCGCGGCGCTGCTGGCGGCGATGGGCGGGGAGGTCGTCTCGCTGGAGCGCTACCGCACGCTGGCGCTGGCGGCGCATGAGCGGCTCGCCGGCAGCGGCTTCGGCAAGCTCGTCGATCTGCGCCATGGCGACGGGCTGCAGGCCGACCGGACGCTTGGCCGCTTCGACCGCATCCTGATGAACGGCGTCGTCGACGAGGTTCCCGAGACGCTGCTGGCGCGGCTGTCGCCCGGCGGGCGGCTGGTCGGGGGGCTGCGGGTCGATGGCGTCTCCCTGCGCGTGGTGCTGATCCGGCAGGGCGATGGCGGCGTGTCCCAGGCCGTCGGTCCGGCCCTGCGCCTCGCGCCGCTGGCGGCAGGGCTGGCGCTGGCGCTTTGAGGCGCGGCCGGACATCGAACGCTGCAAAAAGATGAAGAGCGATCGGGGACGCGAAACGGTTTCGTAACCTGAACGCGGCTTTAATGCTGGCTATCGAGTTGCGTTGTTCGCGAGTGCAAGTCATGCGTCGAGAAGTCATGCGTCGGGTAGTCATTCGTAGCCAGGTTTCCATTCGTAGCCAGTTTGGATCGGCAAAGCCCAGCGCTCCCTTGCGCCTGTCGGCGGCTTGCGTTCTGGCGCTCAGCGTCAGCGCCTGCTCATCGGACACGATGCGCTTCACGGACGCGCCGTTCTCCAGCCCCTTCAGGACGGCCCAGTCCGCCCCGGCGCGCGACCCCGCCACCACGGGCTCGATCGGCCGCGCGCCCAGCACGGGCGTCAGCCAGGGCGCGCCGCTGCCGGCGGCTCCGGCCGTCGCCTCGGTCCGCTCGCAGCCGCTGCCGCCGCCGCAATCGGCCGTTGCCCTTCGCAGCGCGGCCCCCATCGCCACGGGCGGTAGCGCATCTGGCTGGTCCGCCACGGGCGGCACGCCGATCGTCGTCGCGCAGGGCGAGACGCTCGACATGATCTCCTCGCGCTATGGCGTGCCCAAGGCCGCGCTGATCTCGTCCAACGGCCTGTCTGGCTCCAGCGTCGCGCCGGGCTCGCGCCTGACGATCCCGGTCTACAACGCAGCCGGCGCATCCGCCCCGGCCGCCGCGCCGCGCCAGATGGCGCAGAGCGCGAAGACCCAGAGCGATGCCCGTCCGGAGCCGGTGCGATCAGCCCCGGTCGCTGCCGCCCGAACTGCGCCGGTTCCGCCCGTCGATCCCAAGGTGAAGGCTGCCGCCGACGCCCAGGCGATGCGCGACTCCCGCGCGCGCTTTGCCGCCGAGGCGAAGGCCAAGGCCGAAGCGAAGAAGACCGGGACCGCGCCGGTCGCGGCTGCAGCTCACGCGCCGAAGGTCGCCGAGGTCAGGAAACCGACCCCCGTCGCCGAGAAGGCCAAGCCCGTCGTCGTGGCGAGCGCGCCCGCCGAACCCAAGGCCGCGCCTGTCGCGAAGACCGTCGTCGCCGAGCCGAAGGTCGAGGCCAGGCCCGACCCGAAGAGCACCGCCAGCATCGCCAAGACCGAGGAGCCGGCTGCCGAGAAGGCCGATTTCCGCTGGCCGGCCCGGGGCCGCGTCATCGCCGGCTTCAGCGGCAAGGGCGGCAATGAGGGCATCAACATCGCCGTGCCGGAAGGCACGCCGATCAAGGCGGCCGAGGGCGGCACCGTCGCCTATGCCGGCAACGAGCTGAAGGGCTACGGCAACCTCGTCCTGATCCGCCACCCCAACGGCTATGTCTCGGCCTATGCCCATAACGGCGCGCTGAACGTCAAGCGCGGCGATGCGATCAAGCGCGGCCAGGTCGTCGCCACCGCAGGCCAGACCGGCAACGTCTCTTCGCCGCAGCTCCATTTCGAACTGCGCAAGGGATCGACCCCGGTCGATCCGACGCCCTATCTCAGCAACTGAGTTCTCCAGAGTTTACCCTTCGATCGGCAACCGCGAGACCCCGCCGATCGGAACAGGAGCGGGGCGGTCCCAGGAAAGGCCGCCCCGCTATTTTTTTGTCCGCACGGCAAAGGCCGGAGCGGACGAAATTTGGTTCGCGCCCTGTCCGGCTCGCCTCCGCACCGCCCGAAAACCTGCCTCCGCCTTGCCCAGCGCGTGCTGATTTTTAGGCGTTGACAAGCAGATTGGGCCTCTTCAAATTCATAGGTATACAAATGAATTTCCCGGCTGACCCAGCGTCGCCGGCATGCGAAACCTATCAACGAGCGCGGGGCGTTTCGCCACCGGGCCAGAACGGGGAACCAGCGATGACGATCGACCGTCGGAATTTTCTGGCCGGCGCTTCCGCCGGCGTCACCCTCATCGCGGCTCCCTCGCTCGTCAGGGCGCAAGGCACCGGCCCGATCAAGGTGGGCGAGATCAACAGCTACACGGCGCAGCCCGCCTTCCTGAAGCCCTATCGCCAGGGCTGGGAGCTGGCGCTGGAGCAGATCAACGCCGCAGGCGGTGCGCTCGGCCGCAAGATCGAGACCGTGTTCCGCGACGATGGCGGCAAGCCGGAGGACGCGGTCCGCCATGCCGGCGATCTCATCAACGCCGAGAAGGTCGATCTGCTCTCGGGCGGCTTCCTCTCCAATGTCGGCCTCGCGATCGCCGATTTCGCGCTCCAGAACAAGAAGCTCTACGTCGCCTCCGAGCCGCTGTCCGACGCGCTCGTCTGGGGCAAGGGCAACCGCTACACTTTCCGCCTGCGCCCCTCGACCTACATGCAGGCGGCGATGCTGGTCGAGGAGGCCGCCAAGCTGCCCGCGAAGAAATGGGCCGTGGTCGCGCCGAACTACGAATACGGCCAGTCGGCGGTGAAGTGGTTCAAGGAACTGCTCAAGAAGGCCAAGCCGGATGTCGAGTTCGTCGCCGAGCAGTTCCCGGCGCTCGGCCGCATCGATGCCGGCGCGACCGTGCAGGCACTGGAGGCCTCCAAGCCCGACGCGATCTTCAACGTGACCTTCGGCGCGGATTTGTCGAACTTCGTCCGGCAGGGCAATACGCGCGGGCTGTTCGAGGGCAGGGTGGTCGCTTCCATGCTGACCGGCGAGCCGGAGTATCTCGATCCGCTCGGCGCGGAAGCTCCGGTCGGCTGGATCGTCACCGGCTATCCGCAGGCCGAGATCAAGACGCCGGAACACGTCAAGTTCCGTGACGCCTATATGAAGAAGTTCAGCGACTATCCGCGGCTGGGCTCCGTCGTCGGCTTCGACACGATGAACTCGATCGCGGCCGCGCTGACCAAGGCCGGCTCGACCGACACCGAGAAGCTGGTCGATGCGCTGAAGGGCCTGAAATTCCCCTCGGCCTTCGGGGCGGCCGAATACCGCGCCGTCGATCATCAGTCGACGCTCGGGGCCTATGTCGGCCGCACCGCGGTCAAGGACGGCAAGGGCGTGATGGTCGACTGGACCTATCGCGACGGCGCGAAATATCTGCCTAGCGACGAGGTGGTAAAGACGCTGCGCCCGGCGGGGTGAGGCTCGTTAAAGCGCTCCCCGGATTCCCCTCCCCCTTGTGGGGAGGGGTTAGGGGTGGGGGGCGACCGACCGGGTGAGTGCTCTTTGGTCTGAGCCAGCCTGCATGTCTGGGGCGCTTGCGCGTGCGACCGCTCATTCCTGCCCCACGCCCCCCACCCCTAACCCCTCCCCAAAAGGGGGAGGGGAACCCGTTGCGCCTGCGTCGCGTAACGACGAGAAGGTGTGCCTAGAGCATGTTCGACCTCATCCTCACCCAGACGCTGAACGGCCTGGCTTCGGCCTCGTCGCTGTTCCTCGTGGCGTCGGGGCTCTCGATCATCTTCGGCGTCACGCGGATCGTGAACTTCGCGCATGGATCGCTCTACATGCTCGGGGCCTACATCGCCTGGACGCTGGTCACGCGCCTCGGCCCGGCGGACGCGCTCGGCTTCTGGGGCGGCGTCGTGCTCGCGGCTTTGGTCGTCGGGCTGATCGGCGTTGTCATCGAAGTTCTGATCCTGCGCCGCATCTATCAGGCGCCGGAGCTGTTCCAGCTTCTCGCCACCTTCGGTGTGGTGCTGATGCTGCAGGATCTGACGCTGGCGACCTGGGGGGCCGAGGACAAGCTCGGGCCGCGCGCGCCGGGCTTCAAGAGCTTCGTCATCCTGTTCGGCAACCGTTTCCCGACCTATGAGCTGTTCCTGATCGCGGTCGGTCCAATCGTCCTGCTGGTGCTTTGGCTGCTGTTCCAGAAGACGCGCTGGGGCACGCTGGTGCGCGCCGCGACGCAGGACCGTGAGATGGTCGGCGCGCTCGGCGTCAACCAGCGCCTGCTCTTCACATCGGTGTTCTTCTTCGGGGCGATGCTGGCGGGGCTCGGCGGCGCGCTCCAGCTCCCGCGCGAGGCGGTGAACCTTCACATGGACCTCGCCATGATCTCGGAGGCTTTCGTCGTCGTGGTCGTCGGCGGGCTCGGCAGCGTGACGGGAGCCTATCTCGCCGCCATCCTGATCGGCATCCTGCACGCTTTCGGCATCCTGATCTTCCCGAAGATCACGCTTGTGCTGGTCTTCCTCGTGATGGCCGTGGTGCTGGTGGTCAAGCCCTATGGCCTTATGGGCAAAGCCCCGGTCGGGCACGCGCGGGGTCATGGCCCCGCCGAGCCTTTACTACTGCCTGCAGACAACCTGACCAAACTCGCCGGGCTGATCGGCCTCGCGGGGCTGGCGCTCGCGCCGCTGGTCGCGCCCGACCACATCCTGCTGACGCTGACCGAACTCGTGATCTTCGCGCTCTTCGCCGCCTCGCTCCATTTCATGATGGGGCCGGGCGGAATGGCCTCCTTCGGCCACGCGGCCTATTTCGGCCTGGGTGCCTATGGCGCGGCGCTGGCTGTGAAATGGCTGGGCGCGCCGATGGAGCCGGCGCTGCTGTTTGCGCCCTTCCTCGCCGGCATCGCCGGCGTCGTCTTCGGCTGGTTCTGCGTGCGGCTGTCGGGCGTCTATCTCGCCATGCTGACGCTCGCCTTCGCGCAGATCGCCTGGGCGACGGCGTTCCAGTGGGTCGAGGTCACCGGCGGCGACAACGGCATTCTCGGCGTCTGGCCCTCGGCCTGGGCCGCGTCGAAATTCGCCTTCTATTATCTGGCGCTGATCGTCTGCGCGGCCTCGATCCTCGCCTTGCGATTCACCGTCTTCTCGCCGCTCGGCTACGCGCTGCGCGCCGCGCGCGACAACCCGCTGCGCTCCGAGGCGATCGGCATCGACGTGATGCGGATCCAGTGGATCGCCTTCATCGTCGCGGCCTTCGCGGCCGGCATCGCCGGCGCGCTCTTCGCCTTCTTCAAGGGCTCGGTCTTTCCGACCTATATGGCGATCCCGCGCTCGGTCGATGCGCTGCTGATGGTGCTGCTCGGGGGCGTGCAGACCGTGTCGGGGCCGATCGTCGGGGCCTTCGCCTTCGCCGGCCTCTCCGAGCAACTGATGAAGGCGACGATGTACTGGCGCTTCGTGCTCGGCTTCTCGATCGTGCTGCTGGTCATCCTGTTCCCACGCGGGCTGGTCGGCGCGTCCCTGCTGGGTCTGGAGCGCTGGCGTGGGAGGGCTGCGCCCACGGCCAAGCCCGTGCTAGCGACGGAGGCCGGCCGATGAGCGCGGTCATGATGCCGTCGCAGATCGCCGCCGCCGTGGATTCGAGCGCGCCCGTGCTCGTCGTGCGCGACCTGCAGAAATCCTTCGGCGGGGTGCGCGCGGTCGACGGCGTCTCGTTTGCGGTCGAGGCCGGCACGATGCTGGCGCTGATCGGCCCTAACGGGGCCGGCAAGACGACCTGCTTCAACATGCTCAACGGCCAGCTCCGGCCCGACAGGGGCGAGGTCGTGCTGGCGGGCAAGGCCATCACCGGCATGAAGCCCCGCGCCGTCTGGCGCATGGGCGTGGGCCGCACCTTCCAGATCACCGCGACCTTTACCTCGATGACGGTGCGCGAGAACATCCAGATGGCGCTGATCTCCCATGCCGGCGAGATCTTCAGCCCGTTCGGCCGCGCCCGCGACAGGCACAGCGAGGCGGCCGATGCGCTGCTCGCCCAGGTCGGCATGCTGGAGCAGGCGGAACGCGCCTGCGGCGTGCTCGCCTATGGCGACCTCAAGCGCGTCGAGCTCGCGGTCGCGCTGGCGAACCAGCCGAAACTCCTGCTGATGGACGAGCCGACCGCCGGCATGGCCCCGCGCGAGCGGATCGAACTGATGGCGCTGACGGCCGATATCGCTGCTGCCAAGGGCATCGCGGTGCTCTTCACCGAGCACGACATGGATGTCGTCTTCACCCATTCCGACAGCGTCATCGTGCTCGATCGCGGCCGGCTGATCGCCCATGGCACGGCCGAGCAGGTCCGCCACGACCCCAATGTGCGGGCGGTCTATCTCGGCTCCGGCGCGACTTCGGGAGGGCATTGAGGTGAATCATCTTCAGGCGCGTGCGGCTCTTCTCCCTCCCCCCGCTTGCGGTGGGGAAGGGTTAGGGATGGGGGGGCGTGCACGATGAGCACCGACGACCATCGAGCGCTCTGGTCCTGGACTGCAACTGCACCCCCCCCCCCCCCCCCCC
>JBKJSB010000248.1:0-7676 GCA_046593015.1 Allobosea sp.
GCTGAAGGCCGCGGGCGTGCCGGCGATGATCGCATCGGACAACACGCGCGACCCGTTCTACGCCTATGGCGATCTCGACCTGATCGAGGTTTTGCGCGAGGGCACGCGAATCCTTCAGCTCGACCATTCCGGGACCGACTGGGCCAACGCGGTGGCGCGCACGCCTGCCGATGTCATGGGGCTCGGCGAGGCCGGCCGGCTCTCGGTCGGCGGCCCGGCCGACCTGATCCTGACGCGGGCGCGCGACTGGACCGAATTCTTCGCCCGGCCGCAATCCGACCGGACGGTTCTGGTGGCGGGCAAGGCGATCGACACGACCCTGCCGGATCATCGCGAACTGGATCATCTGATGGGGGCGCAGCCATGACCTCCCGCTACGACATCGCCGCCCTGAAGACCCGCCTCGGCGCCATCCGCACCGAGGACAACCCGGCGCTGGTGAAGCAGAAGAGCCGCGACTTCTTCTGGTACTCGCCGACGCTGAAGCGCCAACTCGACCAAGTGAGCGCCGACATCGTGGTCTCGCCGACGAGCGAGGCGCAGGTTCTGGAGACGCTGGCCGCCTGCCATGGCCTCGGCATTCCGGTGACGCCGCGCGGGACCGGCACCGGCAATTACGGCCAGGCCATGCCGCTCTCTGGCGGCGTGCTGCTCGATCTTTCGGGCTTCGACCAGGTGCTCGACATCGCGCCCGGCCGTTATGCCGCGCAACCCGGTGCGATCATGGCGCGGATCGACGAGCGCACGCGCGCCCATTCCGGGCAGGAGCTGCGCTTGCACCCGTCGACCTACCAGACGGCCTCGATCGGCGGCTTCATCGCCGGCGGCTCCGGCGGCGTCGGCTCGATCAAATGGGGGGGCTTGCGCGACTGGGGCAACATCATCTCGCTCAGGGTCGCGACGATGGAGGAGACGCCCCGAATCCTCGAACTGAGCGGCGAGGATCTGCACAAGGTCGCCCATGCCTATGGCACCAACGGCATCATCACGCAGGTCGAAATGCCACTGGCTCCGGCCTATAAATGGGTCGATGTCATCCTCGGTTTCGGCGATTTGCGCGCCGCCACCGAATTCGCCAATGCGCTGGGCGAGCAGGACGGGCTGGCGCTGAAGAACCTCGCCGTGGTAGCCGCCCCGATCGGCCACGACTACTTCCTGCGCCACCGCAAATTCCTGCCGCGCGAGAGCCACCTGGTCATCGTGATGGCGGCCGATTTCGCGGTCGAATCCCTGCTCGCCTATGCGCGCCGAACCAGCGGCTGCGACCTCCTGATGCGCTCCGACAAGCTCTCTCCCGAAGAGGCAAAGGGCCTGCCGCCGGCTTATGAACTGGGCTGGAACCACACCACGCTGAGGGCTCTGCGCGTCGATCCCGCGATCACCTATCTCCAGGTGCTTTACCCGTTTCCCAACCAGGTCGAGCTGGTCACGCGCATCCATGAACGCTTCGGCGACGAGGTGCTGTGCCATCTCGAATTCGTCCGTTTCGACGGCAAGGTGACCTGTTTCGGCCTGCCGCTGGTGCGCTTCACCACGGAGGAGCGGCTGGAGGAGATCATGGCGATCCATGAGGAGATGGGCGCCCCGATCTACAACCCGCATCGCTACACGCTGGAAGAGGGCGGCATGAAGGCGACCGACGCGGCCCAGCTCGCCTTCAAGCGCCAGGCCGATCCGCAAGGGCTGCTCAATCCCGGCAAGATGATCGCCTGGGAAGACCCGGATTACGACTACGCCTCGGGCAAGACCTTCCTGTTTCGCAGCCTGTCGCAAGCCGGCGTCGCAGGCTGACATGCGCGTCCTCGTCCTCCACGCCCATCCCGTGCCCGAGAGCTTCAACGCGGCGCTCTACCGAACGGTCGTCGAGAGCCTGAGCGCGGCAGGACACGAGGTCGACGCCTGCGATCTCTACGCCGAGGGTTTCGATGCCTGCCTGAGCCGCGAGGAGCGAGCCGGCTATCATGAGCTTGCCAGCAATACGCGTCCTGTTGCCGGCTATGTCGAACGGCTGCAGGCCGCCGAGGCGCTGGTGCTGTGCTTCCCGGTCTGGAATTTCGGCTATCCCGCGATCCTGAAGGGCTTCTTCGACCGGGTCTTCCTGCCCGGCGTCTCGTTCAGGCTGGTCGATGGCAAGGTCAGGCCCAATCTCTGGAACATTCGCCGGCTCGTCGCCGTGACGAGCTATGGCGGCACGCGCTGGCGGGCCTTGCTGATGGGCGATCCGCCGCGCAAGGCCGTCTGCCGCGTGCTGCGGGCGGTCTGCCACCCGGCGGCGCGGCCGCTCTATCTCGCCCATTACGACATGAACCGGGCTACGCGGGAGAGCCGGGCGGCTTTCCTCGCGGATGTCGCGGAAAAAATCCGCCGGCTTTAGGCGCATGCTGGCAATGCGTCATCAGGCTGTCATCATGGCAAGCGAATTGGCAGCCGGCGAAACGTTTTGCTCGCCGGCATCAAGGACTGGCTCATGACCAAGTCTCTCGAGAAAAGCGTCGGGCGCGCCCTGCTCGTCACCGCGCGGCTTCACCGCGCGCGCATGGGCGAGCGACTGAACGCGCTCGGGCTGTTTCCGGGACAGGAGCAGGCGCTGAAGGCGCTGCAGGCCGCCCCGATGACGATGGGCGAACTCGCGACGCTGCTGCGGGTCAAGCCGCCGACGGTGTCCAAGACGATCGGCCGGCTCTCCGTGCAGGGGCTGGTGACCCGCGAGGGCGGCGGCCGCGACGGCCGGCTGGTGCAGGTGGCGTTGACGGAGGCCGGTCAGAAGACGGCGTCCACGCTCGACGCGGTCTGGAATCAGGTCGAGGATGAGCTGCTGGAGCGGCTCGACGCCAAGGAGAGGAAGCAGCTCCGCAAGCTGCTGCGCAAGGCAGCCAAGGGCCTGTCCAAGGCTGGCGTCGAGATCGACGAAGCCGAGGCGGACGCCGACGAGGCCGATAGCGACGCCTGATTTGCGCATGTGGCCCATGCGTAAAGCCACTGGTCTGCGCGCCTAAATCGGTTAATTCTGCGTTCGTCATTCCCATTATGCATGACGGGACGTCGCTTGCCCGCCGCTTACACGCACATTCCCGAGACCGGCCGCTCGCGCCTTGTCGCCATCGGCCTGATGTGCGGCGCGATCGCATGTTTCGCGCTGCTCGACGCCAGCGCAAAATGGCTCTCCACCGTCGTCGATCCGCTGCAGGTGGTGTTCGCGCGCTATGCCGGCAGCATGGTGCTGGTGCTGGCGCTGCTCAATCCGTGGAGCCGGCCCGGCATTTTCAAGACCAAACGTCCGTGGCTGCAGGCCGTGCGCTCGCTGCTGCTGCTGGGCTCGACCGCGCTCAACTTCGTTGCGCTCAAATACCTGCAACTGGCCGAGACGGTCTCGATCATGTTCGCGACGCCGCTTCTGGTGGCGCTCGTCTCCGGCCCGCTGCTCGGCGAATGGCCCGGGCCGCGCCGGCTGATCGCGATCGGCATCGGCTTCATCGGCGTGCTGGTGATCACCCGTCCGGGCATGGGCGGCATGCACCCGGCCGCGATCCTGATCGTCTTCGGCTGCCTGTGCTACGGCTTCTATTCGCTGGCGACGCGCGTGCTCTCGGCCTTCGATCCGCCCGAGACGACGATGGTCTATTCCGGTGTGGCCGGCACGCTCGCCATGCTGCCGCTGCTGCCCTGGATCTGGACGACGCCGGACGGGTGGCTGCCATGGGTACTGATGCTGGCGACCGGCGTCTTCGGCGGCTTCGGCCACTGGCTCCTGATCCTGGCGCACCGGCTCGCGCCCGCGACCGTGCTCGCACCCTTCATCTATTCGCAGATCATCTGGATGATCGCGCTCGGCTGGTTCGTCTTCGGCCAGTTCCCGGATCGCTGGACCTTTGTCGGCTCCGGCATCGTCATCGCGTCGGGGCTCTATCTTCTCTACCGGGAGCGGGTGCAGGCAAAGCCAGAAGGTTCGGCGCGCCTGGACTGAGTCCGCTCATACCGTCACCTGCGTCCCCACCTCGACGACCCGCCCGGTCGGGATCTGGAAGAAGCTCGTCGCGTCGGTCGCGCTCTTGGTCAGCGAGATGTAGAGCTTGTCCTGCCAGACCGGCATGCCCGATTGCGGCGAGGCCTTGATCGAGCGGCGCGACAGGAAGAACGAGGTCGACATGATGTCGAACTTGAAGCCCTGCTTGCGGAGCATGGCGAGACCCTTGGGCACGTTGGGGCTCTCCATGTAGCCATAGGTCATCTCGACCCGCCAGAAATCGTCGGTGATGCGGGAGAGGCGCACGCGCTCGTCCTCGCTGACGCGGGGCGTGTCGGCCGAGCGCACCGTCAGGATGACGTTGCGCTCGTGCAGCACCTTGTTGTGCTTGAGGTTGTGCAGCATCGAGGCCGGCGCGGTCTCGGGGTCGCTGGTCAGGAACACCGCCATGCCCTTGACGCGGTAGGGCGGGCTCTTGCTGAGCATGCCGACGAGTTCGAGCAGCGGCACGTCGGTCTTGCGCGTCTTGTCGAACAGGATCTTGGTGCCGCGCACCCAGGTCCACATCAGCACGACCAGCACGACGGCGAGCAGCACCGGGACATAGCCGCCGCTGAACAGCTTGAGCATGTTGGCCGAGAAGAAGGCGACGTCGATGACGAGGAAGGGCGTCACCACCGCGATGGTGGCGGCAAGCGACCAGCGCCAGCCCTTCCAGATCACGATGAAGGCCAGAAGCGAATCGACCATCATCGCGCCGAACACCGAGATGCCGTAGGCATGCGACAGGTTGGACGAGGACCGGAAGGTCCAGACCAGCATCAGCACCACCAGCAGCAGCATGATGTTGATGCGCGGAATGTAGATCTGCCCCGAGGTGTGCTCGGAGGTGTGGCGGATTTCCAGCCGGGGCAGCAGGCCGAGCTGGATCGCCTGCCGCGTCAGCGAGAAGGCGCCGGTGATCACCGCCTGGCTGGCGATGATCGTGGCGATCGTCGCCATGATCACCAGCGGCAGGATGAAGCCCTTGGGCGCGAGCTTGTAGAACGGATTGTCGATCGCCGTCGGGTCGGAGAGGATCAGCGCACCCTGGCCGAGATAGTTCAGCCACAAGGCCGGGAACACCATCCAGATCCAGGCCCCGCGGATCGGGCCGCGGCCGAAATGGCCCATATCGGCATAGAGCGCTTCGGCCCCGGTGACCGCAAGGCAGACCGAGCCGAGCACCGCCAGCGAGACGCCAGGACTGTTGATGAAGAAATGCACGCCCCAATAGGGATTGATCGAGGCGAAGACGCCGAGATCGTCGGCAATGTGGTAGATTCCAAGCCCCGCCAGCGTCAGGAACCAGATCATCATGATCGGCCCGAAGAAGTTGGCCACCTTCTCGGTGCCGCGGCTCTGGACCAGAAACAGCGCGATCAGGATGCCCGACGCGATCATCACGACATAGTCGTTCAATGCCGGCGTGACGAGCTTGATGCCCTCGACGGCCGAGAGCACCGAGATCGCCGGCGTGATCACCGCGTCGCCATAGAACAGCGCCGCGCCCGCCATGCCGAGGAACAGCACGACGCCGCCGCGCATGCGCCCGAGCGCCCGCTGCGCCAGCGCCACCAGCGTCAGCGTGCCGCCTTCGCCGTTATTGTCGGCCGAAAGCAGCAGGACGACGTATTTCAGGGTCACCACGATGACGAGCGACCACAGGATCAGCGAGAGCACGCCGATGATGACCTCGCGCGGGACCGGCGCGGAGAGAGCGACGCCGACCGCGCCGCCATGTCCGCCGGACGCCGCGCCGGTCGCGGCCAGCACGGTCTCGCGCAGCGCGTAGAGCGGGCTCGTGCCGATGTCGCCATAGACGACGCCGAGCGCGCCGAGCGCCAGCGTGGCGTAGCTGCTGGTCGAATGCGGCTGCTTGCCGGGCTCGCCATGGCCGTCGTCGAGCCCGAACCGGGAATCCTCCGGCCGGGCGGTCGGCGGATTCGGCTTGTCATTCCCCATCAGGGATCTCCGCGCGCTGCGGTGCAGCAAATGGCCGGGCGCTCTAGCACGATGCACGGCAAGCGCAAAGGCGCGCGCGCCGCCCGCTGCCGGCCTCGGGCCTATTCGGCCGCATCGGCCCGCCCGCCATAGCGCCGCGCCACATAATCATCGACCATGGTCTTGAACTCGGCGGCGATGGCGGGACCGCGCAGGGTCGCGACCTTGCGCCCATCGACGAAGACGGGCGCGGTCGGATCCTCGCCGGTGCCCGGCAGGGAGATGCCGATATCGGCGTGCTTGGACTCGCCGGGTCCGTTGACGATGCAGCCCATCACCGCGACGTTGAGCGCCTCGACGCCGGGATAGCGCCTCTTCCAGTCCGGCATGGAGGTCGAGATCCAGTTCTGGATGTCGCGGGCCAGCTCCTGGAACACGGTCGAGGTGGTGCGCCCGCAGCCGGGGCAGGCGGCGACCTGGGGGGCGAAGGCGCGGAAGCCCATGGTCTGGAGCAGTTCCTGCGCCGCCTTGACCTCGAGCGTGCGGTCGCCGCCGGGCTCGGGCGTCAGCGAGAAGCGGATCGTGTCGCCGATGCCCTCCTGCAGCAGGATGCCGAGCGCAGCCGAGGACGCCACGATGCCTTTCGAGCCCATGCCGGCCTCGGTCAGGCCGAGATGGATGGCATAGTCGGCGCGCGAGGCGAGCGTCCGGTAGACCGCGATCAGGTCCTGCACGCCCGAAACCTTGGCCGACAGGATGATGCGGTCCTTAGGCAGGCCGATCTCCTCGGCACGCTGCGCCGAGAGCAGGGCAGATTGCACCATCGCCTCGCGCATCACGGCGCGCGCTTCCAGCGGCTGCGCCGAGACCGCGTTCGCGTCCATCAGCGTGGTCAGCAGTTCCTGGTCGAGCGAACCCCAGTTCGCTCCGATGCGGACCGCCTTGTCGTGCCTGGCGGCGAGTTCGACGATCTGGCCGAACTGGCGGTCCTTCTTGTCCTTGAAGCCGACATTGCCCGGATTGATCCGGTATTTCGCCAGCGCCTGCGCGCAGGCCGGGTGCTCCGACAACAGCTTGTGGCCGATATAGTGGAAATCGCCGACCAGCGGCACATCGACGCCGATACGGTCGAGCCGCTCGCGGATATGCGGCACGGCCGCGGCCGCCTCGTCGCGATCAACCGTGATGCGGACAAGCTCGGAGCCCTGCCTCGCAAGCGCCGCGACCTGCGCGACCGTGCCCGCGACATCGGCCGTGTCGGTATTGGTCATCGACTGCACGACGACCGGAGCGCCCCCGCCGACGACGATGTTGCCGACCATGACCGCAACGGTGGATCGCCGCGGCTGCGGTCCGGCGGTATCCGGAAGGCAGGGCGGCTCGACGCGCTCGTTCATGCCTGCGCACTCATTGGCGTGGCGCCGCTGCAATGCTCGCAGCGGCCGACGATCTCGACGACTTGGTGCGAGGGCAGGAACTGCCGGCCCGCCGTCATCGCCGCGACGGCCTTCTTCATCGCGGGCGAGGAATCCTCGTCGACGCCGCCGCAGATCTCGCAGATCAGGAAGGCGACGACCTCGTCGGCGGCATGTCCGTGCAGGCAGGCGACGTAGGCGTTGCGGGAGGACAGGCGGTGGACGAAGCCCTGCTCGACCAGGAAGTCGAGCGCCCGGTAGATCGAGATCGGCGCGAGCCTGCGCCCGCCGGCCGGCGAGATCCGGTCGGCGAG
>JBKJSB010000085.1:0-12923 GCA_046593015.1 Allobosea sp.
GGGCCGAAGGGCCTCGCCATGACCGCCGACGTGACGCCGCGCTATTGTGAGGCCGATCCGTTCGAGGGCGGCAAGCAGGCCGTGGCCGAAGCCTGGCGCAACCTCACCGCCGTCGGCGCGACGCCGCTCGCGGTCACCGACAACCTCAATTTCGGCAATCCCGAGCGGCCCGAGGTGATGGGCCAGCTCGTCGGCTGCATCCGCGGCATCGGCGAGGCCTGCCGGGCGCTCGACTTCCCCGTCGTCTCGGGCAACGTCTCGCTCTACAACGAGACCAACGGCGTCTCGATCCTGCCGACGCCCACCATCGGCGGCGTCGGCGTGCTGGCGGATGTGACCAGGCATGCCACCATCGCCTTCAAGGCAGAGGGCGAGGCGATCATCTTGATCGGAGAGACCACGGGCTGGCTGGGGCAGTCCGCCTATCTGGCGACGGTCTGCGGCCGCGAGGAGGGAGCGCCTCCCCCGGTCGATCTCGCGGTCGAGCGCCGCAACGGCGACCTCGTGCGCCGGCTGATCACGGCCGGGCGCGTGACGGCCTGCCACGACCTGTCGGATGGCGGGCTCGCCGTGGCATTGGCCGAGATGGCGATGTCGCGTGGCATCGGCGCGACGATCGCGGCGCTCCCGGCCGGGCCGGCCCACGCCGCGCTCTTCGGTGAGGATCAGGCGCGCTATCTCGTGACCGTGCCTGCGGCCTCGGTCGATGCCGTGCTGGCCGAGGCGAATGCTGCCGGCATCCCGGCGCAGGCGATCGGCACGACCGGCGGGACTGCTCTGGCGCTGCCCGGCGAGACGCCGCTTGCCGTGACGGCCATGAAGACCGCCCATGACACCTGGCTGCCGGATTACATGTCCGGCAAGGCCGCCTGAGGAGTTTCGCCATGCCGATGGACGCGCGCGATATCGAGACGATGATCAAGACGGCGCTGCCCGACGCCGTCGTCGAGATCAAGGATCTCGCCGGCGACGGCGACCACTACGCCGCGACCGTGACCTCGGCCGCCTTCGCCGGCAAGAGCCGCGTGCAGCAGCACCAGATGGTCTATGCCGCGCTCAAGGGAAATATGGGCGGTGTGCTGCACGCCCTTGCGCTGACGACGGCGGTTCCCCAGAATTAAAGCAACACGATTCAGCAGTGCTGCCAGCGGGCCTTGAACCCGCCCGAGGAGACCAGACCATGACCGACGTCAACGCCCGCATCGATGCCGAAGTGAAGTCCGCCGACGTCGTGGTCTTCATGAAGGGCACGCCGCAATTCCCAATGTGCGGCTTCTCCGGCCAGGTCTCGCAGATCCTCGGCTATCTCGGCGTGCCTTGGAAGGGCGTCAACGTGCTCGAGGACATGGAAATCCGCGAGGGTATCAAGGCCTATTCGAACTGGCCGACGATCCCGCAGCTCTACGTCAAGGGCGAGTTCATCGGCGGCTGCGACATCACCCGCGAGATGTTCCAGGCCGGCGAGTTGCAGGCGCTCTTCGAGGAGAAGGGCATTGCGGTCAAGCAGGCGAGCTGAGCATCTCAGCCTCTGCGCAGGGCGGCAGCTTTTCGAGCGCTGCCCATAACGTCACCGGCAGGCTCGGCGACTTTTCGAGCAGTGCGATGCAGCCACATCGCCCCTCGGCGACGACCTTCGGCTTCAATGTCCCGTTGTCGAAGACCCGCCATCGATCGACCTGATCGATATAGGCAGGAAGGTTGCCGATCGCGCGGTCGAAGCGACGGCGCACATCGGTCTCGGCGACATCGTGCCCGCCCTCGCTCACCCGGCGTGCGATGCGCGAGAGCGAGACCTCCGGCGAAGCCACCAGGAAGAACAGCAGGTTGATCTCGAAGCCGACTTCGCGAGCGGCGGCGATGGTGCGCAGATGCGTTTTGCCGGACAGCGTCGTTTCGATCGAGAAGGGTTTCCTGTCCTCGATCAGTGAGCGCGTCATCTCCAGCGCGACGCGCGCCGCGCGTTGTTGCTCGGCCGCCGGATCGAGCGGCGATAGGCCTCGCGCGATCTCGTGGAGATTGACGAAGCGCGTGCTGCCGGAGACGGCCTTGATGTGACGAAAGGCATACGTCGTCTTGCCGACACCATTGGGCCCGGCGACGATCCAGAATTGCGGAGCTTTCATCATCACCCGCTGGCTATCACGTCGCGGCTCGTCTCGCCACGCCCGCTCACTTCACCAAAAGCCAGTCCTCGACCACCAGCGCATCGAGCCCGCTAGTGTAGAACATCAGGATCGCGTCCTCGGCCGCGTGCAGGATCGGCTTGCCCATGATGTTGAAGGAGGTGTTCAGCACCACCGGCACGCCCGTCAGCGCATGGAACTCGCAGATCAGCGCGTGATAGCGCGGGTTGCGCTCGGCGGTGACGCTCTGCAGCCGCCCGGTTGCATCCTCATGCACCACCGCAGGCACGCGGTGGCGCACCGCTTCCTTCCAGACCAGCGTCCGCTCCATATAGGGCGCGTCCTGATAGGCCTCGAACCAGTCCGCGCCATGTTCGGCCAGGATCGACGGCGCGAAGGGGCGGAACGCCTCGCGGTATTTTACCTTGGCGTTGAGGATGTCCTTGGCGTCGGCCGGGCGCGGATCGGCCAGGATCGAGCGGTTGCCGAGCGCGCGCGGGCCGAATTCGGCCTTGCCCTGCACCCAGCCGATAAGCTTGCCCTCGGTCAGCAGTCTTGCCGTGACCGGCGCGACCTCTTCCGCAGAGAGCTTGCGCAGGCGCGGCTCCCAGGCCTGCATGCGCTCCAAAGGTTCGGTCGAGACGCGCGAGCCGAGATAGGGCGACATCGGCCCCTTCGGCGCGCGCCAGCCCGGATTGGCCTGTTTGTGGCTGAGCCAGGCCGCGCCGATCGCGTTGCCGTCATCGGCCGGCGCGGACGGCACGAACACCTGCGAGAAACCGTGCCGGCCGACGATCCTGCCGTTGAACGACGAGTTCAGCGCGCAGCCCCCGGCCAGAACGAGGTTTTCCGACGGCGCGAGAGCCGCCGCCTCCCCGAGCAGCGCTTCCAACATCTCGGCGAACACGTCCTGCCCGCAGCGGGCGAGATCGGCCCAACCCTGGTCGTGCGCATCCGCCGGACGAAGCGACAGGATCTCGGTAGCGACCGCGCGCACGACATCGGCCTTGGCGAAGGAGAGCTTGTGGCCATCGATGCGGTAGAGCTTGCGCAGCAGCCCCATCAGCCGGTCGTCGGTTTTGCCATAGGGCGCGAGCCCCATGATCTTCCATTCTTCGCCCTTGGCCTGGTCGAAGCCGGCGAGATCGGTGACCAGCCCGAAATAGAAGCCGATCGATTCACGCCCGCGATGGCGCTTCACCTCGGTGATCTCGCCATCCTTTAGCGAAAAAATCGCCGACGCCCCGGTCTCGCCCATGCCGTCGACGACGAGGCAGGCGGCGTCCGAAAAGGGCGAGGACCAGCAGGCATAGGCCGCGTGGCCGAGATGGTGCCCATGCCGCGTCAGGCCGGTGACGTTGGCCTTGCCGAACGCGCGGTCGAGCCCGAGCAGCGTGCCGATGCCGGCGCGCTGCTGCGCGAGATGCAGCGAGGCGATGAAGGCGCGTTCGCTGCGCTCGGGCACCAGCGAGCGGTTGAGCTCGGGCGAGAGCTTGAGCAGCGCGTCGAGCGAAAACGAGCCGGCGCGATCCATCTGGTCGAGGAAGCCGGTGAACTCCTGCCCCCAGGTCGTGGCGATGCGGACCTCGGCTCCCTTCGGGATGTAGCGCTTCAGCAGCCCTTCCATGCGCGGAGCCGAATCGGGCTCGCAATTGGGCGCGCGCTTGTATTGCAGATAGCGCTCCGTCGCCTCGGCGAAGAGCACCTCGCCATCGGGACCGATAATGGCGATGGCGGGATCGTGGAAGGTCGTGGCGAGGCCGATCGTATAGGTCATGCAGTCAGCTCGGGCGTCCGGGCGGCCTCCCTAGCACAAAACCTCCCGGCGTCATCCGCCGAGCTGGTCGCGCCTCAGCGCCTCCAGGATCGAGAGCCCGCCCAGCGCACGCCGCAACGCCGCCTGGGCCGGCTTCGGCAGCGTGCCGGGAGCGACCCTGTTGCCCGGCACGCGGCCGGCCGCGATGTCGGCCAGTTGCTGGCGCAGGATCGCATCGAGGATGAGCGCGTGCGCCGCGTCGAGCATCGCGAGATCGTCGGCGCCCTGCAGCGCGCCGACGCCCGCGAGCCGCTGCTGCGTGCCATGCGCCGCGACCCCGTGATGCAACGCCAGCACCCGCGCCGTCGTGACGATGTCCTTGAGACCGATCTGCTTCAGGTCGATCCGGCCGTCTTCCTGCGTTCTGAGCCGCCCGAACAGCGTCAGCCCTGCCGCGGCCTCGCCGGCATTCTCGGCCAGCAGCTTGAGGAACACGCCCTGCCCTCTGGCGGCCTCCCAGGCCTCGCGCCACAGCCCGTTCGCCATGGCGCGGTCGCCATGCACGGCCTGGAAATCGAAGACGATGTCGACGCTGAGCAGGTCCTGCGGGTTCGACCGCGTCAGCCACTCGCCGATGCGCGCCCGCCAGGTCGCGAGCGATCCGCGAAAGGCCGGCTCCGACGCCATCACGCCACCCTTGCACAGGGGAACGCCAACCTCGTCCAGGATCGCCGTCATGCGCCGTCCGAGCGCAGCGAACCAATGGTCGGTCTCGCCGCCCGGCTCGCCATCGGCGAATATGATGGCGTTGTCCTGGTCCATGGCGAGGAGGCTTTCGCCGCGCCCGGCCGACCCGAGCACGAGGACCGCATAGGCGCAGGGAGGCTCACCCGCTCCGACATCGGCGAGGCTCGCCTCTGCCAGTTGCGCGGCCCGGCGGGTCAACGCGCCGATCTCACGGGCGATGACGGCGGCGACCATCCGCGCCGGCACATCGTCGGCGAGCAAAGCTTTGGCCATGACCGGCAGCCTGGCCCAGGCCTGCGCCAGCGCCGGCACGTCCGCGGCCCGGTCGATCTCGTCGCCGAGCGCCACCGCTGTCCCGGCGCGCAGTTGCAACAGGTCGCGCGTCGTAACCACTCCGACGATGCGGTCGCTGGCGTCGGTGACGGCGAGATGGCGGATGTTGAGCGCGCTCATCCGGCCGATGGCGCGATACAGGAAGGCGTCTTCGGGCACCGCCGCCAGCGGGCGCGTCGCAACCTCGGTGCAGGGCATGGCGAGCGCGGCTGGCCCATGGCGCACGATCGCGCGCAATGCGTCGCGCTCGGTCACGATGCCTGGCCCGTCATCGGCCTCTCCGGCGACGAAGACCGAGCTCGACCGCTCGCGCATCATCAGAGCCAACAGGTCCGAAAGTGGCGTCTCCGGCGCCGTCTGGGCCGCGTCGGCGCGCATCACCTCGCGCACGCGATGCCGGTAGGGATAACTGTCGAGCCGCGGCAGCGGATCCTCGACGCCGGCTTCGTCCTCCAGCGCCCAGGCCGCCGGCTGCGCCCCGGCCATCGCCTCCGTGACGCGCCGGCTCGCGGCGATCGCCTCTCCGACTGTGCGGATGCCGCGTGCCCGCAATTTCGGCGCGAGCGCCAGGAAGACCAGTCCGGCGGCGGTGGCGTCGCCCAAAGCGCGGTGCCGCTCCAGCCCCTCGATGCCGAGCCAGGCGCAGAGCCCTTCCAGCGAATAGCTCGGCAGGCCCGGCTCGGCGATCTGCGCCAGCAGGCGCACATCGAGCGCCGGCGGAGCGGCGAAGCGCTCGCCGAGCCGGGCGGCCTCGGCCGCCAGCAAGGCGAGGTCGAAGCCGATCGTATGTCCGACCAGAACCCGCTCGCCGAGAAAGGCGATCAGCCCCGGATAGAGCGTGGCGAGCGGCGGCGCGGCCGCCAGCATGGCGGCGTCGATGCCGTGGATGGCGCTGGCGCTCGCCGGGATCGGGACCGGGCAGGCGACGAGGCTCTGGAAGGCGTTGGCGCGGTCGAGCCGGCCGCCGTCGAGATGCAGGGCCGCGACCTCGATCAGGCGGGCGCGTCCGACATCGAGCCCGGTGGTCTCGGTGTCGAGCACGACCCCGCGCACGGCAAAGAGCGGCGTCGCCCGCAGCAAGGTGGCCATCGTATCACGTTTCCCCCGCGATCCCGCCGACAAGTCTAGACCAGCATTCGCAAAAGCGGGATTCGGTCTGCGCGCGAAACCTGGCGCGCCACCGACGGGCGATCAGGGCCGCAGCGCCGCCACGACCAGCGCCTTCGCATCCGCGCTCGCCCAATCGGCCGGGCCTTGCAGGATCGCCAGTTCGCAGCCTTCGCGGTCGATCAGCAGGCTCACCGGCATGCCCTCGACCTTGCGCGCCGTGCGCAGCTGCTGGAACACCTTCGCCTGCGGATCGGCGTAGTAGGCCAGTTTCTCGATCCGGTTCTCGGCCAGCCAGGCTTTCGGCTTGTCGAGGTTGCGGGTGTCGATATTGACCGCCACCACCGCAAAATCGGGACCTCCCAGCGCCCCTTGAAGCGCGTCGAGCGCCGGCATCTCCTTCAGGCAGGGCGCGCACCAGGTCGCCCAGAGATTGACCAGCACGACGCGGCCCCGGAACGAAGCCAGCGTCGTCGGCTGGCCATCTGGCCCGCTGAAGGCGAGATCGGGCGCGAGCGCCGGCTCCGCCGCGACCTGAACGGCCGCGACCTCGCCGCGCGCCAGCGGCGCGATGGCGGCCGCCGTTTTTTGCGCCGCGCTGCACGATGCGGAATTGCCGGCATTGCCCGCAACGGAGTAGAAGGCCGCGACGCCGCCAAGCGCGGCGACTGCCAGCACGCCAAGGCCCGCCCATTTTTTCGTCAAAGACGTCATTGCCGTCCTCAAAGCAGGAAACATCGTCGTGAGCAATCGCATGTGGGGTGGGCGCTTTGCCTCGGGTCCCGACGCCATCATGGAGGAGATCAACGCCTCCATCGATTTCGACAAGCGCCTTTGGCGTCAGGACATCCGGGGCTCGCTGGCGCACGCCGCCATGCTCGCCGAGACCGGCATCCTCACAGTCGAGGATGTGGCCGCGATCAGCGCCGGGCTCAAGCAGGTGCAGGGCGAAATCGAGGCCGGAACCTTCACGTTCTCGCGCGCGCTCGAGGACGTCCACATGAACGTCGAGAGCAATCTGAAGGACAGGATCGGGCTGGCCGCCGGCCGGCTGCATACCGCCCGCTCGCGCAACGACCAGGTCGCGACCGACATGCGGCTCTGGGTCCGCGACACGCTCGACGAGATCGACGGCCAGATGGCCGATCTCCAGCTGGCATTGGCTGAGAAGGCCGACGTCCATGCGGGCTCGGTGATGCCGGGCTTCACCCATCTGCAATCGGCGCAGCCCGTCACCTTCGGCCACCATCTGCTCGCCTATGTCGAGATGCTGTCGCGCGACCGCGGCCGCATTCGGGACGCGCGCGAGCGCCTGAACGAATGCCCGCTCGGCGCGGCGGCGCTGGCGGGCACCTCCTTCCCGATCGACCGGCACATGACCGCGCATGCGCTCGGTTTCGATCGGCCCACCGCCAATTCGCTCGATTCGGTCTCCGACCGCGATTTCGTGCTGGAGACGCTGGCCGCGGCGAGCATCTGCGCGATGCATCTCTCGCGTCTGGCCGAGGAGATCGTGCTCTGGGCGACGCCGCAATTCGGCTTCGTGCGGCTGTCGGACAAGTTCTCGACCGGCTCCTCGATCATGCCGCAGAAGCGCAACCCCGACGCGGCCGAACTGGTGCGCGGCAAGGCCGGGCGCGTCTTCGGGGCGCTGCAGGCGATGCTGACCATGATGAAAGGCCTGCCGCTGACCTATTCCAAGGACATGCAGGAGGACAAGGAAGGCACCTTCGACGCCCTCCAGACGCTCTCGCTCTGCCTCGCCGCCATGGCCGGCATGGTCCGCGACATGGAGCCCGACCTCAAGGTGATGAAGAAGGCGGCGGGCCTCGGCTACGCCACCGCCACCGACCTCGCCGACTGGCTCGTGCGCGTGCTCAAGATGCCGTTCCGCGACGCGCATCACGTCACGGCCCGGCTTGTCGGCCTCGCCTCGGACAGGAAGATCGGGCTCGAGAAGCTGTCTTTGGCGCAGATGCAGGCGGTCGAGCCGCAGATCACCGACGCCGTCTTCGCCGTGCTCGGCGTCGAGCAGTCGGTCAGGAGCCGCACCAGCTATGGCGGCACCGCGCCCGCCAATGTCCGCCGTCAGGCCAAGCGCTGGCTCCGGCAACTGGCGAAGGAACGGGGCTGAGCCAAGGCTCCGCCTTCAAAAGCTCGCAAGCCGCTGCTCCATTCGCTACAGTGCCCGCCATGCTTCGTCCGAGGGTTTGCTTTCGTGCCGTATGACCGCCTGAAACTGGGCCGCGCCGTTCTCGTCGCTGGCCTCATCGGCCTCTCGCTCTCCGCTTGTGGGCGAAAGGGCCCGCTGGAAGCGCCGCCCAACGCCACCAACGCCATCGCGCTGCCCGAGAACCAGGTCGGCGGCGTCGAGGAGCAGGTCGGCGCGACGACGCAGGCCTCGCCCTTCGGCCGTCCGGCCCGGGCCAGCCGCGAATTCAGGATACCCGAGAGCCGCTTCGTGCTCGACCCGCTGCTCTGAGCCGACGATGCATCATTTCAGCTATCGCGACGGCAGGCTCTTTGCCGAGGACGTCTCGCTGACCGCGATCGCCGACGCCGTCGGCACGCCGGTCTATGTCTATTCCGCCGCCACGATCGAGCGGCATTACCGTCTGTTCGAGGCTGCGGTGAAAGCCGCCGCGCCCGCCGGCAAGGCGGATGTCTTCTACGCCATGAAGGCCAACGGCAATCTCGGCGTGCTGAAGACGCTTAGCCGCCTCGGGGCCGGGGCAGACACTGTCTCCGAGGGCGAGATCCGCAAGGCGCTGCTGGCCGGCTTCCCGCCCGAAAAGATCGTCTTCTCAGGCGTCGGCAAGAGCGAGAGCGAACTGCGCTACGCGGTCGAGGCCGGCATCTACCAGGTCAACATCGAGACCGAAGGCGAACTCGACGCGCTCTCGCGAATCGCAGCCTCGCTCGGCAAGCGCCAGGAGGCCGTGTTCCGGGTCAATCCCGATATCGGCGCCGGCGGCCACGCCAAGATCACCACCGGTTCGGCCGAGAACAAGTTCGGCGTCTCCTTCGACGAGGTCGGCCGGCTCTACGCCCGCGCCGCCAACATGCCGGGCGTCCGCATCATGGGTCTCGCCTTGCATATCGGCAGCCAGATCCGGCAGACCGACGCGTTCGAGGCGGCCTATGCCAAGATGGCGGCGCTGGTCGGATCCCTGCGCGGCGAGGGCCACCGCGTCGACCGGCTCGATCTCGGCGGCGGGCTCGGGATTCCCTACGACATTCCGCACGCCTTCAACGACGACGGCTTCGACCAGGGGGCCTCGCTGGTCGAGGCCTATGCCGCCATGGTCGGCCGCCTCACCTCGGGGCTCGACGTCGAACTCGGCTTCGAGCCCGGCCGCCTGATCGTCGGCAATGCCGGCATCCTGCTGACGCGGGTGCTGCATCTCAATCCGCGCCCGACCAAGCAGTTCCTTGTCGTCGACGCGGCGATGAACGACCTCGTCCGCCCGGCGATGTACGAGGCCTATCACGAGATCTGGCCGGTCGCGGAGCCTGCGGCCGGCGCGCGCGGCGTGGCCTATGACGTGGTCGGCCCGATCTGCGAATCGGGCGACACCTTCGCCACGGGCCGCGAACTGGCCGAACTGAAGCCCGGCGAGCTGATCGCCTTCATGACGGCCGGCGCCTATGGCGCCAGTATGTCGTCGACCTACAACCAGCGCCCGCTCGTCGCCGAAGTGCTTGTAAAGGGTCCGCAATTCGCCGTGACCCGGCCGCGGCAGAGCTATGAGGAGCTGCTTGGCACGGATCGTGCTCCGCCCTGGCTGCCCTGAAGGCCGCTTCACGAAACGCGGAGCGCGCTGTGGGTGACGCCGCTCCGCTCTGGCCTTGCCACAATCCCGTGTTAGCGTGTGCATTCTTGGCGAAGTCCAAAGCGGCGCGGGGGCGGCTCGGAGCGACGGCATGAATGAGGCGCAGCGCCCCAAGGCGCTTGATCCGATCGAACTCATCCGGCGGAGGCTCGGCCGTCTGGCGGCGGCGTCCCGCATCTCGCTCGGCTGGGAGCGGCTCTGGCCACGGCTCTGGATCCCCGCCGCGATCGCGCTTTCCTTCCTCGCTCTGTCCTGGTTCGGGTTCTGGACGCTGCTGCCCTGGCAGGGTCGCGCGCTCGGCGTCGCGCTCTTTGCCGCAGCCCTTGCGGCCAGCCTCGTCCACATCGCCCGCATGGCCTTGCCGACGCGGCGCGACGCGCTGAACCGGCTCGACCAGTCGCTCGCAGGCGCGCACCGCCCGGCCTCCGCGATGGAGGACAGCCTCGCCGTCGGCACGGGCGACCCGGTTTCGCAGGCGCTGTGGAAGCTGCATGTCGAGCGTCAGGGCGCGCGCGTCGGCGGCCTGACAGTTGCAGCCCCTCGCCCGCTGATGGCCGGCCGCGACAAATTGGCGCTGCGCGCCGTCCCCGTGCTGGCCGCCGTCACCGCCTTCTTCGTCGCCGGCCACGAGGCCGGCCCGCGCCTGTCTGCCGCCTTCGACTGGCGCGGCCCCCAGATGCCCGCGCCGGCCGTCCGCATCGACGCCTGGATCGACCCGCCGGCCTACACCCGCCTGCCGCCGATCCTGATCGACTTCGCCCGGCTCCAGAGCCCGACGCTCAGCGCGCCGGAGAAATCCACCATCGTCGTGCGCATCGCCGGCAAGACCAGCATGGACGTCGCCACCACCGGCCGGCTCGACGTGTTCGCAGCCCCCGAGGACAAGGCGGCCGGCGCTGCGGCACAGGCAAATCCTCCCAAGCCGGCGACGCCCGCCGCGCCCGGCACGCCCTCCGTGCTGGAAAAGCGGTTCACGCTGGCCGGCAGCGGCACGCTGCGCATCACCGGCGCGGGCGCGCCCGGCCAGACGCTGACCCTGACGGCCATCGCCGACCAGCCGCCGCAGATCAGCTTCAGCGAGAACCCCAAGCCCGTCACCGGCCCGCAGGCCGGCGGCCTGACGCTGACCTATACCGGCAAGGACGATTACGGCATCAGCGCCGCCGAGGTGCTGGTCTCGCGCGCCGGTCCGCCCTCGACCGGGCGCTCGCTGGTCGAGCCGCCCAAGCAGTCGCTCAGCGTGCCGTCCTCGCCGACCGGCGAGGAGGAGATGAAGAGCACCGTCGATTTCTCGGCCCATCCCTGGGCCGGCGCGAAGGTGCGCATGACGCTGGTCGCGCGCGACGAGGCCGGGCAGGAAGGCCGCAGCGAGACCGCCGAAGTGACGCTCCCGCAGCGCACCTTCACCAAGCCGCTCGCCAAGGCGCTGGTCGAGCAGCGCCGCAAGCTGGTCATGGATGTCGAGGACCGCCGCAAGGTCCAGCTCGCCATGGATGCGCTTCTGATCGAGCCCGAGCTCTTCATGAAGGAGACCGGCGTCTATCTCGGCATGCGCATGATCAACGAGCGCCTGCGCCGCTCCACCAGCGACGACCAGCTCCGCGAGGTCGCCGAGCTGATGTGGGCGATGGCGCTGCAGCTCGAGGATGGCGACCTGTCGGACGCCGAGAAGGCGCTGCGCGCCGCGCAGGAGAATTTGCAGCAGGCGCTGGAGCGCGGCGCCTCCGAGGACGAGATCAAGAAGCTCACCGACGAGATGCGCAAGGCGCTCGACAATTTCATGCGCCAGCTCGCCGAGCAGATGCAGCGCCAGCAGCAGAACGGCGACCAGCAGAACCAGGCGCAGCTGCCGGAGAACTTCAAGACCGTCACCCCGCGCGACCTGCAGAACATGCTCAACCGCATCGAGGAGCTTTCCCGGCGCGGCGACATGGCCGAGGCGCAGCGCCTGATGGAGCAGCTCAACCAGATGCTCAACAACCTGCAGATGGCCCGCCCCGGCCAGCAGGACCCGCGCCAGCGCGAGATGAACCAGGCGCTGTCGGACCTCGACCGCATGACCCGCGATCAGCAGCAGCTGCGCGACGAGACCTTCCAGCAGGAGCAGCAGCGCCAGAACCGGACGCAGCAGCAGCGCCGGCCCGGCCAGCAGCAGGCGCGGCCCGGCCAGCAGGGACAGCGCCAGCAGGGGCAGCAGGGCCAGCGCCAGCGCGGCCAGCAGCCTGGGCAGCAGCCCGGCGAAGAGGGCGAGGACGGCGAGAACGGCGAAGGCCAGCAGGGCCAGAACGGTCAGGGCCAGGGACAGGGACAAGGACAGAGCCTCGCCGAGCGCCAGCAGGCCCTGCGCGAGCGCCTGCAGGACCTCCAGCGCCGCATGCGCGGCATGGGCGCGCCGAGCCAGGGCGAACTGGGCGAGGCCGAGGACGCGATGGGCGAGGCGCAAGGCCAGCTCGGCCAGGGTCAGGGCGAAGGCGCGCTCGGCTCGCAGGGGCGCGCGCTGGAAGCGCTGCGCAAAGGCGGGCAGAACCTTGCCCAGCAGATGCAGCCCGGCCAGCCGGGCGAACCCGGCGACGGCACGGAAGGCGCGTTCGGCGAGCCTTACGGCCAGCCCTCGGGCCGCCCTTCGGCGCAGCAGCGCGGCCGCGAGGACCCGCTCGGCCGCCCGCAGCGGCAGCGCGACTGGGCCGACGGCCGCGTCCGCGTTCCGGGCGCCGACGAAAGCGCGACCCAGCGCGCCCGCCGCATCCTCGACGAACTCCGCCGCCGCCTCGGCGACCCGACGAGGCCGATGGAAGAGCTCGACTATCTGGAGCGGTTGTTGAGACGGAATTGAGCGGGGTCGTCCTCATCGTCTCCGCGCCTTCCCGCTGCCGTAGAACTGCCGCCTCTTCCCTTCTCCCGGATGGAAGAAGGTGGCCCGGAGGGCCCGATGAGGGCCTGCCGGTATTTGTTCAAGCACGGCTCCGTCTCGTTTCATCGACAAGCGGCGGGCCCTTGTAACTCTCATACCGCCTCATCTGCTAT
>JBKJSB010000131.1:0-5386 GCA_046593015.1 Allobosea sp.
CGCTGCTTGGTGCGGGCGGCTGGCCGAAGCGCGTGCCGGATTCGGTCTCGCTCCACGGCCTTCTGCTGCCGATCCGCAAGGCCTTCGTGCAATACGCCAATATCCGCCCGCACCGCCTGCTGCCGGGCGTCGAGGGGCCGTTGCGCGCGAGCGCCTTCGACATCCTGTGCATCCGCGAGAACACCGAGGGCGAATATGCCGGCGCCGGGGGCCGCGTCCATAACGGAACGGCCGACGAGGTCGCCGTCGAGACCTCGATCTTCACGCGCAAGGGGGTCGAGCGCATCCTGCGTTTCGGCTTCGAGCAGGCGCGTAGGCGTCGCGGTAAGCTCGCCTCGGTGACCAAGTCGAATGCACAGAAATACTCGATGGTGTTCTGGGACGAGATCACCGCCCTGGTCGCGGCCGACTACCCCGACGTCGAGGTCACGAACTATCATATCGACGCCATGGCGGCGCGCATGGTGATGGCGCCGGAAAGCCTCGACGTGGTGGTGGCGTCAAACCTCTTCGGCGACATCCTGACCGACCTCGGCGCGGCCATCCAGGGCGGCCTCGGCTTCGCCGCCTCTGCCAACATCAACCCGGAGCGCCATGCACCCTCGATGTTCGAACCGGTGCACGGGTCGGCGCCGGACATCGCCCATCTCGGCATCGCCAATCCGATCGCCGCGATCTGGTCTGGCGCGATGATGCTTGAGCATCTCGGCGAGGCCGGCGCTGCAGAGGCCGTGATGACGGCGATCGACGCCGCCACGGCCCGCGGCATCGGCACCGAGCCGGGCAAGCACAAGACCGAGGACATCACCGCCGCCGTCCTTTCGGCGCTCGGTTGACGGAGACTGAACCATGACGATTCAAGCCCTTCGCGACCCCGCCCTGCTGCGCCAGGCCTGCCTCGTCGGCGGCGACTGGCGGGCCGCCGCCTCCGGCCACACGCTCGACGTGATCGACCCCGCGACGCAGGAAGCGATCGGCTTCGTACCGGATGCCGATGGCGCCGATACGCGCGCCGCGATCGAGGCCGCCGCTGCGGCTTTCGGCCCGTGGCGCGCCAAACCGAATGCCGAGCGCGCCGCGCTGCTTGAAGCCTGGCACGCGCTGATGCTGGAGCATGTCGAGGACCTCGCGCTGATCCTGACGCACGAGCAGGGCAAGCCGCTGGCGGAGGCGCGCGGCGAAATCCGCTACGGCGCGTCATTCGTCAAATGGTTCGCCGAGGAAGCGCGGCGCATCGACGGTACGACGATCCCCGCTCCTTCGGCCGACAGGCGCATCATCGTGATGAAGGAGCCGGTCGGCGTCTGCGGCATCGTCACGCCCTGGAACTTTCCCAACGCCATGATCACCCGAAAGGTCGCGCCGGCATTGGCGGCGGGCTGCACGGTGGTGATCAAGCCCTCCGAGCTGACGCCGTTCTCGGCGCTGGCGCTCGGCGTTTTGGCGGAACGAGCCGGCATCCCGGCCGGCGTCATCAACATCGTCACCGGCATGCCCGCCGCGATCGGCTCCGAGCTCACCGGCAACCCGACTGTCCGCAAGATCTCCTTCACCGGCTCGACACGGGTCGGCGCGCTGCTGATGCGGCAGGCCTCCGACAGCATCAAGCGGCTCAGCCTGGAGCTCGGCGGCAACGCCCCCTTCATCGTCTTCGACGATGCCGATCTGGACCTCGCGATCGAGGGCGTGCTCGTCTCGAAATTCCGCAATGGCGGCCAGACCTGCGTCTGCGCCAACCGCATCCTCGTGCAGGACGGCATCTACGACCGTTTCGCCGACCGGCTTTCGGCCCGCGTCGCGGCGATGAAGGTCGGCCCCGGCACGCAAGCCGGCGTCGATATCGGGCCGATGATCAACCGTGCCTCGATCGAAAAGATCGAGCGCCATGTCGACGACGCCCTCTCGAAAGGCGCCCGGCGCCTCGCCGCCGCTGCCAACATGCCGAAGGGAGCGCAATATGCCACGCCCCTCGTCCTGGGTGATGCCACCATCACGATGCTGCTCGCCGGCGAGGAGACCTTCGGCCCCGTCGCGCCGCTGTTCCGCTTCGGGAGCGAGGAGGAAGCCATCCGCATCGCCAACGGCACGCCCTTCGGACTCGCTTCCTATTTCTTCACGCAGGATATGCGGCGCTCCTGGCGGGTCGGCGAGGCGCTCGAATTCGGAATGGTGGGACTCAACACCGGCGCGATCTCGATGGAGGTCGCGCCCTTCGGCGGCGTCAAGCAATCGGGCCTCGGTCGCGAAGGCTCGCGGCTCGGCATCGAGGAGTATCTCGAGGTCAAGGCCTTCCATATCGGCGGACTCGGCTGACCCGCACAGAAAAATGCGCCGGAGCATATCCGGCGCCTTTTGACATTTCACGGCTGAGCCAAGGAACTATTGAATGCGGTCGAGCGCCTTGTAGTAGAGCCCGACCAGCGGCAGGAACCAAGGCTTGCCGAAATGGCCGGGCACAGCCGGCCAGGCGAGGCCCTCAAGCGGGTTGCGGTTCGAGCGACCCAAAATCGCATCGGCCATGATCATGCCGAGATGGGTCGACATCTGCGCGCCGTGGCCGGAATAGCCCATGGCATACCAGACGCCGTCCTCGTAGCCCGCGCGAGGATAGCGGTCCTTGGTCATGTCGACCAAGCCCCCCCAGCAATAGTCGATCTCGACATCCCGGAGCTGCGGGAAGATGCCGGCAAGGCTCGCACGCAGGATGGCGCCGCTCTTCGCATCGGAGGTCTGGTCTGACGTGGCGGAGAAGCGCGCCCGCCCGCCGAAGATCAGCCGGTTGTCCGGCGCCAGGCGAAAGTAGTTGCCGATGTTCAGCGAGGTCACGGCCGTGCGGTTGCCCGGCATGGTCGCGGCGACCTCGGCTTCGGTGAGCGGCCGCGTCGCGATCAGGAATGAGCCGACCGCGATGATCCGGCGCCGGAACCAGGAGAAAGGCCCTGACGTATAGGCCCCCGTCGCCACCAGCACGTCCTTCGCCGAGACGCTTCCGCGCGGTGTCCGGAGGACATGCCGCCCGCTCTCCTGCCGTCGCTCGGTCACCGGCGCCTGCTCATGGATCACCGCGCCGTGCCGAACCGCCGCCGCGGCCAACCCGGTGACGAAGCGGCCCATATGCATCATGGCGCTCTTCTTCGAGAGCATCGCGCCATGGAACGCGTCGGAGCCGACCTCGCCAACGAGCTCGGCCCGGCTCAGCATGGCGGTATCGGGATCGGCCTCGCGATGCAGCACCTCGAAATTGCGGGTGAGCGAGGCGACATGCTCCGGCTTCGAGGCGAGCTTGAGCTTGCCGGCGCGCCGGAAGGAGCAGTCGATCCCCTCTTCGGCAACGATCCGCTCGATCGTATCGACGGAATCGTCGAAAGCCTTGTAGAGGGCGACGGCGCGCTCGGTACCCAGCGCCGCCCTGGCGGCGATGAAGCTATGGGCCAGGCCGTTGTTGAGATGGCCGCCATTGCGGCCCGACGCTCCATAGCCGACGCTTTCCGCCTCCAGCACCACGACTTTGGCGCCGGCCATAGCGAGCTGGCGCGCAGCGGCGAGGCCAGTGAAGCCTCCGCCGACGACGGCCACGTCATAGGCGCCTTCGACCGGCCCCTTGGCAGCACCGGTGAAGGTGGCTGCCGTATCATGCCAATAGGATTTGAACTGCATCGGCTGGAGCCTCAAAGACCGAACACGCCGGGCAAGCCGCCGATGTCCTTGATCTCGGTATAGCCGTAATACGGGTTCGCCGGCTCGTGCCCGCGATTGACCCAGACCTTGTTCTTGATGCCGAGATCATGCGCGGTCATCAGGTCGTAGCGGAACGAGGACGAGACGTGGCAGACGTCTTCCGGCCCGCAGCCCAGCATGTCGAACATGTATTCGAAACCCTTCATGCGCGGCTTGTAGGACTGGGCCTGTTCGGCTGTATAGACGGCGTGGAACGGCGCGCCGAGCCTGGCGACATTGTGCGGCATCTGATCGTTCATGGCGTTGGAGAGGATGACGAGCGGGATTTCCTTGGCCACCTTGGCGAGGCCTTCCGGCACGTCGGCATGCGGCCCCCAGGTCGGGACCTGCTCGTAGACCCAGCGCGCATCCTCCGGGCGGAAGGCGACGCCGTTGCGACGGCAGGTGCGCTCCAGCGCGTTGTAGACGACCTCGGCGTAAGGCTTCCAGGCGCCGAGGACCTCGTCGAGGCGATAGGCCGAAAAATCGGTAATGAAGGTCTTCATCGCCGGCTCGCTCAACGTTTCGGCGTAAAGCGCGCGGGCGGCCTTATCCATCGCGAAATAGATCAGCGTGCCATGGCAGTCGAAGGTGACGAATTTCGGCTTGAAGACAGTCATCCGCGCAAATCCCCTGTGGCGAAACGGTTGCGTCCGTTGCTCGGATCATAGACGGGCATCAAACGGCGCGAGCACCGCATTGCCCGCGGCAGGAAGCACAAACTGCCGTCCGCCCCCGAGGCTATGGCACAGTGTTGCGCCTCCACAGCGCAGCCGATGTGCCTGGTGACGCGGCGGCGGCCCCTTTCCACCTGTTGGCCGTGCCACCTGGCCGTGGCATTCCATGCGGTCGCTGCATGTTCCTACGGCCGAAGATATCGCCTGAGCCCTTTCCTCGGGAGGAACTGCGCCGGCATGCAGCTTATCCATGATGCAGCGGATACAGGCGAAGCAGCATGGACCAGGAAACGATCGATCTCGTCGCGTTCGAAGAACGTCATCTCGACGGCGCCCTTCAGCTCTCGCGCGAAGCGAGCTGGCCGCATCGGCGCGAGGACTGGGCGATGCTGCTCGCGCTCAGCCACGGCTTCGTCGCGCTCCAGGGCGACGCCGTGGTCGGCACCGCCATGATGACCCCGTTTGCCGACGAATCCGCCAGGATCGCCATGGTGATCGTAGCTAGAGCGATGCGCGGCCGCGGACTCGGCCGCCAGCTGATGGATGCCGCCTTGCAGGCCTGTGGCGAGCGGGAATGCTGCCTGACGGCGACCGCGGACGGACTTCCGCTCTACGAGAAGCTCGGCTTCCGCGCGTCTCATGAGATCGGCCAACATCAGGGTCACCTTCGCCAGGATACGACAATTTCGGCCGCTATGCGCGGTATCGAATGGGCGCGTCCCGAGGATTTCGCCGCCATCTCCGCCCTTGACCGCCAGGCGCTCGGGCTCGATCGCCGCGCTCTGCTCCACCTGCTCGCCGAGACCGCGCAGGTGGCGATCCTGCGCGAAGGAGGCCGCATCGCCGGCTTCGGAGCCTTGCGCCCGTTCGGGCGCGGCGAGGTGATCGGTCCCGTGATCGCGGAGACCGAAACGCAGGCGCAAGCCATTCTGTCGTTCCTGATGAACGCCCGGTCCGGCACCTTCCTGCGGGTCGACACGCCCGTGCCCGCC
>JBKJSB010000253.1:0-6712 GCA_046593015.1 Allobosea sp.
CCTACATCCAGACCGACGCCGCCATCAACAAGGGCAATTCGGGCGGACCGTTGTTCAACATGGCCGGCGATGTGATCGGCATCAACACGGCCATCCTGTCGCCGACCGGCGGCTCGGTCGGCATCGGCTTCGCCGTGCCGTCTTCGCTGGCGACCAACATTGTCGATCAGCTCAAGGAGTTCGGCGAGACCCGTCGCGGCTGGCTCGGTGTCCGCATCCAGAGCGTCGATGACGCCACCGCCGAGGCGCTCGGCCTTGGTACGGCGCGCGGCGCGCTTGTCGCCGGCATCGACGACAAGGGTCCGGGCAAGCCCGCCGGCCTCGAGATCGGCGACGTCATCGTCAAGTTCGACGGCAAGGACGTCAAGGACTCGCGCGACCTGCCGCGCCTCGTTGCGGCGACCCCGGTCGGCAAGGATGTGCCAGTCGCCCTGATGCGCAAGGGCAAGGAGCTGGTGAAGACCGTCAAGCTCGGCCGCCTCGAGGATGGCGAGAAGGTCCAGCCCGCCTCGGCCCGGACGCCTGCGGAGCCGGCCAAGCCCGCCGTTACGACCGCGCTCGGCCTCGAGTTCTCGCCGCAGACGGAAGAGCTGAAGAAGCGCTATTCGATCAAGGAAGGTGCCAAGGGTGTCGTCATCACCAAGGTCGAGCCCAACTCCAACGCCGCCGACAAGCGCATCTCGGTCGGTGAGTTGATCGTCGAGATCGGCCAGGAGGCGGTGAACTCGCCCGAAGACGTGACCAAGCGCCTCGACGCGCTGAAGAAGGAGGGCAAGAAGTCGGCCCTGCTGCTGGTCTCCAACGCCCAGGGCGAGGTCCGCTTCGTCGCGGTGTCGATGAACTGACGGGCGCTTTCCGATGTCTCGGGGCGGCCTTCGTGGCCGCCCTTTTTCATGCGTGGCCTCCGTGATCGGTCGCATTCCGGTTTTGAACTGGCGTGTCGTCTGATGCGATGCCAGCGTGGCGAGGCTACAGGAGCCCAATCCCATGAAGATCAGCGACATCCCTTTCATTACGACCGACTGGTCTCAAGTTCCAGCCGAGCGTCACGCCGGCGATATCGGGGAGGCGATCTGGCGCACGCAATATTTCGGGCCGGAAGAGAACCGCATCCGGGTTCGGATGGTCGAGTATTCGCCGGGTTATGTCGCCGACCATTGGTGCTCGAAGGGCCACATCATCCTGTGTCTCGACGGCGAGATGGAGACGACGCTCGAGGATGGCCGCGTGATGCCGCTGAAGGCCGGGATGAGCTATCAGGTCGCGGACGGAGCTGAAGCGCATCGCTCGCGCACCGAGACCGGCGCAAAGCTGTTCATCGTCGATTAGCCGCGCACGATCTCGTCGCCGCGATACCCCTGCGCATAGAGCAGCGCCGTCAGGTCGGCATGATCGAGCCGCGCATCCGCTGCCGCCGCCACCGCTGGCTTGGCGCGGAAGGCCACCCCAAGCCCCGCTTCGCCGAGCATGGCGAGGTCGTTGGCGCCGTCGCCGATGGCGAGCGTATGTTCGGGAGCAAGGCCGAAGCGGGCGCGCAGTTCGAGCAGGGCATCGAGCTTGGCCTGCTTTCCCAGGATGGGCTCGGCAACCTCGCCGGTCAGGATGCCGTCTTGCGCCAGCAGCGTGTTGGAGCGGTGCTCGTCGAAGCCGATCGTCGCGCCGAGCGGTCCGGTGAAGACGGTGAAACCACCGGAGACCAGCGCCGTGTAGCCGCCATGGGCGCGCATCGTTCGCACAAGTGCGCTGCCGCCCGGTGTCAACGTGATGCGCTCGCGGATGATTTCGTCGACCACGGCGAGGTTGACGCCCTTCAGCAGCGCGACGCGCTCTCGCAAGGCCGGCTCGAAGGCGATCTCGCCGCGCATGGCGCGCTCGGTGATGCCGGCGACGCGGTCCTTGAGGCCGACATAGGCCGCGAGTTCGTCGATGCATTCCTGGCCGATCATGGTCGAATCCATGTCGGCGAGGAACAGCGTCTTGCGGCGGCTCGCGGCAGGCTGGACGATGATGTCGATCGGCGCTCCGGCCAGCGCCGCGCGGATGCTGGTCTCCAGCGCCCGGTCGTCCGCGGTTTCGCAGAACAGGTCGGCGGCGATCTCGCCGTCGAGGCGCTCGGTTCGGATCGCCCGTACGCCTTGCGCGACGGTTGCGAGCAGGGCATCGCTCAGCAGGGCCTGACCATGGGCGGAAACCAGCGTGGCGACGCGTGTCATCGGAACCTGAAGAGAAGAATGGGTCGGGGGCGGTCAGGGCGGTGCTCATCGCAGGTCCGACCGCGAGCGGCAAGTCCGCGCTGGCTGTCGCGATCGCTCAGCGCCTCGGCGGGACGGTCGTCAACGCCGATTCGATGCAGGTCTATCGCGACCTGCGCGTGCTCAGCGCGCGTCCGGACGCAGCTGAGGAGGCCGCCGCGCCGCATCGGCTCTATGGCCATATCGACGGGGCGGTGAACCATTCGGCGGCGCGTTACGCGCAGGACGTCGCGCCCTTGCTGGCGGAGCTGGCCGGGGCCGGCTCGCTGCCGGTGCTGGTCGGCGGCACGGGGCTCTATTTCAAGGCGCTGACCGAGGGGCTGTCGCCGATGCCGCCGGTACCGAACGATGTGCGGTCGGCGTTCCGCGCCCGCGTCGACGGCATTGAGACCGCGTTGCTGCATGCCGAACTCGTGGAGCGCGATCCGGCGATGGCGGAGAGGCTTCGGCCGAGCGACCGGCTCAGGGTCATGCGGGCGCTGGAGGTCGTGCTGGCGACCGGTCGTTCGCTGGCGAGTTTTCAGGGCGAGCGAAAACCCGGCCCGCTTGGGGATTGCCGGTTGCTGCGGCTGTTCGTGATGCCGGAGCGCGATGCGGTGCGGGCGCGCATCGACCGGCGTTTCGAGGCGATGATGGCGCAGGGCGCGCTCGACGAGGTCGCGGCCTTGCGCGAGCGCAGGCTCGATCCGCTGCTGCCGGTGATGCGGGCCCATGGCGTGCCGGGGCTGATCGCCCATCTCGACGGCCAGATCAGCCTGGCCGAGGCGGTCGCGCGGGGACAGGCCGACACGCGCGCCTATGCGAAGCGACAGGTCACCTGGTTCCGGCACCAGATGGCGGGCTGGCACGCGGTCGCGCCGGAGGCGGCGCTGTCGGCGGCGCTTGCGGAGCTGGAGCGCTAGGCCGCGACGACGATGGAGTCCGCTTCGGCGAGGCAGATGCGGTTGCGGCCGTCGTTCTTGGCGCGATAGAGGGCGCGGTCGGCGCGCTCTATGAAGGCGGTGAAGCTCTCGCCGTCGCGGCGGATGGCAGCGCCGAGGCTCGCGGAAACCTGCAGGGCCAGCGTTTCCGAAACCGGCAGCCTGCGCCGCGTCAGTTCGTTCTGGATGCGCCGCGCCATGCGCAGGAGGGCCGCCGTGCCCGATTTGGGCATGAAGACCGCGAACTCCTCGCCACCGAAGCGGCCGACAAGATCGCAGCCCGGCTCGGCGATGCCCAGCAGCAGGTCGGCGAAGGCGCGGATGACGGCGTCGCCGGCGGCATGGCCGTGGCTGTCGTTGACGCTCTTGAAATGGTCGAGATCGACGATGATCAGCGCGGCGTCCTGCCCGGCCGCGTCGCAGTCGGCGATTGCGGCATTGGCCTTCTCGATGAAGGAGCGCCGGTTCAGAAGCGCCGTCAGCGGGTCGGTCTCGGCGAGGCGGCGCAGTTCCTGTTCGCGCTCCTCGCGCTGGCCGATCTCCTGCGACAAGGCCCGGCGCGTGGCGCGCTCGCGGCCGATCTCCAGCGCCAGTGTCGCGGCGCGGCTCTGCAGGGTCTGGTTGGCGACCATCAGGTCGGTGACGTCGGTCATCGTCATGACGAGCCCGTCGCCGAGCGGCGCCAGCGCGATCTGCAGCCAGATCGTCCTGTCCGCGATCATGTAGGAGGTTTCGACCATGTCGGCGCGGCGCAACTCGATGGCATAGAGGCAGCGCCGCCAGATCGTCTGGTCGGCCAGGAAAGGCAGGCTCTCACGAGCGTCGCAGTCGAGCAGGCTCTCGTCCGGCCGCCCCGCCAGGACCGAGGCGCGGCGATTGGCTGTGATGATCAGCGTGCGCTCGATGTTGCCGTCATCGTCGCGCAGCGCGCGCAGGGCGACGATGCCCGAGGGCGAGGTGTCGAGGACCGTGGTCAGCAATTCCTCGCGGAACTGCAGCGGCCGGCTGAAGACCACGACGAAGCGTTCGCCATCGGCTCCTGTCGTCGGCATCAGCAGCCGCTCCCACAGGCAGACCCTGACGGTTTTCAGCGAGCGATGGACTGTATAGGCCGGCTTGCCGTCGGCGAGCGCCTGATCGAAACTGGAGATCGAAAAGCGGGCGACTTGCGGCGACATCTCCGAGACCAACTCGCCGAGCCGGTTGCCTCCGGCATAGCGCATGATCTCGCGACCATAATGCAGATAGGTGTAGTCGCCGTCGCCGGTCGGTCTGACGATCATCAGATCCTGGCCGAAGCCCGGCATGACCTCGTCGAGGAAGGCCTCGTGCGGCGCACCCGCCGTGCCCTGTGCATACCGAACGAACCGGCCGAGAAGCTCGGCGATCTCCGGCGCATGGGCGCGCGCCGGAATGTTCTGCGTATGCACTTCCTGATACATCGGGGCTCCAGGTCGAGGTGGGCCACCCTTAAGCGTCCGGTCTTGAAAAAGTGTTCCCTTGGGTCAGTGACTTTTCGGCGGTTGCCGCAAAGTCTGGTTGAGGACTGTTGCTGGCCCTTGACCCGATGTCGGGGCTCGTCTAGCGTCCTGCCACATCTGAAAAGGGCGTCAGGCGCTATGCGCAAGCTTGTTATCGTATCGGTGCGCTGGTAGGGGCCGGTTCTTCAGAACCGCGCGTCCCCGACGCCAGCGTACGTCCAGGCCCCTCGGAGGGCCTTTTTTATTGCCTTTTTTTCACCGATCCCACCCAAAGACGAACTGCCGCAGGAGACTGTTATGAGCGAGATGATGACCGGCGCCGAGATGGTCGTCCGCGCGCTTCAGGATCAGGGCGTCGAACATCTGTTCGGTTATCCCGGCGGCGCGGTGCTGCCGATCTACGACGCGCTGTTCCAGCAGGACAAGGTCAAGCATGTCCTCGTCCGGCACGAGCAGGGCGCTGTCCATGCGGCCGAGGGCTATGCCCGCTCGTCTTCGGGCAAGGTCGGCTGCGTGCTCGTCACCTCGGGACCCGGCGCGACCAACGCCGTCACCGGCCTGACCGACGCGCTGCTCGATTCGATTCCGCTCGTCGTCATCACGGGACAGGTGCCGACGCATCTGATCGGCTCCGACGCGTTCCAGGAATGCGACACGGTCGGCATCACGCGCTCCTGCACCAAGCACAATTATCTGGTGAAAAGCATCGCGGACCTGCCGCGCATCCTGCACGAGGCCTTCTATGTCGCGGCCAATGGCCGGCCCGGCCCTGTCGTCGTCGACATCCCCAAGGACATCCAGTTCGCGCGCGGCAGTTATTCGCGGCCGCGCGACAACCAGCACAAGACCTACCGTCCGACGGTCAAGGGCGATCTGAACAAGATCAGGGCGGCTGTCGAACTGATGGCAAAGGCGCGCAAGCCGGTGTTCTACACCGGCGGCGGCGTGATCAATTCCGGCCCGCACGCGTCTGCTCTGCTGCGCGAACTGGCGCGGCTGACGGGCTTTCCCGTCACCTCGACGCTGATGGGGCTCGGCGCTTACCCGGCCGCCGACAGGCAGTGGCTCGGGATGCTCGGCATGCACGGCACCTATGAGGCGAACCTCGCCATGCATGACTGCGACGTCATGATCAATATCGGCGCGCGCTTCGACGACCGCATAACCGGGAGGCTCGACGCCTTCTCGCCGGGGTCGAAGAAGATCCATGTCGATATCGACCCGTCTTCGATCAACAAGAACGTCAAGATCGACATCGGCATCGTCGGCGATTGCGCCCATGTGCTGGAAGACATGGTGCGGATCTGGCGCGAGACCTCGCCGCAGGTCGACAAGGCGGCGCTGACCGCCTGGTGGACGCAGATCGAGGGGTGGCGCGGCCGCAACAGCCTCGGCTACAAGAACACGACCGACATCATCAAGCCGCAATACGCGGTGCAGCGGCTCTACGAGTTGACCAAGGGCCGCGACACCTATGTCACGACCGAGGTCGGCCAGCACCAGATGTGGGCGGCGCAGTATTTCCACTTCCAGGAGCCCAACCGCTGGATGACCTCGGGCGGGCTCGGCACCATGGGCTACGGTCTGCCGGCCGCCATCGGCGTGCAGATGAAGCATCCCAAGGCGCTGGTCATCGACATCGCCGGCGAGGCCTCGATCCTGATGAACATGCAGGAGATGTCGACGGCGGTGCAGTACCGGCTGCCGGTCAAGATCTTCATCCTGAACAACGAATATATGGGCATGGTGCGCCAGTGGCAGGAACTGCTGCATGGCGGGCGCTATTCCGAGAGCTATTCGGAATCACTGCCCGATTTCGTCAAGCTCGCCGAGGCCTATGGCGGGCACGGCATCCGCTGCTCCGACCCGGCCAGCCTCGACGATGCGATCATGGAGATGATCGAGACGCCCAAGCCGGTGATCTTCGACTGCCTCGTCGCCAAGCAGGAGAACTGCTTCCCGATGATCCCGTCAGGCAAGGCCCATAACGAGATGATCCTGCCCGATTTCGAGGGCGACACGGGCGACATCATCGACGCCAAGGGCAAGCAGCTGGTTT
>JBKJSB010000295.1:0-3941 GCA_046593015.1 Allobosea sp.
AGCGTGGCGATATCGCCGCCAGACGCACGGCCGACAAGCGCGGTGACCGCGCGCGCGGAGGTTCTGCACGATCCCGCGCGCGCGGTCACCACGCTTGTCGGCCGTGCGTCTGGCGGCGATATCGCCACGCTGCGTCAGAGGATGGTCGCCGGGCTTCGCAGCGTGCTCGACGAGGGCCATGCCTCCGCACGCGAGATCCTCAAAGCACCGCGCAGCGGACTTGCCTGCGCCAGGCGGCTGTCGCAGGTCATGGATGGCGTCGTCACCTGCCTGCATGTCGCCGCGACGCAGCACTTCTATCAGGCGGTCAACCCGTCCCAGTCCGAACGCATCGCCGTCGTCGCGGTCGGCGGCTATGGAAGGGGCACGCTGGCGCCGGGCTCCGATGTCGATCTGCTCTTCCTGTTTCCGCACAAGCAGACCGCCTGGGGCGAGAGCGTCGTCGAGGCGATGCTGTATCCGCTCTGGGATTTGAAGCTGAAGGTCGGCCACTCCGTCCGCTCGATCGACGATTGCGTGCGCGAGGCCAAGGCCGACATGACGATCCGGACCGCGCTGCTGGAGGCGCGCTTTCTGGTCGGCGATCCGCTGCTGTTCCACGACATGGTCAGGCGTTTCGGGGCCGAAGTGGTCGAGGGCACGGCCCCGGCCTTCACGGAAGCCAAGCTGCAGGAGCGCGAGACCCGCGTGCGCCGCGCCGGCACCTCACGCTACCTCGTCGAGCCCAACGTCAAGGACGGCAAGGGAGGGTTGCGCGATCTCAACACGCTGTTCTGGATCGCGAAATACTCCTACCGCGTCGACGATGCCCGCGCGCTGGTCAATGCCGGGCTGTTCGACCGCAAGGAACTGGTGATGTTCGAGCGCTCGGAGGAGTTCCTCTGGCGCGTGCGTTGCTGGATGCATTTCATCACCGGCCGGGCCGAGGAGCGTCTCTCCTTCGATCTGCAACGACAGGTGGCGGCGGCGATCGGCTATGCCGGCCGCAGCGGCCAGGCCCCGGTCGAGCGCTTCATGAAGGCCTATTTCCTCGTCGCCAAGGATGTCGGCGACCTGACCGCGATCGTCTGCGCCGCGCTGGAGGCGCGTCAGCAGAAGCCCAGCGCGTCGCTGTCGCGGCTGCTCGGCTCCTTCACCAAGCGCAGCCGCGTGCGGGCGCTCGGCCACCCGGATTTCACGCTGAAGAGCCAGCGGCTCAATGTCATCGACGGCGACGCCTTCCGGCGCGATCCGGTCAACCTGCTGCGCCTGTTCGAGATCGCCAGCCGCGACGACCTCGCCATCCATCCCGACGCCAGCCGGCTGGTGACGCAGTCGCTCCGGCTGGTGACGCCGCAATTGCGGGCCGACCCGGAAGCGAACCGCATCTTCCTGGAGATCCTGACCGCAAGGCGCTCGCCCGAGGCCGTGCTGCGGCGGATGAACGAATCCGGGCTGCTGGGCAAGTTCGTGCCAGATTTCGGCCGGGTCGTCGCGATGATGCAGTTCAACATGTATCACCACTATACGGTCGACGAGCATCTGATCCGCTCGATCGGCATCCTCGCCGAGATCGACGCCGGCGTGCTCGAAACCGAGCATCCGCTCGCCAACGAGATCATGCCGACGATCGCCAACCGGCGCGCACTCTATGTCGCGCTGTTCCTGCACGACATCGCCAAGGGGCGGATCGAGGATCATTCGATCGCCGGCGCGCGCATCGCCCGCAAGCTCTGTCCGCGGCTCGGCCTGAGCGAGGCGCAGACCGAGACGACCGCCTGGCTGGTCGAGCACCACCTCGACATGTCCACCGTCGCCCAGAGCCGCGATCTCGGCGATCCCAAGACGATCGAGAGTTTCGCTGCGATCGTGCAGACGCTGGAGCGGCTCAAGCTGCTGCTGATCCTCACCGTCGCCGACATCAAGGCGGTCGGGCCCGGAGTCTGGAACGGCTGGAAGGGCCAGCTCCTTCGCACGCTCTACTACGAGACCGAGATCGTGCTGGCCGGCGGCCATTCGGCGATCGAGCGCAAGGCGCGCGTCGAGAAGAAGCAGGACGCGCTGAAGGAACTGCTCCGCGACTGGCCGGACGGCGAGCGCGACGCCTATCTGGCGCGGCACTATCCGGCCTACTGGATCAAGACCGACCTCGCCCGGCAGGAGAAGCATGCCCGCTTCCTGCGCGAGGCGGAGTCCGACGGCCGCACCACCGCGACCGCCGTCGAGACCGACCAGTTCAGGGGCATCACCGAACTCACCGTGCTGGCGCCCGACCATCCGCGCCTGCTCGCCATCGTCACCGGCGCCTGCGCGGCCGCCGGCGGCAACATCGTCGATGCGCAGATCTTCACCACCACCGACGGGCTGGTGCTCGACACCATCTCCGTCTCGCGCGCCTTCGACCGCGACGACGACGAACTGCGCCGGGCCGAGCGGATCGCGGCCGCGATCGAGCGCGCGCTCAAGGGCGAGATCAGGATTGCCGACCTCGTGGCGCAGAGGCGCGCGCCGCCGCCGCGCGGCGGAACCTTCCAGCTCGCGCCCGAGGTCATCATCGACAATGTGCTCTCGGCCCGGCACACGGTGCTGGAGGTCTCGGGGCTCGACCGGCCGGGCCTGCTCTACGACCTCACCACCGCGATCGGAAAGCTCAACCTCAACATCGCCTCGGCCCATATCGCGACCTTTGGCGAGAAGGCGGTCGACGTGTTCTACGTCACCGACCTCACCGGCGCGAAGATCGTCTCGACGGCGCGCCAGCTCACGATCCGCAAGGCACTGCTCGATGTGTTCAGCTTCTGGCATGACAGGACGGCGGTGAAGCCGAAGGCGGCGGCGAAGTTGTGAAGTTCTGGAGCGCAGCGTCAGAAACAGTAACCCTCTCAGGCAAGTTTTGACGACAGCGAACGCTCGCCATGGTTGCGTTGTTTTACTAGGCAACGGATGGCTGACGGCAGCAGGACGATTTATGGCGAAGATGCCTGACCATCGGAGGCTCTGCAGAACACAGTCCGGCCCGTTTGCGGCGCTCTCCTCCTTTGCGGCCGCACCATGAAGAGCGGCTGCGGCTCGGTTCTGTTCGCACTGGCGGTTGGCTCCGTCGTCGTCTGGAACGTCTTCATTCAGCCGAGCTACGAGCACCGTTTCAGGATCACGATCGCCGTTGCGACGCCGGAGGGCCAGAGGCAGGGCTCATCGGTCTGGTCGATCACCTGCTCCCATCCGTTGTCAGGCGGCCTGAGCGTCATGACGGGCGGGTGCTCCACGGTCGGCGAGGCGGTGTTCGTCGACCTCGGCCACGGCAGCAATCTGATCGGGCTTATGGCGCGCGGTCCATACGGCGAGGGCGTGGATATCTATGACGTTGCCGCGCGGGCCTTCAACTACGCGGATGTCCCAAGAGACATCAGTGGCAACACGCGCGAATCCTGGATCTCCTATCCGCCCCGCTGGCGGGGAGTCCGCGAACTCACCGGCGACAATATGCCAACGCTGGTCAGCTTTACCGACCTGACCAACCCTGCCTCGGGGCGCGTGGTCGAACCCACGCAATACGATTTTGCTTCACTCTTCGGTCCGGGGCAGAGGCTGGAGCGCGTCACGTTAGAGATGGCGCCAGTCGGGCTCTGGCCGCTCAACAGATTGGGACTTTGGGGGACGCCAGTCACATGGGGCATCGAGAGCAAAATTCCTTTTCTCACAACCCACCGCACGGCGTTGAGCTCTGTCACACGCGACTTACCCGCTCGCTATCAGACAGAGTTCTGGCAGTTCATCAGGGACTGAGACAACACCACCCGAGCTTGATTTCGCCCGGCATAAGCCCGATATCGGCCCCGAAGGCGCTCAGCCCCGCCGCGCGAGCCGCCACCCCGATCTGGACTGGATGAGGCCATGACGCAGAAGCCTGCGAACGACGAACCTGACATCGAGACCAACGAGGCCCCCTCCTCGCCCGAGGA
>JBKJSB010000013.1:0-13032 GCA_046593015.1 Allobosea sp.
GATAGGTCGCGAAATAGGTCTCCTCGAAGCGCGTGTGATCGCCATAGACCGTCCGCATCTGGCCCGGCCAGCTCTCTGCGATGACGAGATTGCCCTCGGCCGCGCCGAGCATGACCTTGCCCTCGGGGTCGACGATCTCGGGCTTGACGCCGAAGAACGGCCGCGTCGCCGAGCCCGGCTTGAGCCTGGTCGCGCCGGGCAGCGGCGTGATCAGGATGCCGCCGGTTTCGGTCTGCCACCAGGTGTCGACGATCGGGCAGCGCTTGTCGCCGACGACGCGATGATACCACTCCCAGGCTTCCGGATTGATCGGCTCACCGACCGAGCCGAGCAGCCGCAGCGATTTGCGCTTGGTCTTGGTCACCGGCGCCTCGCCCGCGCCCATCAGCGAGCGGATCGCGGTCGGGGCGGTGTAGAAGGTGTTGACCTTGTGCTTGTCGATCACCTCCCAGAAGCGCGAGATCGTCGGATAGGTCGGGATGCCCTCGAACATCAGCGTGGTCGCGCCATTGGCGAGCGGCCCATAGACGATGTAGCTGTGCCCGGTGACCCAGCCGACATCGGCGGTGCACCAGTAGATGTCGCCGTCATGGTAGTCGAAGACGTATTTATGCGTCATCGAGGCATAGACGAGATAGCCAGCCGTCGTGTGCAGCACGCCCTTGGGCTTTCCGGTCGAGCCCGAGGTGTAGAGGATGAAGAGCGGATCTTCCGCCTTCATCTCGACGGGCGGGCAATGGCCGGCGACCTTCGCCGCTTCCTCGTGATACCAGACGTCGCGGCCCTCTTTCATCGCCACGTCGCCGCCGGTGCGCCTGACCACGATCACGGTCTTGACCGGGACTTTTTCGGCCGCCGCATCGACATTGACCTTGAGCGGCACCTTGCGTCCGCCGCGCAGGCCCTCGTCTGCGGTTATGACGACGTCCGAGGTCGCGCCCTCGATGCGCCCCGACAGGGAATCCGGCGAGAAGCCGCCGAAGACGATCGAATGCACCGCCCCGATGCGCGCGCAGGCCAGCATCGCGTAGGCCGCTTCCGGGATCATCGGCATGTAGATCGTGACCCGGTCGCCCTTCTTCACGCCCTTGGCCTTGAGCACGTTCGCGAAGGTGCAGACCTCGGTATAGAGCTGGCCGTAAGTGATCTTCTTGGACTCGGACGGATCGTCGCCTTCCCAGATGATCGCGGTCTGCTTGGCCCGCGTCGCCAGATGCCGGTCGACGCAGTTGAAGGCGACGTTGGTGGTGCCGTCCTCATACCATTTGATCGCGACCTTGCCGGGCTTGTAGCTGGCGTTGCGGACCTTGGTGTAGGGCTTGAACCAGTCGATGCGCTTGCCCTGCTCGCCCCAAAACCGATCCGGATCCTTGATCGAAGCCGCATACATTTTCTTGTATTTGGCGTCGTTCAGATGCGCCTTCTTGGCCCATGCGGCAGGCACGTCGTAGGTCGTCTCGGACATTCAGGCATCCCCCCAGACTTGGGCCGTCTTTGATTTGGGCCGACCCGGCTTTCGGCCATGATGGCGTCTGCGGGACCGCGAAGTGCGTATCCCGTTCGTTTCGTGTCGTTGGCGGCATCATAAGGTTCACAGGCGTCGCGGCAAGCGCGCCGACCTCGCACTTTCGGGCTAGAGCCGCCGGAGTATCCGCGTTAACGTCGGCAATCAGCGGTTGCAGTAACCTTCCGTTATGCGCGCCATCATGAGGAGACGAAGATGGCCAAGAACATCGTCTTCTTCTGCAACGGCACCGGCAACGTCAAGGATTTCGGGCCTCCGACCAACGTCGTTTTGCTGCTGAACCGCACGCTGCACGAACCCGATGGCGCGCGACGCCAGATCGCGGCCTATGATGACGGCGTCGGCGTCGAGTTCGGCGACCTTATCGGCAAGGCTTTCGGCAAGGGCATCTCGCAGAACATCAAGGACGGCTACGGTTTCATCGCCCGGCATTATGATCCCGATGACCGCATCTTTCTCTTCGGCTTCAGCCGCGGCGCCTACACCGCCCGAAGCATCGCCGGCATGATCGGGCGCCTGGGACTACCCGACCGCAACCGGAACAACGGCGCCGACCTGCGAAGCGGAGACACCGCCCTCGCGCAGGCGATCGATGAGGCCTACCGGATCTACAAGATTTCCGATCATGACAAACGGAAACGGGAATCGGAGACGTTCCGCGAGACCGTCGCCTATCCCCGGCACGGGAGCGAGAGCGCCCGCGCACCGTGGCTGATCGGCGTCTGGGACACGGTGCGCTCGCTCGGCATCCCGCTCGGCTTGCGCGACTTCGAGCTCTCGCTGTTCCCGCACCGCTTTCACGACCACGAGCTCAATCCGCATGTCGCGCACGCCTATCACGCGCTCTCGATCGACGATGAGCGCCTGCAGTTCCTGCCGACGATCTGGAACGAGCCGACGGCGGCGCAGACGCACGCAAAGCAGACCGGCCAGCCCAACCCGCAGCGCTTCGAGCAAACCTGGTTTCCCGGCGTCCACTCCGATGTCGGCGGCGGCTATGCCGACCGCGACCTCGCCGACGTCACGCTGCGCTGGATGATCGAGCGCGCGGCGGCGGCGGGGCTGCTCTTCGCCCCGCCCTTCGACGCCGACCCGGCGCAGGGCCTGCCCGCATCAGCGCCCGGAGGCCAGGTCCATGATTCACGGCCGGACTGGAAGACGAGGTTTCTCTATCCGCGCCAGCCTCGGCAGATCCTGCGCGGCCATCAGGAGCCGGACCGCAAGGAGATCGCGCCGCTGCTCGGGCCCGGCCGCCTGCACCGGAGCTGGCTCGACCGGCTGCTGCGCTGGCATGGCACGGATGCGGCATACAAGCCGGAGGCGCTGGAACCGCACCCCGACGACGCCACGGCGCGGCGTCAGCTCGCGGCCGGGCAGAAGCCTCCCCCGGGGCCGTTTCCGAATACGGACGACTGATCGAACGTCGTCCTACAGCCCGCCCATCCTGCAGACGAGATCCCACTCGTCATCCGTCACCGGCTGCACCGAGAGCCGGAACGAGGTGACCAGCGCCATCTTGGCGAGCTTCGGCTCAGCCTTGACCTGCGCCAGCGTCACCGGCCTCGGCAAAGGCTTCACCGCCTTGAAATCGACCAGCACCCAGGGCTCGCCCGGGATCCAGTTATAGGCTTCCCTGATCACCTCGACGATGCCGACGACCTCGAGGCCCTCGTTGGAATGGTAGAAGAAGACGTGCTCGCCCAGCTTCATCGCCATCAGGTTGAGCTTGGCGGTGTGGTTCTTCACCCCGTCCCAATGCGTGCCCTTCGCGCCGGCCGCGACCTGCTCGTCCCAGGACCATTTGGAGGGCTCGGATTTGATCAGCCAATGGGGCATGGGTGCGCTCGGCAGTGGGCAGTCGGCAATAGGCAGTCGATAGCCAATTCCCGCCCGACTGCCTACTGCCGATTGCCTACTGCGCGTCGTCTTCCAGCGGCACGGGCGGGCGCGACGCCGCCTGCCCGTTCTCGTTCCAGAACCGGACCATCTCGCGCGTCAGCGCGGCATAGTCCTGCGGCTCGAGTTCGACCCTGACCTCGCCCTCGCCGAAGGGCAGGATCAGCACGAAGCGATGCGCATCCTCCGCCCGCCTGCGCCGGAGCTGGATGACGGGGCCGGCCGGCACGCGGCCAGCTAGCGCCACGGGCAAGCTCTCGACGACGAGTTCGGAGCCGGTGGTCTTCTTCACCTCGGCGATGCCGCGCGCCACGCGCTTCGTCAGATCGGACCAGTCGCCAGCCATACAATTCTCCTTACAATTCCGCGCGGATCGGTCGGGCCAGCAGCCCCGCTACCGCCTCGCGCACGCCGCCGCGCCCGGCGATGATATCGGCGATCGCCTGCGCAATCGGCATCTCGACGCCGCGCGCCGTCGCCATCTCGGCCAGAGCCTGCGCTGTGAAAGCCCCCTCGGCGAGCTTGCCGCCCGACGCCTCCGCCAACGCCCGCCCCTGCCCGAGCGCGAGCCCGAACGAGAAATTGCGCGACTGCGCCGACGAACAGCTCAGCACGAGATCGCCCAGACCCGATAGCCCCATCAGAGTCTCGGGCTGCGCTCCATAGGCGGCCCCAAACCGGCGCAATTCGGCGAAGCCGCGCGCCACCAGCGCGGCGCGCGCGCTTTCGCCATAGCCCAGCCCGATCGCGATGCCGGCCGCAATGGCGAGCACGTTCTTGGCCGCCCCGCCGATCTCGACGCCGCGCGGATCGGCGCTGTGATAGATCCGGAACGCCGCCGAACTCAGCGCCTCCGCCAGCGCCTGCGCCAGATAGGGATCGGCTGCCGCCAGCGTCACCGCGGTCGGCAGCCCGCGCCCGACATCGGCGGCGAAACTCGGCCCCGACAGGATCGCCGGCACCGAGCCTGGAAGCGCGTCCGCGATGATGTCGGTGGTGAAAAGATCGCTGCCCTGCTCGATGCCCTTGGCGGCAGAGATCGCCGGCCGCCCCGCCGGGACGGCTAGTGCGAGCGCCTCGCAGACCTGCCGCAGCGCCTGTGTCGGCACGGCCAGCACGAGCGCGCGGGCCTGCGCCAGATCGGCCAGCGAGGCGGTTGCACGGACCGTCCCGGGCAAGGTCACGCCGGGCAGGCGCGGCGCTTCGCTCGTCGCGCGGATCGCAGAGACCGTGTCCTCATCACGTGCCCAGAGCACGACGTCGCGGCCGGCGCGAGCCGCCGCCAGCGCCAGCGCCGCGCCCCAGGAGCCCGCGCCGACGACGCCGATCGTCTGGAACAGCGTCGCCCCGCTCATGGTTTTGCACGCATCATGGCTTGGGGCGCAGTTCGTCCAGCGGCCAGCGCGGCCGGGCCAGCGCGCCCATATCGTCCACCATGCCGAGCTTCAGCCTTTCCAGCCCGGCCCATGCGATCATCGCGCCATTGTCGCCGCACAGTGACAGCGGCGGCGCGATCATCGGCAGGCCGGCTTCGGTCGCGAGCCGCGTCAGGCCACGCCGGATCGGCTGGTTGGCCGAGACGCCGCCGGCGACGACGAGCGCGTTGGGCATGACGCCGGCCTCGCGGCAGGCGCGCAGGCCAGCCCGCGTCCGGTCGACCAGCAGATCGACGACCGCCGCCTGAAACGAGGCGCAGAGATCGGCGACGTCGCGATCCGACAGCGGCGCGATCCGCTCGGCGACGAGCCGCACCGCCGTCTTGAGGCCAGACAGCGAGAAATCGGGCTTGGGCCGGCCACTCATCGGGCGCGGGAAATCGAAACGCTCCGGATCGCCGGCCTCGGCCTCACGCTCGACCGAGGGGCCGCCGGGATAGGCCAGTCCGAGCATCTTGGCGATCTTGTCGAAGGCCTCGCCGACCGCGTCGTCGATCGTGCCGCCCAGCTTGAGATAGTCGCCGACGCCGCGCACGACGAGCAATTGCGTATGCCCGCCCGAGACCAGCAGCAGCAGATAGGGAAAGGCAAGGTTGTCGGTCAGCCGCGCCGTCAGCGCATGGGCCTCCAGATGATTGACCGCGATGAAGGGCTTTCCGGTGACGAGCGCGATCGCCTTGGCGGTGGTCAGCCCGACCATGACGCCGCCGACGAGGCCGGGACCTGCAGCGGCCGCCACCGCGTCGATCTGGTGGGGTTCGAGATCGGCCTCGGCGAAGGCGCGCGCGACGATGCGGTCCAGCGCCTCGACATGGGCGCGCGCCGCGATCTCGGGCACCACGCCGCCGTAGGCCGCATGCGCCGCGATCTGGCTCAGCACCGCGTTCGACAGGATTTCGGGCTTGCCGGCCGGCGACAATCCGACGATCGCGGCCGCAGTCTCGTCGCAAGTCGTCTCTATGCCCAGAACTCGCATGGTCGTCGATCGGGTCTCGCGGAGAGCTCAAAGGGTGCTGCGACAGCCTGATGGTTTGCCGCCGGGAATTCCCTCGTATAATGCGCGGGCGACCATAAGGCCAAGGGGCTGCGGCGCAGGCTCAAGATCCATCCGGATCGGAACTTGCGCCGGAAGGCTCGAAATTCGGGGGAAGACATAAGGCGCATGACCGAGACCGCTGCTTCGCTCCAGGCCAGGCCCGCCGGCCGATTCGTCATCGGCACGCGCGGCAGCCCGCTCGCGCTCGCCCAGGCCCATGAATTCGCCGGCCGCCTCGCGCAGGCCCATGGCTGGGACGCGGGGGAACTGCCGCTCGACATCATCAAGGTGACCGGCGACGCGATCCAGGACCGGCCGCTCGCCGAGGCCGGCGGCAAGGGCCTCTTCACCAAGGAGATCGACCTGGCGCAACTCGACGCCCGCATCGATTTCGCGATCCATTCCGCCAAGGACCTGCCGACTGCCCTGCCCGACGGCCTCGTCATCGCCGGCTACCTGCCGCGCGAGGATGCCCGCGACGCGCTGATTGCGCGCAACGCCAGCCGCATTCTCGATCTGCCCCAGGGCGCGATCGTCGGCTCGGCCTCGCTGCGCCGACAGGCGATGCTGCGGCGCCTGCGGCCCGACCTCGACATCATCCTGCTGCGCGGCAATGTCGGCACCCGCCTGTCCAAGGTGGCGAGCGGCGAGATCGGCGCGACGCTGCTCGCGCTCGCCGGGCTGAAACGGCTCGGACTGGCGGACAGGGTCTCCGGCGTCCTGCCGGTCGACGAATTCCTGCCCGCCGTCGGCCAGGGCGCGATCGCGGTCATGATCCGCGCCGGCGACAAGGCGGCGGCAGAAGCGCTCAGCCCCATCCTGTGCCGCGACACGGGCATCGCGCTTAGCGCCGAACGCGCCTTCCTGACCGAGCTCGACGGCTCCTGCCGCACGCCGATCGCGGGCCACGCCACCGTCGCGGACGGCAAGGTCCATCTGCGCGGGCTCCTGCTTTCGCCGGACGGAACGGCGAGCGCAGGCGACGAGCAGACCGCATCGGTCGGCGACGCCGCCGCGATGGGCGCCGAACTTGGGCGCGCCCTGCGCGTTTTGGCTCCGCACGGTATCTATGGCTGACGTCGTGGCGAGACTTTAAGGACACCTCATGCGCATCTTCGTCTTCCGCCCCGAAAGCGACGCCCAACGCAGCGCGCAGGCGATCCGCGCGCGCGGCCACGAGCCGGTGCTGACGCCGCTGTTTACGATCGCCCGGCTGCCGGACGCCGCGCCCGAGGGCGAGTTCGCCGCGATCGTCCTGACCAGCGGGAACGCCGTGCCTGCGCTCGCCGAGGGGCCCGCGGCATGGCGCGACCTGCCGGTCTTCAGCGTCGGGGGCCGCACGGCGGACGCCGTCCGCGCGGCTGGATTCGGCGATGCCCGCAGCGCAGGCGGCGACAGGCACGATCTGTTCGACCTCATCGGCAGCAACCTGCCGGCCGGCGCGCGCCTGCTGCTGATCGCCGGACGCGACCGTCATGACGACCTGCCTGAACGGCTGGCGAAGGCCGGCTTCACCGTCGAGATCTGGACGGCCTATGCGGCCGAGGCCGTCGCCATGCTGCCCAAGGAAGCCGCCAAGGCGATCGTCGAGGGCCGGGTCGATGCGGCCCTGCACTATTCGCCGCGCGGAGCGGACACCTTCGTCAGGCTGGCCAGGGCCGTCCATCTCGGCGACGAGGCCATGGCGCTAACCCATGTCACGCTCTCGGCCGAGGTCGCCGCCCCGCTGATCGCGGCGGGAGCCGACACGGTGCTCGTCGCCGAACATCCTGAGGAGGCGGCGCTTCTGGCGGCGCTCGACCAGGTATCGGCTCGCAATCGCAGCATGGAGGGTGCTACAGAAATCCCCGTTGCGCCGGCCGGCGTCGAGACGGACAGGGACGCTATGGGCGATACCGAGACCTCAGCACCCAGGCGTTCGCGGTCCCGCCGCACGCCACCGACGCTGGAGGCCCAGGCGCAGGATGTGACCGAAGCCGCCGCCGACGCGAATGCGGACGCCATGGCGGCGTCCTCTGCGTCGATCCTGCCCACGGAGGCCCTGCCCGAGGAGTTCTCGGCTCCGCCTGTGACGGAGCCTGCGCCCGACTCCGGGCCCGACGCGAAGCCGACCATCGCAGCCGCGCCGCCGGCGGCCGCTATGCGTCCCGAGCCTGTCCAGCAGCCACGCCGCTCGCTTCTGCCCGCCATGGCGCTGGCCGGGATCGTCGGCGGCGTCATCGGCGCAGGGCTCGTCATGCTGGCGATGAGCCGGGCCACGCCCGTGGTCAGCGCGGAGGATGTCGCGGGCCTGCGCAGCCAGCTCGCTGCCCTCCAGAGCCGGACCGAGGCCCTGCAGGGCCAGACGGCCGCCGCCGCCAAGGCCGGGGCCGACGCACAGGCCGCGAGCGCCCGGGCGACCGAGCTTGCCACTGCCGCCCAGCGCGCGCAGATCCCCGATGCCGGCGCGATCGCCGGCCTGAGCGACCAGGCCAAACGGGCCGAGGCCGCGACGGCCGCGATCGGCCAGCGTCTCGACCAAGCCGCCGCGCGGATCGGCAGCGTCGAAACTCTCGCCAGGACGGCCGCCGCGCCGAGCCCGCAGGCCATGGCCGCCGCCCGCATCGTGCTGGCTGAACGCGTCCGCACAGCGCTCGCCTCGGGCCGGCCTTTCGCCAGCGACGTCGCCGCGCTTCAGTCGGGCGGCGGCGCAACAGAGCAGATCGCTGCGCTGAACGCGGTCGCCGCGACAGGCGCGCCGACACAAGCCGCGCTCCTGACGCAATTCAAGACGCATCAGGCGCTGTTCGCCCGCGAGATGACGCCCGCCAGTGCGAGTTGGCAGGACCAGTTGCTTGGCATCGCCAGCCGCGTCGTCACAATCCGACCGGTCGGCGACACCGGCGCAAACGACCCTTCGACGCTGGTCATCAGGCTGGAGAACGCCATCTCCGGCGGCAGGATCGGCATGGCCGCGACGCTCTGGGGCCAGTTGCCCGAGCCGGCGCGCCGCGCCAGCGCCGAGTTCGGCGTCAATCTCCAGAAGCGCGCCGCCGCCGATGCGGCGATCGCGAAAATCGCGCAGGATGCCGTCGCCGCGCTCGGCGCGGCCGGCTGACGTAAAGGATAGAGTCCATGGTTCGCGTTCTGCTCTATCTCGCCGTCATCGCCGCGCTCGCCATCGGCGCCGTCTGGCTCGCCGACCGGCCGGGCGAGGTCACCATGGTCTGGCAGGGCTACCGGATCGAGACCTCGGTCGCCATCGCGGCGATCGGCGTCGTCGTTCTCGCCATGCTGGCGATGCTCGGCTGGGCCGTGCTGCGCTTCGTGCTCGGCCTGCCCACAGCCTTCAGCTTCGCCTCCCGCGCCCGCCGTCGGGCGCGCGGGTTCGAGGCCGTCTCGCGCGGCATGGTCGCGATCGGCGCGGGCGACCCGGTCGCCGCGGGCCGCCACGCCAGCGACGCCCGCCGCTTTGCCGGCAACGAGCCGCTGACCCTGCTGCTGGAAGCGCAATCGGCCCAGCTTTCGGGCGATCGCGGCAAGGCGGAAGCCGCCTTCAAGCAGATGCTAGACAGGCCCGAGACGCGCGTGCTCGGCCTGCGGGGTCTCTTCGTCGAGGCCAGGCGTCGCGGCGACATGACGGCCGCACGCGCCTTCGCCGATGACGCGGTACGCCGCTCGCCTTCGCTCGCCTGGGCCAATGACGCCCTGCTCGATTTCCACACCAGCGCCGGCGACTGGCCGGCCGCCCGAACCGCCGTCGAACGCCGCGCCGCGCTCAGGCTGGCCGAGAAGACCGAGGCGCGCCGCCAGCGCGCCGTGCTGCTGGCGGCCGAAGCCCTCGAAGCCAAGGGCCGCGAGCCGGAGAAGGCGCTGGCCGCAGCGTTGGAGGCCGTGAAGCTCTCACCCGGCCTGACGCCGGCCGCCACGCTGGCCGGCCGCATGCTCTCCGAGCGCGGCGACATCCGCAAGGCGGCCAAGCTGCTGGAAGCCGCCTGGAAGGAAGCGTCGCATCCCGACATCGCCGCCGCCTATCTCGACGTGCGGCCGGGCGACAGCACGCAGGACAGGCTGGCGCGCGCCGTGACGCTGACGAGGCTCAGGCCCGCAGACCCCGAAGGCGTGCTGGCCCTGACGGGCGCGGCAATCCACGCCCATGACTTCGCCAAAGCCCGCGAGACGCTGCGGCCGCTGCTCGCCGGCGGCGCTTCGGTGCGCGCCTGCCTGCTGATGGCCGAGCTGGAAGAGGCGGAGCACGGCGCGGCCGGCCGCGTCCGCGAATGGCTGGCGCGCGCCACCCGCGCCCCGCGCGACGCGGCCTGGGTTGCCGACGGGCTCGTCTCCGACCAGTGGATGCCGGTCTCGCCGATCTCGGGCCGGCTCGACGCCTTCGTCTGGACCGTGCCGCCGGCCACGCTCGGCAGTCGCGCCAACGGCATGGACGACGTCCTGGCAGACCTCGACGATCCGTCCGCGCCGCTGATCGAGGCCCGCGCCGACACGAGCCGCGTCGAGCCCGAGCCCGCCACGATCATCCCGCCCAAGCCTGAGCCCAAACCCGAACCGCCGCCACCACCACCCGCGAAGGTCGCTGAGCCTGCGCCAAGGCCAGTGGTCTCGGATCCTGTCGCCGCAGCGAAGGTGGAAGCCAAGCCCGAGCAGAAGCCGCCCATCCCGGTCGTCATCGAGCATGAGCCGAAGCCCGAGCCGATCGTGAAAACGGCCGAGAAGCCGGCAGCGCAGCCGATGGCACAGCCGGCCGCCAATGGCGCGGGCCGCTCCAAGCCGGTGATCTTCCCGGTCTCGCATGCACCCGACGATCCGGGGCCAGAAGAGCTTCAGCCGGCCGTACCAGACAAGAAGGGGAAATTCCGCATCTTCGGCTGACCAGCCCCGACCGTCGAAAGGGGGTGCGCTTAGCCAGCGCACCCCTTATAGCGTCGCCATGACTTCAGACATCACCATTGCCGACGCCGCCGGCGTGACGCTCGTCGTCACTGCCGAACAGGCCGGAACCCGGCTCGACAAGGCGTTGACCCTGCTCTCGGTCGAGATTTCGCGCGCGCGGCTGCAGCAGGTGATCAAGGAGGGCGGCGTCAGGCTCAACGGCGCGGTCTTCACCGATGGCAGCCGCAAGGTCGTCGAGGGCGACGAACTGGCGCTCGTCATGCCTGCCGCCAAGCCCGCCGATCCCGTCGGACAGGACATTCCCCTCACCGTGGTCTTCGAGGACGACTACCTGATCGTCATCGACAAGCCGGCCGGGCTCGTCGTCCATCCCGCCGGCGGCCATGAGGACGGCACGCTGGTCAATGCGCTGATCGCCCATTGCGGCGAGAGCCTCTCGGGGATAGGCGGCGTGCGCAGGCCCGGCATCGTCCACCGGCTCGACAAGGACACCAGCGGACTTCTGGTCGTCGCCAAGACGGACAAGGCGCATCACGGACTGGCCAAGCAGTTCGCCGATCATGGCCGCACCGGCCCGCTGGAGCGCGCCTATCTCGCCATCGCCTGGGGCGTGCCGCGCCGTCACAACGGCACGATCGCGGCCAATCTCGAACGCTCCAACCGCAACCGCGAGAAGATGGCCATCGTCGCCGAGGACAAGGGCCGCGAGGCGATCACGCATTTTACCGTGATCGAGCGCTATCCGGCCCTGCTCAAGGGCACACAGGAGACCGAACCACTCGCCAGCCTGATCGAGTGCCGGCTGGAAACGGGCCGCACCCACCAGATCCGCGTTCATATGAGCCATATCGGCCACCCGCTGCTCGGCGACCAGCTTTACGGCTCGGGCTTCATGACCAAGGCCGTGCGCCTGCCCGAGAAGGCGCGCGCGGCGCTCGATGCACTGGGCCGGCAAGCGCTGCATGCGGCGCTGCTCGGCTTCGCCCATCCTGTGACCGGCGAGGACATGCATTTCGAATCCGAGCCGCCGGAGGATTTTGCATTGCTGCAAGCAGCACTCGCGACCCTGTGAGCCGATCGGGCTCGGCTGCCCATTTTCCGCCAATCTCGGCTGGTCTATACTGCGTTGCGAAAGCGGATGGCCAAGGGGGCGCCGCGTTCGACAATCGCGCTCATGAACCTGCGTGCATCCGGCGCGTTGGGTTAGGTCATGGGCAAAGTCCGGCATGGGGGTTTTGACCCATCCGGTTGGCTTGCCGCAAAGCGGGAGCCGGAAAGGAATAGCGAGCATGGCTGCGGCTTCATTGCCCGTCCTGTCCGCCGAAGGCGGACTGTCACGGTATCTCGACGAGATTCGGAAGTTCCCGATGCTGGAGCCGAATCAGGAATTCATGCTGGCCAAGAGCTGGCGCGAGCATGGCGACCGCGACGCGGCGCACAAGCTCGTCACCTCGCATCTTCGGCTCGTCGCCAAGATCGCGATGGGCTATCGCGGCTATGGCCTGCCGATTGGCGAGGTCGTCTCCGAAGGCAATGTCGGCCTGATGCAGGCGGTCAAGCGCTTCGAGCCCGACAAGGGCTTTCGGCTCGCCACCTATGCGATGTGGTGGATCAAGGCCTCGATCCAGGAGTACATCCTGCGTTCCTGGTCGCTGGTGAAGATGGGCACCACCGCCAACCAGAAGAAGCTGTTCTTCAACCTGCGCAAGGCCAAGAGCAAGATCTCCGCGCTGGGCGAGGGCGATCTGCGCCCCGATCAGGTCAAGGTCATCGCGACCAAGCTCGGCGTCAACGAGCAGGACGTCATCGACATGAATCGCCGTCTCGGCGGCGATTCCTCGCTCAACACCCCCGTGCGCGAGGATGGCGACGGCGAATGGCAGGACTGGCTGGTCGATGACAGCGAGAGCCAGGAGCGCCGCTTCGCCGATTCGCAGGAGAGCGACAACCGGCACTCGGCCCTGCGCGAGGCGCTCGACGTGCTGAACCCGCGCGAGCGGCGCATCTTCGAGGCGCGCCGCCTGGCTGACGATCCGATCACGCTGGAGCAGCTCTCGGAGGAGTTCGGCGTGTCGCGCGAGCGCGTTCGGCAGATCGAGGTGCGTGCCTTCGAGAAGGTGCAGGACGCGGTCAAGAAGGCACTGACGCGGATCGAATCGCCGCGCATGGCGCTGCCGGCGGCGTAGCGGTTTCCGACTGATACTCGAGTTCAGGGGCGCGGATTCCGCGCCCCTTTTTGTTGCGTTCTTTCC
>JBKJSB010000200.1:0-11381 GCA_046593015.1 Allobosea sp.
GGCACCGCGATCGGGTCGCCCGTCAGCACGCCATGCTCGTCGGAGGGCTTGGTATAGACCACGCCTTCGCGCCGGAACGGCGTCGGCAACCCTGAATCGATCGCCGCGGCCTTGTGCCCGGCATCGCCGACGGCACGGTCGGGCACCGGCTTGCTCATCACGCCGGTCAAGATGAAGAGCGCGTGCTCGAAGGTGCGGAAGGGCGTGCCGTCGGCCTGGCGGTTGCGGGCATAATCGGCATCCATGAAAATGTAGGAGCCGGCCTGGATCTCGTTCCAGAGCCCCGATCCTGTCTCGATCTCATAGGTGCCTGTGCCGGCCCCGCCGACGGTGGCGCAGGAGAGTCCGGCCTGGGTCAGCCGCTCGACCGTGTTGCGCACCGAGACGCCGGCGCGCTCGATCGCCTCGCTGCGTTCGTCGATCGAGCGCATATGCTGGGCCGTGCCGTGATAGGCTTGCAGGCCGCCGAAGCGCAGCGTGTTGCTGCGCGCCACCGCCTCGGCGATGCGCACCGCCGCCTCGCCGGGCGCGACCCCGCAGCGCCGGCCACCGACATCGATCTCGACGAGCACCTCCAGCACCACATCATGGCGCGCCGCTGCGTCGGCCGCCTCGCGGACGCCGTCGAGATGATCGACGCAGAGGCTGATCTTCGCCTGCCTTGCGAGCTGCGCCAGCCGGTCGAGCTTGGCTGCGCCGGCCACTTCGTTGGAGACGAGCACGTCGTGGACGCCGCCGGCGACCAGGATCTCGGCCTCCGAGACCTTCTGGACGCATTGCCCGACCGCGCCATGGGCGATCTGGCGCAAGGCGATCTCGGGGCTCTTGTGCGTCTTCGCGTGGGGCCTAAGGCGCACGCCGTGCCCTTGCGTCCAGGCCGCCATGGTCACGAGGTTGCGCTCGAAGGCGTCGAGATCGAGCACGAGGGCAGGCGTATCGATGTCGTTGAAACTCTGGCCGGCCTGGGCCGGCGGGGGCATTGGCATGCTGTCGCGCTCTCTCATTCGTGTCGGCGGATTCGTGTCGCGCGGCATGGGACGCCAGCTTCGTGGCCGGGGCAAGACCCTGTATGCGGCAGTCGGCAATGGACAGTCCGCAGTCGGGGACATGAGATTACAGCAGGGCATGCACTGCGCCCTCAGCGACTGCCCACTGCCGACTGCCGATCGCCCCGGTAGCGCTCCTCCACGCGCCATGATAACCCCCCGCCCATGAAGATCGGCCGCGTCACCGACGACACTTTCGCGCTTTTCGCCCGCGTCTGGCGCGAACAGGCCAAGAGCTACCTGCCGCAGATGGCGATGATCATGGGGCTCGTCGTGGTCATTGCCGCGACCACGAGCTTCTATCCGCTGCTGATCAAGGCCGCGTTCGACGCCTTCGCCGATCCGCTGACCGCCGAGGCGACCGGCTTCGTGAGGCGCATGGAGCGGCTGGTCTCGAAATCGATCGGCATCGAGATCGGCGTCGTCAACGCGGTCGCGGTCGTCGCCGTCATCGTCACCGCGATCAAGGGCTTTTCGCTTTTGACCCAGACCGTGATGACCAACAGCGTCGTCAGCCGGATCGAGGCCGACATGCAGACGCAGCTCTATGGCCATCTGATCGACGCCGACCTCGCCCAGCTCCAGCGCGAGAACCCGGCCTCGCTGACCCAGCGCTTCACCACGGATTTTACCTTCGTCAAGGAGGCGCTGACGCGGCTGATCAACATCGCCGTGCGCGACGTGCTCGCCGCCGTGGCGCTGGTCGGCGCGATGCTCTGGATCGACTGGCAGATGACGCTGGTCGTGCTGCTGATCGCGCCGATCGTCGCCCGCCCGATCGGCAGGATCGGCAAGAAGCTGCGTCGCATGGCGCTGTCGCAGCAGGAGCAGACCGGCGTGATGGCGAGCCTCGTCACCGAGAGCCTGCAGGGCGCGCGCGCCGCCAAGACCGATTCGCTCGAGCCCTATCTCAAGGTCCGCGCGGCCAACGCCTTCGAGTCGATCCGGGCGGTCAAGATGAAGGCCGCCAATGCGCGCGGCCGGCTCGACCCGCTGCTGGAGGTCGCCGGCGGCATGGCGGTCGCGGGCGTGCTGGCGGCGATCGGCGTGCGCATCACCTCGGGCGGCTCGACGGTCGGCGACTTCACCGGCTATGTCTCGGCGCTGCTTCTGGCGGCGCAGCCAATGCGCTCGCTCGGCAATCTCAACGCCATCGTGCAGGAGGCCGGCGCCTCGCTGAAGCGTTACTACGCGCTGATCGACGAGACGCCGCTGGTGACGCAGGCCCCGGATGCGAAGACGCTCGCGGTCGGCGCAGGCGAGGTCGCCTTCAGGGGCCTGCGCTTCCGCTATCGCGACGACCAGCGTGCGCTGGAGGGCATCGATCTCGTGGCGCAGGGCGGCAAGACCACCGCGCTGGTCGGGCGTTCGGGCTCGGGCAAGTCGACGTTGCTGGCGCTGGTGCCGCGCCTCTACGACCCGAGCGAGGGCCGCATCGAGATCGACGGGCAGGATCTGCGCGACCTGACGCTGACCTCGTTGCGCGCCCGGATCGGCGTGGTCAGCCAGGATGTCGTGCTGTTCGACGACACGGTGCGCGCCAACATCTCCTTCGGCCGTCCCGACGCCAGCGAGGACGATATCGTCGCCGCCGCCAAGGCCGCTGCCGCGCACGACTTCATCATGGCGATGCCCGAGGGCTATGACAGCCAGGTCGGCGAGCGCGGCCAGAAGCTCTCCGGCGGCGAGCGCCAGCGCATCGCCATCGCCCGCGCCATCCTCAAGGACGCGCCGATCCTGCTGCTCGACGAGGCGACGAGCGCGCTCGATACGCAGTCGGAACGCCTCGTCCAGCAGGCGCTGGCCCGGCTGATGGAAAACCGCACCACGCTGGTCATCGCGCATAGGCTCTCGACCGTGCGCGAGGCCGACCTGATCGTGGTGATGGACGAGGGCAGGATCGTCGAGACCGGCAGCCACGACGCGCTTTTGGCCCGCGACGGGGCCTATGCGCGGCTCTACAGGCTCCAGTTCGTCGAGAGCTGACGGCGTTCGCCGTCAGAATTTGGCTCTGAAACACACCCGTCATCCCGGGCTTGTCCCGGGATCCATCATCGAGCGCGGTCAGCCCTTTATGATGGATCCCGGAGCTGCGCCGCTGAGCGGCTTGTCCAGGATGACGTGGTATTTCTTGAGAAGGCGACCTACGGCTCGCGCGCCAGCGCGTCCGCCGCCGCCGGAAAGCCCCGGAACGAGAACGGCAGCGCCACCGGCCGGTTGGCGGCGTCGATGAAGCGCAACTGCCCGCCCTCGCTGTGGCCCCGCCAGCGCCTGAGCAGATCCTCGCTCATGGCGACCTCGGCGAAGCAGCCGCCGGGGATGCAGCGCTGATAGGGGGCGAGCACGCCCTCGTCCTTCTCGCCGAGCGCAAGCCGGACGCCGGCATTGGGCCCGAACGCGATGTTGGGCGCGACCTGCACGACGATCTTCAAGGGCTCGGCCTTGACCGGCCGGCCGAGGGCGATGAGCGCGACCGGTCCCTGCTGGCCCTGCACCTGCAGCGTCTGGACGATCTCGCAGATGCGCGTGCCGACGCCCTGCTGGCAGCGATGCACCCAGTCGCCATAGCTCGCGGTGGTGTTGTCGGGCTGCGAGACGCCGCCCGCGGGGGCGGCCGGCGCGGCGGGGGCGGGCCGCTGGGCCTGCGCCAGAGCAGAGCCCGCGCCGGCCAGCGCGACGAGAACGGCGAGTGAAACGAGCTTCATGGCGCGCGGTGTCCAGCGGGAGAAATGCGACGCGCACTTGACGTGACGGAAGGGGCCGGCGCAAGGCCTGCCGACCGAATGCGAACGGCCATCCATCGCTTTGTAATGATTACGGTTATCACGGCCGCCAGCCGATATCCTCCTGCGGAGCTTCGGCCGCCGCATCGTCGGCCCGCGCCCGCCCGACCACGGAGAACAGCGCCCGCAGCGCTGCTTCGACGCCCTCGCCCGAGGCCGAGGACAGGATGATCGGCATTTGCTTGCAGGCCCGCTTCAGCCGCGCCACCTGCTCCTTGAGCAGTTCGGGCGAAAGCGCATCGACCTTGGACAGCGCCACGATCTCGGGCTTCTCGGCGAGACCCTCGCCATAGGCAGCAAGCTCGGTGCGCACCGTCTTGTAGGCCTTACCGGCGTGCTCGCTGGTGCCCTCGACCAGATGCAGCAGCACGCGGCAGCGCTCGACATGGCCGAGGAAGCGGTCGCCGAGCCCATGGCCCTCATGGGCGCCCTCGATCAGGCCCGGAATGTCGGCCAGCACCATCTCGCGCCCGTCGACGCGCACGACGCCCAGACCGGGATGCAGCGTGGTGAAGGGATAATCGGCGATCTTGGGCTTGGCGGCCGTGACCGTGGCGAGAAAGGTCGACTTGCCGGCGTTGGGCAGTCCGATCAGCCCGGCGTCCGCAATCAGCTTGAGCCTGAGCCAGATCCAGCGTTCCTCGCCGACGAGGCCTGGATTGGCGTGGCGGGGGGCCTGGTTGGTCGAGGTCTTGAAATAGGCGTTGCCGAAGCCGCCATTGCCGCCCTTGCACAAAACGAAGCGCTGGCCGGGCTCGGTCATGTCGGCGATCAGCGTCTCGCCATCCTCGTCGAACACCTGCGTGCCAGGCGGCACTTTCAGCACGACGCGCTCGCCATTGGCGCCGTGCCGGTCGGCGCCCATGCCGTGCCCACCGATCTTGGCCTTGAAATGCTGCTGGAAGCGGTAGTCGATCAGCGTGTTGAGGCCCTGCACGCATTCGATGACGATATCGCCGCCGCGCCCGCCATCGCCGCCATTGGGCCCGCCGAACTCGATGAATTTTTCGCGCCGGAAGGAGACGCAGCCCGCGCCGCCATCACCCGCCTTCACATAGATCTTGGCCTGGTCGAGGAATTTCATGGCCTCTCAGTAGGGCCATGGGCCGGGAAGGGCAATGCGGGCGTGAAGCCTTCTGCCTTCTCCCCTTGCGGGAGACGATGGCAGCGCGAAGCGCTGACGGATGAGGGGTGTCTCAACCCGAACGGATAAACGCGGGAGCGCGCGGCCACCCCTCATCCGGCCGCTGCGCGTCCACCGTCTCCCGCAAGGGGAGAAGGAAAGAGCAGGGGCGTATCCCTTAATCCCCGCCCCCCGAACCCCGTGCGATAACGCCCCCGTTCCACCCGGCTGAGGGGCTCTCGCGAGGCGTCGTGCGGGCGGGCGGAAGAGCGGTGTCCGTGGCGGAGGGCCGATGCAGCCCGAACGCCATGGAGGGTCCGCGAGCGCGACGGCTCCGGCAAAGCCCCCGCGCCCGCTGGAACCGGCCTGAAGAGAACCGCGCGCGGAGACCGGTGGCGGCCAGCCTGGCCGCAATCGACATTTCGACTTCGACTTCGACATCGGCACGCGGACAAGTCCGCCCCGCCACCGGCTCCGCGCACCCCTTGGGGTTGTGGAAGGCGAGACACCCCGCGGCGGAGGCCGGTCGGGGCTTTGGGTGCGAGACCCGCGCCAGACCGCGCCCGACGCGCGGCTCGCCTCACTCGGTCCGGTCGAGGATGCGGACCATCGCCTCGAAACCGCGCTGGCGCGCCATCTGGACCGGCGTCACGCCATTGCGATCGCCAAGGTCGCGCCGCGCGCCGGCCGCGACGAGATGGCGCGCGCTGCGCTGATGCCGCGCCCCGCCATCGCCGAGGACGACGGACTCGATCAGCGCGGTCCAGGACAGGTTGTTGACATGATCGAGCGGAGCGCCGGCCTCGATCAGAACCCTGACGATCTCGTCATGGCCGAGATGGGCGGCGGCGATCAGGGCGGTGCCGGCATAGGGGCTCGTGATCGCCTTCGCATCGCCGCCGATCGCTAGCGCCACGCGCATCGTCTCGACATCGGCGGCGACGGCGGCGATCGTCACGGTGTCATAACGCTGGGCGTCGAGCGCGCGTGGATCGGCCCCGAGCCGGACCAGCGCGCGCATGGCCTCCCGCTGCCGGGCATGGGCCGCGATATGCAGCGCGCTGCGGCCATGGCCATCGCGCGCATCCATCTGCGCGCCCGCCGCCGCGAGCCGCTCGATCGCGGCGACGTCGCCGGCATGGCCGGCGGCCTGGAGGTCGCGATAGCCCGCGATCTCGGCGGCGGATGGGGGGATTTGCGCCGCCGCCGGCGACGTCCAGAGAGCAGCGGCTAGGCCAATGGCGAGGATGGCGGCAATCATGATGTCCTCTCCTGCCGCACGCCAGATTGTGCCAGGGCAGAACGACATTGGCGATAGGCGCGGCGCTGTCACCCTGAGCTGTCCTGCCACTTTATCACGGACACATCGACAAAGCCGTGGCCGGAGAACGACGCTCACAAACCTTCGAGCCACTGGCCATAAACTCGCCCTTAACCTCGATCGGTCAATTCATCGGACCAGTAGTGGCTTCGCGCGGGCTGTCCCTGCTGCGGCGCAAGAGTAGCAAACCATGCGGCTGATCGTCGGCATCATCATCGTCTTCGTCTGCGTCTTCGGCGGCTACGCGGCGATGGGTGGCCACCTCCTCGTGCTGTGGCAGCCGTTCGAGTTCGTTATCATCCTCGGCGCAGCGATCGGGGCCTTCATCATCGGCAACCCCGCGCCGGTGCTCAAGGCCGTGCCCGCCATGTTCGGCACGCTCATGAAGGGCTCCAAGTACAAGCAGGAATGCTATGTCGAACTGCTCGGGATGCAGTATTCCTTGTACAAGCTCGTGAAGCAGAAGGGCCTGCTCGCGGTTGAGCAGCACATTGAAAATCCGAGCGAGTCGACGCTGTTCAACGCCTTCCCGACTTTTGCAGCGAACCATCATGCGGTCGAGTTCGTCTGCGACTACATGCGCATGGTGACGCTGGGCGCCAACAACGTCCACGAGATAGACGCTCTCATGGACGAGGAACTGGAGACGCACCACCAGGAGCAGGAGCGTATCGTTTCGGCCATGCAGTCGGTCGCCGACGGAACACCGGCGCTCGGCATCGTCGCCGCCGTGCTCGGCGTGAACAAGACGATGGGGGCGATCTCCGAGCCGCCGGAGGTGCTGGGACATCTGATCGGCGGCGCGCTCGTCGGCACCTTCTTCGGCGTCTTCGTCGCCTACGGCTTCTTCGGGCCCATGGCGCAGTCGCTCAAGAGCACCTTCGAGGCGGAATCCAAGTACTATATTTCACTCAAGGCGGGTCTCCTCGCCCATATCAGCGGCCAGCCGCCGGTGATGGCGATCGAATTTGCCCGCAAGGCCCTGATGAGCGACGTCCGCCCGACCTTCGCCGAAGTGGAGGCGGCAACCGCCGCCCTGCCCGCCTAGACCCGACCCAATCTCCAGCAGGAACGCGATGACCAAGCCGATCCAGCCGATCATCATCAAGAAGGTCAAGAAGGCCGCCCATGCGCACCATGGCGGGGCCTGGAAGATCGCCTATGCGGATTTCGTGACCGCCATGATGGCGTTCTTTCTGCTGATGTGGCTGATCAGCATGACGACGCAGGAGCAGAAGATCGGATTGGCGGAATACTTCGCGCCGGCGGCCGTGAGTCCCAGCACCAGTGGCGCCGGCGGCATGCTGTGGGGCTCCGCCCTGGACTCGTCAGGCAACAAGTCGTCGGTGCCCCGCGAGGCGGCGAGGGCCGCCACCCAGCAGGAGAACGGAGCGCGCCCGGGCCGCGCCAGCGACCGCGAGGTCAGCCGCGCGGCCGCCAACGTGCAGGCCAACCACAGCGCCATCGCCAGCCTCCGGCAGGCGCTCCAGAAGATGCCCGAAATTGCCGAGCTGTCGCGCAACATCGTGATCGAGGCGACCAAGGAGGGGGTGGACGTTTCCCTCGTGGACCAGGACGGCCGCTCCATGTTCCGCGAGGGCTCGGTCCAGCCTTACGAGCGCACCCGTCTCGTGCTGGAGGCGCTCGCGCCCACCCTGCGCCGGCTGCCGAACCGCCTGTCTGTCACCGGGCATACGTCCGCTATGCGCCCGGGCTCTGTGGGGGCCGTCGATTCCTGGAGCCTCACCGCCGGGCGCGCGCTCGCCGTGCGCGAGATCCTGTCCGGCGCCGGACTCCCCCACGACCACTTCGTCTCCGTGACGGGACGCGCCGACACCGAGCCGGTCTTCCCCGACAATCCCTATCTCGCGGCGAACCGACGGGTGAAGATCACGCTGCTCAATGCGGAGCCGCCGCTGCCGCCGAACGTCCTTCGCTGACGACAAGGCGAGTGCGACGACTCTGGCAAGGCCGGCGCGCCCGAATGGAACCAGCCTGAAGAGAACCGCGCGCGGAGACCGGTGGCGGCCAGCCTTGGCCGCAATCGACATCGACATCGACACTCGACATCGGCACGCGGACAAGCCCGCGCCGCCACCGGCTCGGCGTACCCCGTTTGGGTTCTGAGAAGGCGAGACACCCCGCGGCGGGCGCCGGTCGGGGGTTGGAGTTTGGGCTGCTTTAGGGATCGGCCGCTGCAGAGCTTTTCCAGGCATCCCGGGTGGGGCGCGGCTCGATGCACTCCACTAGCCGGCTCCTGCAGGGAGCTGCAGACAACGTTGTTCACCAATCGGCGTTGCACTGGCGGCAGCGCTCAAGATATTTGTTTAATAAAATGTGCAACTATCTCTCCAGCATGAAGTTGTCCGTTTGCGCCCGGTGAAAGCTCAAAATGACTAAAATCGTCGTCCTGGTTGTCGAAGACGAACCCATCATCCGGCTGGACGCGGTCATGGCGATCGAGGACGCCGGCTACGACGTGATCGAGGCCTCGAATGCTGACGAGGCCATCGAGATTCTTGAAGCCCGCTCCGATGTCCGCATAGTCTTCTCCGACATCGAAATGCCCGGCTCGATCGACGGCTTGAAACTCGTTCATGCGGTCCGGCGCAGATGGCCGCCCGTGACCCTCGTTCTCGCATCGGGCCGCATTGCACCGGCCATCGACGAGTTGCCGTCCAGGACGGTCTTCCTTCGCAAGCCGTATTTGACGAGCGAACTCTTGCAGGCGCTGGCGGCGTAACCGGCGTCTATCGCGCGCTGGATCAGGCCGCAAGACGATCGGGGTCGACATGGAGTGTCACCACGACGCCATCCTCCGCCCAGTCATAATCGATCGATCCTCGCAACTGGCCTGTCACGCTGCGCTTGATAAGCTTGCTCCCATACCCGCCGACGCCATCAGGCGGCTTGACCTTGGGGCCACCGCTCTCCGTCCAGACGATAGTGACCGCTTCGTCGCGCGCCGAACACGAGACGTCGAGCGTTCCCGTGTCGACTGACAGGGCGCCGTACTTCAGCGAATTCGTAGCCAGTTCATGCACAACGAGTGCAAATATCGTGGTAGCCGCCTCGCCGACGCGGAGTCGTGGCACGGAGACACGGATGCGCCCGCTGAAGGCGCCGAGGTCGTCATAGGGAGCTAACAGGACTGTCAACAGATCGCCGAGGAGCGCCGAGGCGGACTCGGTCTGACCAGGGACAGGTCGCACCAAATCATGCGCGCGCCCGAGAGCAGTCAACCTGAGCGTCAGTTCGCGAGCCATGTCGTTGGTCGTCGTGGTCGAGCGCGAGGTGATCGCCGTCAGGCCAGAGGCGATGGCCAGAAGGTTCTTGACCCGATGGCTCATCTCCCCTGCCAGCAACTCGCGGCCCTCTTCGGCCTGCTTGCGGCCCGTCACGTCGATGAAGATGCCGAACATGATCCGCTTGACCATTCCGGCGTCGTTGCCCTGACCGCGCGCCGACACCCATCTCAGTTCGTCCCCGACCATGATCCGGAAGTCGATCTCGTAGGGGCCGACGATCGCCCGCGTCGCCGTGAAGGCTGCCCGGACCCTGTCGCGATCGGCAGGATGGATATGAGCCGACAGGTCCTCGAAATTCACGTCTATGCCGCGCGGAATGCCCCACAGATCGTAGGCGAGGTCGTCCATGGCCAGCGCGTCTGAATCGACATTCCAGGACCAGAGAGTGACGCCGGCCGCCTCGATCGCCCGCACCAGATTCTTTGGTTCCCAAAGAAGGGGTTTGAGTTCGTTCGGGGTGATCGACATTAGCTCTCCAGGCCCACGGATCGTCCGATGAAAGTATCGGGCATGACCAGTAATACCGCCACCAACGGCTATGCCAAAGGTCTGAGAGAATTACAATTAGTCTCGGGTCGCTGCGAAAACACCCCTCTTCGTCACTCCGCCGCCAATCTCGGCGGCGGCAGCGGCAGCCTCATCTGCCCCTCCCCGCGCACACTCTCGGCCCGTCCTGGCGCATGCTCGTCGATGGGCTGCCACAGGCTCTCGTCCTCGGGCTTGCTGAAGAAGCGCCCGAACAGCCAGCTCACCAGCCGCTGCAGGTCGTCCATCACCGTGTAGAAGCTCGGCACGAAGACGAGGCTGAGCACGGTCGAGACGATCAGCCCGCCGATCACCGCGATCGCCATCGGGGCGCGGAACTCGCCGCCGTCGCCGACGCCATAGGCCGAGGGCAGCATGCCGGCGGCCATCGCGATCGTCGTCATCACGATCGGCCGGGCCCGCTTGCGGCCGGCCTCGAGCAGCGCCGTGTAGCGGTCCTTGCCGCGCGCGACCTCCTCGACCGCGAAATCGACCAGCATGATCGCGTTCTTGGTGACGATGCCCATCAGCATGAGCAGGCCGATATAGACCGGCATCGAGACGGGATTGCCGGTCGCCAGCAGCGCGATGACGACGCCGCCGAAGGAGAGCGGCAGCGAGAGCAGGATCGTGATCGGCTGGAAGACCGAGCCGAAGAGCAGGATCAGCACCGCCAGCACCAGCATCAGGCCGGTCGCCATCGCGGTGATGAAGCCCTGCACGACCTCGCCCTGGATCTCGGCGTCGCCGGTCGCGGCGATCGAGACGCCAGGTGGAAGCCCGACCTCCTTGACGATCTGGTTGAAGGTCTCCTGTGCGGTGCCGAGTTCGAAGCCGCGCTTGAGGTCCGCGCCGATCTGCGCGCGCCGCACCCGGTCGTAACGGTCGATCGAGCTCGGCCCCTCGCCGAAGCCGATCTCGGCGACGGCGGTGAGCGGGATCGAGACGCCGCTGGTGTTGGTCACCCGCAACGCCGCGATGTTGCGGATATCGGTGCGGGCGAGTTCATCGAGCTGCACCCGGATCGGCACCAGCCGGTCGCCCGCGTTGAACTTGGCGAGATTGGCGCCGACATCGCCGATCGTGGCGACGCGGACCGCCTCCGAGATCGCCTCTGGCGTGACGCCGAGACTGGCAGCCGCCTCCAGCTTCGGCGTCACCCGCATTTCCGGGCGGCTGAGCGAGCCGGCGGTGGCGACATTGAGATAGCCCTCGACCTTGCGCATGCGCGCCTCGATCTTCGCCACCGCCTCGTCGAGCGCATCGCCGTCCCGG
>JBKJSB010000165.1:0-3115 GCA_046593015.1 Allobosea sp.
GGCCTGACGAATCGAATTTGATCTCCTCCATCAGCGCCTGGCCGATGCCCTGCCCCGCGCCGCCATGAACCTGGCCCATCAGCATGATCGGGTTCAGCGTCATGCCGAAATCGTCGACCACGACATAGTTGACGATCTCGGTCGCCCCCGTCTGCGGATCGACCTCGATCTCGCAGACATGGGTGCCGTTCGGATAGGTCGCCTCCGGCGGCTGCCAGCTCTGATGGACCCGCAACATCGCCGTGGTCGCGCCCGGCAGCGCTGCGATCGCCGCGAGGTCGAGCGCCTTGTCGGTGCCGACGATGCGCACCGCGCCGTCGACGATCTCGAGGTCGCCGACGCCGGCTTCGAGCTTCTCCGAAGCGAGCTGCTTCAGGTTGTCCGACAGAATCTCCGTCGCCTTGTTCAGCGCCGCCCCGCCGACCGGGATCGAGCGCGAGCCGCCCGTGCCCGAGCCGGTCTCAACCTTGTCGGTGTCGCCCTGGATCACGCGGATGCGGTCCAGCGGAATGTCGAGATGCTGCGAGACGAGCTGCGAATAGGCGGTCTCATGCCCCTGCCCGTTCGACTGCGTGCCGATCAGCACGGTCACCATGCCGTCCTTCTCAAGGATCACGGTCGAGCTTTCCGGCCCGCCGCCGCCGCAGGCCTCGATATAGCAGCCCATGCCGATGCCGCGGATCTTGCCCGCCTTCGTCGACGCTTTCAGGCGGCTCTTGAAGCCCTTCCAGTCGGCGACCTCCATGGCGCGGCGCATATGGCCCTCGAACTCGCCGGAATCATAGGTCGGCCCGGTCTGCGTCTTGTGCGGCATTTCGCTTGGCTTGACGAAGTTCAGCGCCCGCACCGCGTCGGGGGTCCTGCCCGTCTCCATGGCGATGGCGTCGACCAGTCGCTCGATCAGGTAGGCCGCCTCCGGCCTCCCCGCGCCGCGATAGGCATCGACCGGCGTGGTGTTGGTCAGCACGCCGCGGAAATGCACATGCACGGCCGGAATGCTGTAGCAGCCGGGCGTCATCGTGGTGCCGACCCAGGGGATGAAGGGCCCGTACTGCGAGAGATAGGCCCCCATTTCGGCCGCGAGATCGACCTTGAGGCCGATAAACTTGCCCTTGGCGTCGAGCGCCATCGTCGCGGTCGCCAGATTGGCGCGACCATGCGTGTCGGCCAGAAAGTGCTCGGTGCGGTCGGCGACCCAGCGCACCGGGCGCTTCAGCGTCTCGGCCGCGACCATGGCCAGCGGATACTCGCGATACATGAATATCTTGGTGCCGAAGCCGCCGCCGACATCGGGCGTCACCACGCGGATGCGGGCGGGATCGACCTTGAGGATGTTCTTGGCGAGAATGTCGCGCGTGCCGTGGCTGCCCTGGCTGCCCAGCGTCAGCGTCCAGCGCTTCGCCGCCTTGTCGTATTCGGCAATGCAGGCGCGCGTCTCCAGATAGTTGGAGGCGAGCCGGTTGTTGACGATCGTCACCGAGACGGTCTTCGCAGCCTTGGCGAAGGCGGCGTCGGTCTTGGCCTTGTCGCCCTGCTCGGCCTCGAAGGCGACATTGCCCTTCCGGTCCGGCCAGACCTGCGGCGCCTTGGGATCGAGCGCTTCGGAGATGCCGGTCACCGAGGGCAGGCTCTCCCATTCGATGTCCATCGCCTCGGCGGCGTCGCGCGCCTGGTCCAGCGTCTCGGCGACGATGAAGGCGACCGCCTCGCCGACATGGCGCACGGTGTCGACCGGCAGAACAGGGACATGGGTCGGCGTCACCGGCTCGCCCGACAAGGTCTTGATCAGGCCCTTGCACGGGATGTCGCCGAGATGGGCGACGTCGGGGCCGGTCAGGATCAGCTTGACGCCCTTCATCTTGCGGGCGGCCTCCTTGTCGCGGATCGTGAATGTGGCATGCGCATATTGCGAACGCAGCACGAAAGCGTGCAGCGCGCCCTCCACGGCGGTGTCGTCGGTGTAGCGCCCCGCGCCCGTCGTCAGCCGGTGATCCTCGACCCGGCGAACCGGCTGTCCAAATCCAAACTTCATCGGGCGCATCGGCTCACATCCTCGGATCGTTCGATTGTAAAACTGGCGCAGGACGGGGGCGGCGTCAGCCCCGTGCGGCGATGTGCGGCAATGCGCTCAGCGCACAGGGCAAGGACGAAAGGCCGATCAAAGCTCGACCGGCCCGCCTCGCATCGCCCAGTCCTTGAAGCCACCGATATAATGGCTGTCGATGGCAAGACCAGCCGATTGAGCGAATTCCAGCGCCCGCAGAGACCGTACGCCCGCGGCGCAGGAGAGCACAATCCGCTTGCCCTGCGCATCGGGAATGTCGGCCGGGTCGAAGCGCGAGAGCGGCAGTGACACGGAGCCCGGAATGCGGCCGGCCGCAAATTCATGCGGCTCGCGCACATCGACGATCAGGATCGAGCCGTCGGCAAGGCCGGCCTCGACCGCCGCCATATCGAGATCATGCACCAGCAAGCCTTAAGTCCCCGCTCAATCCAGCAGCTTGACCAGATAAAGCGAGAGCGCCGGGAACGCTACAAGGATCGCGAGCCGGATCACGTCCGAGAACACGAAAGGCAGCACCCCACGATAGATCCGCGTCACTGGCACGTCGCGCGCCAGCGAGGCGACGACGAAGACGTTGAGCCCGATCGGTGGACAGGTCATGCCGATGCCGACCACGACCAGCACGAGGATGCCGAACCAGATCGCGACATCGTCGGAGGACATGCCGAAATCGAGCGCGGTCACGATCGGGAAGAACACCGGCAGGGTGAGCAGGATCATGGCGAGTTCGTCCATGACGCCACCGAGCACGATGTAGAACAGCAGGAGCCCGATCAGCACCGTATAGGGCCCCCAGCCGGAGGCGGCGATCATCTCGGCGGCGGCGGTCGGCACCTGCGTCAGCGCCAGAAACGCGTTGAAGATCTCGGCCCCGAGCAGGATCGCGAAGATCATCGCCGAGGTTTCGGCCGTCTGCAGGATCGCCTGCCTGATCTCCTCGAGCCCGAGCGTCCGGCGCAGGACGCCGATCAGCAGCATGATGAAGGCGCCGACGGAGGCGCCTTCGGTCGGCGTGAAGACGCCGCCATAGATGCCGCCGACGACGACGAC
>JBKJSB010000349.1:0-7352 GCA_046593015.1 Allobosea sp.
CGCAGGCGGTGTTTCTGCTGAAGCGGGGATAAATCCTGCGGAAGCGCTGACGCAAACCCCTCCCTCTTGTGGGGAGGGGCAGGGGTGGGGGACGAACGACCGGGCGAGCGCTCACCAGGCGGGACGCCCCCATCCCCACACCCTTCCCCACCAGGGGGAAGGGAGGAGCGCGATCCCGCCCGGGCTGCGCCATGCCGCGCCGGCCGAGCCTGAGGCTTGGAAGATCAATTCAGCGCCACGCCCACCGGCCGCTTCTCCTTCACGGCTGCGACGTCGCCCAGCATCAGGCTGGTCGGGCCGACCGTGACCGGCACGGTCTCGCCATCGCCGATCTTGCCGGCGAGCAGCAACTCGGCCAGCGGGTCCTGCACCGACTTCTGGATCACGCGCTTGAGCGGGCGCGCGCCGTATGCCGGATCGTAGCCCTTTGCGGCGAGCCATTCGCGCGCGGCGTCCGACAGCTCCAGCACGATCTTGCGGTCGGCCAGAAGCCGCGCCAGCCGGACCATCTGGATATCGACGATCGCGCCCATATCGGCCCGCTGCAGCCGGTGGAACAGTATGATGTCGTCGACCCGGTTGATGAACTCCGGCCGGAAGGCCTGCCGCACCACGGCCATCACCTCGTCGCGAACCTCGTCGGAATCCTGCCCTTCGGGCTGGTTCACCAGATACTCGGAGCCGAGATTCGAGGTCATGATGATCAGCACGTTGCGGAAATCGACCGTGCGGCCCTGACCGTCGGTCAGCCGCCCGTCGTCGAGCACCTGCAGCAGCACATTGAAGACATCCGGATGCGCCTTCTCGATCTCGTCGAACAGCACGACCTGATAGGGCCGGCGTCGCACGGCCTCGGTCAGCGCGCCGCCCTCCTCATAGCCGACATAGCCCGGAGGCGCGCCGATCAGCCGGGAGACCGAATGCTTCTCCATGTATTCCGACATGTCGAGGCGCACCATCGCAGTCTCGTCGTCGAACATGAAGGCGGCCAGCGCCTTGGTCAGCTCGGTCTTGCCGACGCCGGTGGGGCCGAGGAACATGAACGAGCCGATCGGCCGGTTGGGGTCCTGCAAGCCGGCGCGCGCCCTCCGCACCGCCGTAGAGACGGCTTCCACCGCTTCGCGCTGGCCGACGACGCGGGCGGCCAGCGTGTCCTCCATCTTCAGGAGCTTGTCCTTCTCGCCCTGCAGCATCCGGTCGACCGGCACGCCGGTCCAGCGGCTGACGACCTGCGCGACATGGTCGGGCGTCACCGCCTCCTCGACCATGCCCGACGTGTCGCCGATCGCCTCGATCTCGGCCAGAGTCTTCTCCAGTTGCGGGATCTCGCCATAGGCGAGTTCGCCCGCGCGCTGGTACTCGCCCTTGCGCTGCGCCTGCGCCAGTTCGGTGCGGGCATTGTCGAGCTTCGTCTTGATCTCGGCGGCCGCGCCGAGCTTGTCCTTCTCGGCTTTCCAGCGCGCGGTGATCGCGGCAGAGCGTGTCTCGAGATCGGCAAGCTCGGATTCCAGCCGCTTCAGCCGCTCCTTCGAGCCGGCATCGCTCTCCTTCTTCAGCGCCTCCTGCTCGATCTTCAGCCGCACGATCTCGCGGTCGATCGAATCCAGCTCCTCGGGCTTGGAATCGACCTGCATGCGCAGCCGCGCCGAGGCCTCGTCGATCAGGTCGATCGCCTTGTCGGGCAGGAAGCGGTCGGTGATGTAGCGGTTCGACAGGGTCGTCGCCGAAACCAGCGCCGAATCCGTGATGCGGACGCGGTGGTGCTGCTCATATTTCTCCTTCAAGCCCCGCAGGATCGAGATCGTATCCTCGACCGAGGGTTCGGCCACGAAGACCGGCTGGAAGCGCCGGGCGAGAGCCGCGTCCTTCTCGACATATTTGCGATACTCGTCGAGCGTGGTCGCGCCGATGCAGTGCAGATCGTCGCGTGCGAGCGCTGGCTTGAGCAGGTTCGAGGCGTCCATCGCGCCGTCGGTCTTGCCGGCGCCGACGAGCGTGTGCATCTCGTCGATGAACAGAATCACGCCGCCATCGGCTGCGGAGACCTCGTTCAGCACCGCCTTCAGTCGCTCCTCGAACTCGCCGCGATATTTCGCGCCCGCGATCAGCGAGCCCATGTCGAGCGCCAGCAGCTCCTTGTCCTTCAGGCTTTCGGGCACGTCGCCATTGACGATGCGCAGCGCCAGCCCCTCGGCGATCGCGGTCTTGCCGACGCCGGGCTCGCCGATCAGGACGGGATTGTTCTTGGTCCGGCGCGAAAGCACCTGGATGGTGCGGCGTATCTCCTCGTCGCGGCCGATGACGGGGTCGAGCTTGCCGTCGCGGGCGGCTGCCGTCAGGTCGCGGGCGTATTTCTTCAGCGCGTCATAGGCCTGCTCGGCGCTGGCCGAATCGGCGGTGCGGCCCTTGCGGATCGCCTCGATCGCGGTGTTGAGGGATTGCGGACTGACGCCGGCCTTGCTGAGCGCCTTGCCGGCCTCGGTCTCCTTCTCGATCGCCAGCGCGAGCAGAAGCCGCTCGACCGTGACGAACGAGTCGCCCGCCTTGTCGGCGGCCTTTTCGGCTGTGGCGAAGACGCGCGCCAGGCCCGGCGTCAGGCTCGGGCCGGACGCGCCGCTGCCGGACACCTTGGGCAGGCGGGCGAGTGCGGTATCGGTGAGTTGCAGCGCCAGCCGCGACTGTCCGCCGGCGCGGTCGATCAGGCCCGCGGCCATGCCCTCGCTGTCGTCGAGCAGCGCCTTGAGCAGATGTTCCGGCGTGAACTGCTGGTGGCCCTCGCGCAGCGCGATCGTCTGCGCCGCCTGCAGGAAACCTTTTGCCCTGTCGGTGTATTTCTCGATGTTCATGGTCTTTGCACTCCGCCCGCCGGTGCGCCCCGTGGCGACGCTGGTCCGGCTGCCTTTCGTCAGGATGGGGCTCCAGAAGGACGCCCCTCGCAGCAAGAGATAGGTGTGGCATCCGCGCAACGGAAGGGGTCTCCGCGCGTATGGTTGACCGGCACGCCGCTGGCCGGGCAGCATAAGCAGATGACGGGGACGAAACGGCAGCAGTCGATCCGCAAGGCGCTTCGTGCGCTCGCGCCCGGCATTCCCCTGTCGGACGCCGAGGCGGTGGTGACGCTGGCCGAGCGCCGGCACATGAAGGATCTTCCGCCTTCGACCGCGCTCTGGCTGGCGCTCGGCAGTCATATCCGCCACGTTCACACCGAGTACGAGCAGTTGCTCGCCGACGGCTACGAGCGCGAAGCGGCGCGCTTTTTCGTCGCCGACGACACCGACGACATCCTTGCCGGCTGGGGCTGCCAGCGCTCGGTCGCGGAATTCGTCGAGGAGGCGGAGGAGGAGGCGATCAGGGTCCGCGTGCCCAGGAGGTGACGAGCGCTGATGGGAGCGATGCAAGGATTTGATCGATTGGCCTGCAGTGATCAGGCTATCATCAGGGCTATCCTCTCGTTCCCGTCAGCCTGCGGATCTCGTCCATGCGCATTGCCTCGCTCTATCGCTACCCGGTCAAGGGGCTCTCGCCTGAGCGCCTGCCGGGCGCCGTTCTGGAGACGGACGGCTATTTCCCCGGCGACAGGCTCTTTGCGATCGAGAACGGCCCATCGGGCTTCGACCCCGCCAATCCGCGGCACCAGCCCAAGATCAAGTTCCTGATGCTGATGCGCCACGAGATGCTGGCGCGGCTGCGCACGCGTTTCGACGATGACAGCGGCGATCTCGTCATCGCCTATGAGGGCGGCGAGGTTTTGCGCGCCAGCACCTGCACAGCCGAGGGCAGGGGACTGATTGCGGCCTTCTTCGAGGGCTTCATGCCCGACCAGCTGCGCGGCAAGCCGCGCCTGCTGTCCGCGCCCGACGGCTACCGTTTCACCGATTCGGGGTCCGGCTACGTCTCGATCATCAACCTCGCCAGCGTCGCCGATCTGGAGGGCCGAATCGGAGCGCCCCTCGATCCGCTGCGCTTCCGTGGCAACATCATGGTCGAGGGCCTCGCGCCTTGGGCCGAGTTCGATCTCGTCGGCCGGGAGCTGGCGGCCCCATCCGGCTTGCGGCTCAAGGTGACCAAGCGCATCGACCGCTGCGCGGCGACCAATGTCGATCCGGTCAGCGGCATCCGCGACCTGCAGATACCGAAGGCCCTGATGAGCGCCTTTGGCCACATCGATTGCGGGGTCTATTGCGAGATCGTCACTGGGGGCCGGCTGGCCGAGGGCGAGCGTCTGACAATCGGGGCTCAAGCGGCTCCGGAACGCGTCGGTCTCGGCATCGGCTGAACAAAAAAGGGACCCTCGCGGGTCCCTTTTTATATGATTTCTGCAGGCACGGCGGCCGGCTCACTCGACGGCGTTGTCGCCATCCGAGCCGAGCGCATCCATCACCTCGCGTGGCGAGCGGCGGCGGCGCGGCCGCTTGGGGGCGTCGCCGGCGCCGGCATCGTCGGGCTCGGCGGCAGACGCCGCGACGGGAGCCTCGTCGGAAACCGAGATCGGAACCCTGACCGGCGTGGTCAGGAACGAGGGCAGCGCGGCCGCGACATCGACATCGCTGTCGGCGGCATCGGGCTCGCGGCGCGGGCGGCGCTCGGGACGCGGTCCACGTTCGGGCCGCTCGCTGCGCTCAGGACGTTCGGGGCGCTCGAAACGCGGCTCGGGCGCACGCGGTTGCACGACGGCGTCGGGCTGGTCGGACGACACCGGAATGTCGGAACGCGGCGCATCGGGACGCGGCGCGTAGCCGCCCTGGCCGCCCTCGTTGCGGTCGAAGCGGGGACGTTCCGGCCTGTCGTTGCGGTCGAACCGACGCGGGCCGTTCCGATCCACGTTCTGACGGTCGCCGGCCTGCCGGTCGTTGCCTTGGCGATCGTTGTTCTGGCGATCGTTGCCCTGCCGGTCGCCATTGCTGCGATCCTGCTGGTTGCGATCGTTGCTGCGGTTCGGCCGGTCGAAACGCTGGCCGTTGCCGCCCTGGCCGTCGGCCTGGCCTTCCTGACGGTGGCCGCCATTGCCGTTGTAACCATTGGCGCTGTAGTTGCCCTGGCCGCCATCGTTGTTGCGAATCTCGGGCTGCGGGCCGGCGCCGGGCTGGAAGTCCTGGCCGTCATCATCGCCTTCGTCGCCCTCTTCGTCATTGGTCTCGACGAAGCCGCGATTGGGCGGGAAGCTGTGGCCGAACTGCTGGGCCATCTGCTCCTGCGCCGCCAGCAGGATGCGGTAATAGTGCTCCGCGTGCTGGAAGTAGTTTTCCGCCGCCACCGGATCGCCCGATGACTGGGCGTCGCGCGCCAGCTGCAGATATTTCTCGGCGACATGCTGCGCGGTGCCGCGGACCTTTACGTCGGGACCGTTGGACTCATAGCTCCGCTGCAGCGGATTGGGCGCCTTGCGGTTGCCGTTGTTGCCATTGTTGTTGCTGTTATTATTGTTGTTACGGCCGCGCATACGCCGGTTCTGACCTGGTCTCATTCGCGTCTGTCTCGCGCTGTAGATCACGTCGCGTTCGGACGGAATCGTCCGAACGCGAAAAACGTGATCGATTCTAAAAGTTCAGAGCATTGCCGATGCAAAAAAACGGTTCCCACTTCTTTTGCGCAATGCTCTGCTGTTCGAAGCAACCGTTGCGGCGTCATGCGCGTTCCGACGCATGGCGGGTTGCGACGCCATGCCGGGCTGAGTTGACCTGAAGGGGCGATGTGCCGTCTCTGGCCGTCACGCGCTCTTTTCCAAACCGGAGCGATGTCCGCTCCAAGGGCCGACGAGCGTCAAGGCGCTCTCGGATGTCCAAACTGGCCGTGTCAAATTCCGTCTATCTGCGGACATATCCGGAGGCATCGCTTGGCCGTTGGGGCTTGTCCCAAGGGCTCGGCGCTGACGACACCAGCTTCGGCTTAACTGAGCCATAGCGGCTTTCGGCCCGGCATCCAAGCAAAATCGCACAAATACCTGTGCGTATCGTCAGGTCGTGAACAGGAGCGCCCGCTCATGCCCGCCCAGATCACGCCGCGAACCGGCAAATCGCAAGCCCGCCGCGTTCATCAGCGCCGTGACGTCGGGCCCCTGCCCGGCGCCGATCTCCAGGATCGCGAGCCCGCCCGGTACCAGCGCATCCGGCAGGCTTGCGGCCAGCGCCCGGTAGCAGGCGAGCCCGTCATCACCGCCATCGAGCGCCAGCAGCGGATCATGCTCGCGCACGGCCTCCGACAGCGTCGCGATCACGGCGGTCGGAATGTAGGGCGGGTTCGAGACGATCAGGTCGAAGCGCTGCGACAGGCCGTGCGTCCACTCGCCTTGTCGGATCGCGGCCCGCTCCGCGACACCGTTCAGGGCTGCATTGTCTCGCGCCGTGACACAGGCCTCTTCGGATAGATCGACGCCGACGCCGCGGGCCGCCCGGAACTCCGACAGCAACGCGATCAGCAGGCAGCCGGTGCCGGTCCCGAGATCGAGAATCGCAAGCGGCTCGTCCCGGCGATGCCTCAGGGCGGCAAGGGCCGCCTCGACCAGCGTCTCGGTGTCGGGGCGCGGTTCCAGCGTCGCCGGCGAGAGCCGAAACGGAAGGCCCCAGAATTCGCGTTCGCCGAGAATCCGCCAGACCGGTTCGCCTGTCAGCCGCCGCGCGGCATAGGCATCGAGCCTGCCTTGGGCAGACGAATCGAAAGGCCTCAGCTGGTCGATGCTTGCCGCATCGAGGCCGAGCGCGCCTTCCATCAGGATGCGCGCATCCAGCGTGGCATCCTCGACGCCGGCAGCCAGCAACCGCGCGGTGAGCGATCTCCGCGCGGCTGCGACGGTCGGCTGCGATGAGGTCAGTTGCCCTGCGTCTTTTCGTTGATGCAGAACGTCATCTTCGTGCGGAGCGCCGCGCGGCCCTCGCGCGAACCGCGCATCTCGCGTTGGCACGCCCGGCGCGCCTGCGACTGCGTCATCGCCTTGTTCAGGGCGGCCGGCTCGCCCGAGGTCGCGCGCCTCAATGCGCGCTCCTGTGCCTGCGCCGGCGCCATCGAGGCCAGCGCCATCATCGAGGCCAATGCGAATCCCGTCGTGATCTTGCCTGCTGTGAACCTGGTCATGAGCGTCTCCCGCCATCTGTGTGTTCGATGGGAGATCAACGCTGCGGGGGGCAGGAGGTTTCATCGCGTCACGTTGCATTCGTGTCGGCGAGCAGGGCGGCCTGATGCTCGGCGGTCAGCGCGTCGATGATCTCGTCCAGCACCAGCCCCTGCATCATCTCGTCGAGCTTGTAGAGCGTCAGGTTGATGCGGTGGTCGGTGACCCGCCCCTGCGGGAAGTTATAGGTCCGGATGCGCTCGGAGCGGTCGCCGGAGCCGATCTGGGAGCGTCGGTCGGCGGCGCG
>JBKJSB010000137.1:0-10433 GCA_046593015.1 Allobosea sp.
AGAGATCGTCGAGGCCAAGGCTGCTGCAAAGGCTGCCAAGACCAAGACCGCAACCGACAAGGCCGCAAAGAGCGCGGAGCGGGCCGCCAAAAGCGCCGACAAGGCGCTGAAGGCCGCAGCGAAATCGGCCAAGCGAGAGGCCGTCTGAGCGAACGGCTGGCTCGCTGCCGCAGCAGCCTTCAGGTCGCGACGAATTTAAGCGCTACGCCGTTGATGCAGTGGCGCTTACCGGTGGGGGCCGGGCCGTCGTCGAAGACGTGGCCAAGATGGCCGCCGCAGCGTCGGCAATGCACTTCCGTCCGCGTCATCAGGAATTTTCGATCGGTCTTGGTGCCCACGGCGTTGGGCAGCGGCTCCCAGAAACTCGGCCAGCCCGTGCCGCTGTCGAACTTCGTCGACGAGGCGTAGACCGGAAGGTCGCAGCCGGCGCATTGGAAGACACCGCTGCGCTTCTCCTTGTCGAGCGGGCTGGTGAAGGCGCGCTCGGTCCCTTCGCGACGCAGCACGTCGTATTGCGCCGGCGTCAGCAGCTTTTTCCACTCGGCATCGGCGCGGGTCACCTCGAAGGTTCCCTCGACAGCGGCGCTGGCGCGATTCTCCTCTCCGAGCAGCGTCATTCCGACGGCGCCGGCGCCGCCGATGACCGCGACGCCCGAGAGCAGGTTTCGTCTCGACAGCATGATCGAACTCCTCGCCATTTGTTCCGATAACGCAACAGAGTTAATTCGGATGCGCGCGTGATCTCACGATGCCGCGACCCGGTCGATGATGCGGCGCAACACAACTGCCTGCGATAGTTGCGATGCACAGGGCCGGCTTCTCCATCGTTGCCGTGGCAACTGCCGCCTGCATGTCGTGCTGCGCTGCGAAGAAATGATCCGCTGCCGTGCAGTCGTCGAATAGCGCTGCGGCCATGTGCCACCTCAAAGCGGCAAGCGCGCTAGACTTTAGTCTTAAGTCATGCGCTTGCGTTGCGAAGAGAAGCGATGAACTCTGCATCATCGCGGCGAAAAGCCGCTTCAAAGACTCGTCCGGCTAAAAGGACAGAGCAGCAGGGGAGACATGATGATGTCGGAGACAATCAAGCCTCGTTCGAGCCGTCGCAACTTCCTCAAGGTCGCGGGCCTTGCCGGCGCCGGCGCGATCGCGATGCCGCAGGTCAGCCGGGCGCAGACGGTGACCTGGAAATACCAGTCGACCTGGCCGACCAAGGATATCTTCCATGAGTTCGCGGGCGACTTCGCCAAGCGCGTCAACGACATGTCGGGCGGCCGTCTCAAGCTCGACGTGCTTGCCGCCGGCGCGGTCGTGCCGGCCTTCCAGATGCAGGACGCGGTCCATGCCGGCATCCTCGACGCAGGGCATGGCGTATCGGCCTACTGGTACGGCAAGAACAAGGCGTTTTCGCTGTTCGGCACGCCCCCTGCGCTGGGCTGGGACGCCCATTCCTTCCTCGCCTGGATGAACTATGGCGGCGGCTACGATCTCTACAACGACCTCGTGCAGAACCAGCTCAAGCTGAATCTCGTCGGCATCCTGACCGGCCCGATGCCGTGCCAGCCGCTCGGCTGGTTCAAGAAGGAGCTCAAGACCGCCGACGATTTCAAGGGCCTGAAATACCGCACCGTCGGCCTCGCCGCCGACCTGATGCGCGAGATGGGCGCGGCGGTGACGATCCTCGCCGGCGGCGAGATCGTGCCGGCGCTGGAGCGCGGCGTCATCGACGGGGCCGAGTTCAACAACCCGTCCTCCGATTCGCTGCTCGGCTTCCAGGACGTCGCCAAGGTCTACATGCTGCAGAGCTACCATCAGGCGGCCGAGAGCTTCGAGATCCTGTTCAACAAGGGCAAGTATGACGCGCTGTCGCCCGAGCTGAAGGCGATCGTGAAATACTCGGCCGAGTCCGCATCCTCGGACATGAACTGGAAGGCGCTCGACCGCTATTCCAAGGATCTCGAGGTTCTGCGCACCAAGGGCGTCAACATCGTCCAGACGCCCGAGGCGATCCTGAAGGCGCAGCTCGCCGCCTGGGACAAGGTGATCGAGAAGCTCGGGGTGGATCCGTTCTTCAAGAAGGTGGTCGATTCGCAGAAGGCCTGGGTCCAGCGCTCGGTCGCCTATGAGCGCGTCAACACGCCCTCGCGCGAAATGGCCTACACGCACTTCTTCAAGGCGTAAGCACTCGCTCCACCCTTGCAACGCCCGCCATCCGGACAGGATGGCGGGCGTTTGGCGCGATATCGAAGACGTCAGGCGGAATGCAGGAATGCCCATGAAAGTCATCCTGGCGATCGACAGGTTCAACACCGCCATCGGCAAGTTCGCCGGCTGGACGATCCTGATCCTCACCTTCGCGATCAGCTACGAGGTGTTCGCGCGCTATGCGCTGCGCGCGCCGACGGAGTGGGCGTTCGACGTCAGCTACATCCTCTACGGCACGCTGTTCATGCTGGCGGGACCCTATGCGCTTGCCCGCAACGCCCATGTCCGGGGCGATTTCCTGTACCGGCAGTGGACGCCGGTGACGCAGGCGAAGCTCGACCTGACGCTCTACATCCTGTTCTTCTTTCCCGGCATCATCGCGATGGCCTGGGCCGGCTACAAGTTCGCGGCCTTCTCCTGGCTGATAGGCGAGCACTCATCGAACTCGCCGAGCGGTCCGCCGCTGTACCATTTCAAGACTCTGATCCCGGTCGCCGGCGTGCTGATGACGGTGCAGGGTCTGGCGGAGGTGGCGCGCTGCGTCATCTGCATCCGCACCGGGGAATGGCCGGCGCGCCTGCACGACGTCGAGGAAACCGAGAAGATCATTCTGGAAAAGGCCGCAGCCGCGCAGGGCGCACCCACCGCAGGAAACGCGATCTGATGTTCGGCATGGGCAATCCGGAACTGGGCGTGGTCATGCTCGTCCTGTTCATCTTCTTCATCATGCTCGGCTTCCCGATCGCCTTCACGCTGATGGCGCTGGGCGTCGGTTTCGGCTTTTACGCGATGGGTGACACCGTCTTCGCGCTTGTCGTCCAGCGAACCTATTCGGTGATGGCCAACGACGTGCTGGTCTCGATCCCGCTCTTCATCTTCATGGGCTACATCATCGAGCGGGCCAACATCCTCGACAAGCTGTTCCTCTCGCTCCAGTTGGCGCTCGGAAACGTGCCGGGCTCGCTGGCGGTGGCGACGCTGGCGACCTGCGCGATCTTCGCGACCGCGACCGGCATCGTCGGCGCGGTGGTGACACTGATGGGCCTGCTCGCCTTCCCGGCGATGCTGCGGGCGGGCTACGACGTCAAGCTCTCGGCTGGCGTGGTCTGCGCCGGCGGCTGCCTCGGCATCCTGATCCCGCCCAGCGTCATGCTGATCCTCTACGGCGCGACGGCGGGCGTCTCGGTGCCCAAGCTCTATGCCGGCGCGCTGTTCCCGGGCCTGCTGCTGGCTGGTCTCTACATGGCTTATGTCATCATCCGCTGCTGGCTAAATCCGGCGCTGGCGCCCAAGCTCCCCAAGGAGCAGACCGACGTGCCCTGGACGACGATCGCATGGGCGCTGGCGACGAGCTTCTTCCCGCTGACCATCCTGATCATGTCGGTGCTGGGCGCGATCTTCTTCGGCCTGGCCACGCCGACGGAAGCGGCGGCGATCGGTTCGCTCGGCAGCCTCCTGCTGGCGGCTGCCTATCGCGCGCTGACCTTCACCAAGGTCAAGGAATCGGTGATCCTGACGGCGCGGACCTCGGCGATGGTGTGCTGGCTCTTCGTCGGCTCGTTCATCTTCTCGTCGATCTTCGCCATCCTCGGCGGTCACGAGCCGATCAAGAACCTCGTCACGGCGCTGAACCTGTCGCCGACCATGTTCCTGATCGTGGCGCAGGTGATCATCTTCATCCTCGGCTGGCCGCTGGAATGGACCGAGATCATCGTGATCTTCGTTCCGATCTTCCTGCCGCTGCTGGAGTTCTTCAAGGTCGATCCGCTGTTCTTCGGCATCCTCGTGGCGTTGAACATCCAGACCTCCTTCCTGTCGCCGCCGGTGGCGATGGCGCCGTTCTATCTCAAGGGCATCGCGCCGCCGCATGTGACGATCACCCAGATATTCTCGGGCGTGATGCCGTTCCTCTACATCGTCTTCATCGCGCTGATTCTGGTCTACACCTTCCCCGGCATCGCGCTCTGGCTGCCGAAATATCTTTACGGTTGAGGTTCCCGGTCTCGTCGAACCTGCTCAAATCGCTGGCGCAACGCGCGCCAGCGATTAATCTTCGCGGCGATTGAACCTTAGCCGCGCTCGCAGCGACCAACCCTTGCGAGCCGATATGCCGGGCCTTGAGCGCGATGCATACGGAATCCGACGACGATCTCGTCAAGCGCATCGCCTCGGGCGATCGGCTCGCGATGAAGGTGCTGTTCTCGCGGCATCAGGTGCGGGTCTACCGTTTCGTGCTGCGGCTCGTCCGCGACGAGACGCTTGCCGAGGATGTGATCAGTGACGTCTTCATGGATCTGTGGCGGCAGGCCGACCGCTTCGAGGCGCGCGCCTCGGTCGCGACCTGGCTGCTCGCCATCGCCCGCAACAAGGCCTGGTCGCTGCTGCGCAAGCGGCGCGAGGTCGGGCTCGACGACGACTATGCCGAAAGCATTCCCGACGAAGCCGACGACCCGGAAATCGTGCTGCAGAAGCAGGACAAGGGTCTCGCCATCCGGGCCTGCCTGGAGCGGCTTACGCCCGAGCATCGCGAGGTCATCGACCTCGTCTACTACCACGAGACCTCCGTCGAGGAGGTCGCGCGGATCGTCGGCATCCCCGAGAACACCGTCAAGACGCGGCTTTTCCATGCCCGCAAGAAGCTCGGCGAGGTTCTCAAGGCTGCAGGCATCGACCGGGGCTGGCCCTGAAGCGCCTGTCCTGCGTACCGTTCAACCGATCCCGAAGGGAGGTCTGTCATGACTGACGCCATTGCGACCGACCCAAAACGGGCGGAACTGGAAGAATTTCTGCCGTTCTACGCCAACGGCCGGATCTCGGCGGCCGACAAGGTTCGGATCGAACAGGCGCTCGCCTCCGATCCGGAACTCGGGCTTCGGCTGGAGATCATCCGCGAGGACATGGCCGAGACGGCCCTGCTGAACGAGAGCCTCGGCGCGCCGTCGCCGCGGGCGCTCGACAGGCTGATGGCGGGCATCGAGGCCGAGCCCCGGCAGGCCCCGCTGATGGCGCGCGCCAAGGGCGGCATGATTGCGTGGCTCGGCCAGTGGCTCGCCGCCCAGCCGCCGCGCCGGCTGGCCTATGCGGGGGCAGCCGCGCTCGCGATCATGGTGGTTCAGGGCGCGGTGCTGACGGGGCTGGCCGTGCGCGGCGGGGGTGGCGGTTTCGAGACGGCGTCCGCGCCGGCGCAGTCATCCGAACGCTATGTGCTGCTGAGCTTCTCGCCCGAGGCCAAGGCCTCCGAGATCGCCGCCTTCTTCCGGCGCTACGAGGCTTCCGTGGTCGATGGGCCGCGCGCCAACGGCTTCTTCAAGGTGCGCGTCGGCGATGCGAAGCTATCGACCGCGCAGATCGACGCGATCGCCGCGCGGATGAAGGCGGAAGCCGGCATCGTCAGCTTCGTCGCACCCGCGCCGTAGAGACTGCGCGTAGCATGAGCGATTTCCCGCTCGTTCGAAAGCGCGCGCCGTAGTAATGTGATCACTTGCGGAGGCGAAACGCCATGTCGCTGCTCCCCTCGGGCCTTGTAGCCATCCTTCGTCCCGCCCGCGCCTCGCTGCTGGCGGGGGCCGCCATCATCCTGACGGGCTGTGCCGCACTGGCAGGCGAGGGCGGTGGCGGCGGGGACAGCCGCGAATATCCGGTCTACCGGCCGGCGCAGCAGCGGCCGTCGCACGCAATCGGCCGGCAGCCTTCATTCCGCGAGCCACAGATCAGGCAGCGCGAGAGCCTGTCGCGGACGCCGGGCCGGCCCTATCCCGGCGAAAGGCCCGGGAGACCGGATCGTCGCCCCGGCGGCGGCTGGGGTGGGCCGGCCGTCGGCATCGGGGCCGGCATCATCGGCGGCATCCTGCTCGATCAGGCGACCCGAAGGCCGGTCTACGACCCCTACGAGCCCCTGCCGCCGCCACGCCGCGCGCGCCGCCCGGTCATCGTCGAAGATTATGAGGTCGAGGACATCGCGCCGCGCCGGCCAAGGCGCCCGCCGCCCGAGCAGCGCGCGGCTCCGCCGCGCCGCGCGCCGCCGCCGCCCCAGACAGCGCGGCCTGCGCCGCGCCGGCCCAACGTCGTCGTGCCGCCGCTGGCCGAGACAAGGCTGGTCCGTGAGGAAATCCTGTTCGAACTCGCTCCCAACGCCCAGCTAGACGTCGTGCTGGCCCGCCACCGCGCCACGCTGATCACGAGCCGGCGCTTCGATCTCGCCGGCGTCACCATCATCCGGGCGCGGCTGAACGACGGCCGCAGCGCCCGCACGGTGCTGGCGCAGATGGCGGGCGACGCCAGGGTCGCCAGCGCCCAGCCGAACTATGTCTATGCGCTGCAGCAGGATGCGCCCAAGCCAGCCTCCGACGCGCAGACGCCGGTCGCGTCGGCTCCCGCGACGGAGCCCCCGGCCGCCGCCGCACCATCGGCCCTGCGCATCCGTCAGCCGCAATACATCGTCGACAAGCTCCGGCTGGACGACGCGCACCGGTTGGCCAGGGGCGAACGCGTCCGCGTCGCGGTGATCGATTCCGGGATGGATAGCGCGCATCCGGAACTGCAGGGCATCATCGCCGGCAGCTTCGACGCGCTGGGGCAGGAGCCCGCCCCGCATGCCCATGGCACGGCCATGGCGGCGGCGATCTCGGCGCAGGCGCAATTGCAGGGCGTAGCCCCTGCGGCGCGCCTGCTGGCGGCGCGGGCCTTCTCCGGCAAGGCCGGGCCGGCCTCGGCCAGCGGCACAACGTTCCATATCCTCGCCGCCTTCGACTGGGCGGCAAGCGAGGGCGCGCGCGTGGTCAATCTGAGTTTCGCCGGCCCGCAGGACCGTCTGCTCTCGCGCACGCTTGCGGCTGCGAAAGCCAAGGGCATCGTCAGCATCGCGGCGGCCGGCAATGGCGGGGCCAATGCGGCCCCGCTCTATCCCGGCGCCGACGCCAACGTCATCGCGGTGACGGCGACGGACGCCGACGACAAGGCTTTTGCGGGGGCCAATCGCGGGTCTTACGTCACTGTGGCCGCGCCCGGCGTCGATGTGCTCGCCGCCGAGCCGCAGGGGCGCTACGCCTTCTCGTCGGGCACCTCGATCGCTGCGGCCCATGTCTCGGGGCTGGCTGCGCTGATCCTTGAGAAGCGGCCCGACCTTGATCTCGATGGCGTGCGCAAGCTGCTGATGGAGAGCGCTGTCGATCTCGGTGCGCGCGGGCGGGACCCGGTGTTCGGGGCGGGCCGTGTCGATGCGCCGGCCGCGCTGGCGCGGGCCGTACCGGTCACAGCGGCGCGACCGTGACAGGTCGCGCAGGCCCTTGACCTTCGCGGTCTCATGCTCCTGATGTCGCGGCATGCCGCGCCGTCCAAAGCTCCTCTTCGTCGCCACGGAAGACTGGTTCTTCGCCTCGCATTTTCTGCCCATGGCGCGGGCGGCGCGCGAACTCGATTTCGAGGTCGTGGTGATCGCGCGCGAGCGCCAGCACCGGCGTATCATCGAGGCCGCAGGCGCGCGGCTCGTTGCGCTGGAGGCGGAGCGCCGCAGCCTGTCGCCTGCCGGGCTGGTGCGGCAGGTCATGGCGCTGCGGCGGCTGATTGCGCAGGAGAAGCCCGACATCCTGCATTGCATCGCGCTCAAGCCGATCGCTCTGGCCGGGCTCGCCGGCAAGCTCGCCGGTGTCGAGCGGCGCGTCTATGCGCTGACGGGGCTGGGCTTTCTCGGTGCGCGCAAGGGTGTCGTCGCTGCGCTGGCGCGGTTTGGCGTGTCGCTCTGGCTGCGCGAGGCGATCGACGGGCCGAAGGTGCGCTTCCTCTTCGAGAATCCCGACGACCCCGTGGCGCTCGGGCTGGACCCGGCCGATACGGCCAAGGTCGCACTGGTCGGCGGGGCCGGCGTTGATCCGCTGATCCTGATGCCGGAGCCGATGCCGCTGTTCCCGCCGCTCAGGGTGGCGCTGGTGGCGCGCATGCTCTGGTCGAAAGGCGTCGATCTCGCCGTCGAGGCTGTCAGGCTGGCGCGAGCCGAGGGCGCACGGGTGGAGCTCACCATCCATGGCGCGCCCGACCCGTCCAATCCCAAGGCGATTCCCGAGACGACATTGGCCGAATGGGCGACGCGGCCGGGCGTGACCTGGGCCGGGCCGACGCGCGACATCGAGGGCGTCTGGCGCGGGCATCATCTCTGCTGCCTGCCCTCGCGCGGGGGCGAGGGCCTGCCACGGACATTGCTGGAGGCCGCCGCCTGCGGACGCGCCATCCTGACCACCGACGTCTCCGGCTGCCGCAGCTTCGTCCGCGACGGGGTGGACGGCATGGTGGTTCCCGCTGAGAATGCGGCCGCGCTGGCCAAAGCGCTGGTCGTGCTGGCGGGCGCGCCTTCGCTGGTCGAGCGCATGGGCGCGAGCGCCAGGCAGCGCCTGCTCGACGGGCATACCGAGCGCGAGGTGATGGACGCGGTCAAGGCGCTCTATCGCGGCCTGCTGGCGGGCCCATTGACGGATAGCCTCGCGTGAGCGGCGTGGGTGCCGCGCTCGACCGAAAGGGCTTCATCCTGGCGCATACGGCCTTGCTGCCCGTGCCGCATACGCCGGAGATTTCGCTGCATGTCGCGCAGGAGGCGACGGAGCTCTGGCAGAAGACTGAGGACGAACTCGCTGTGATCGGCCTGCCGCCGCCGTTCTGGGCTTTCGCCTGGGCGGGCGGGCAGGCGCTGGCGCGCTATCTGCTCGACCATCGAGAGGTCGTCGCCGGGCGGCGCGTGCTCGATTTCGCCAGCGGCTCGGGGCTGGTCGCGATAGCGGCCGCAAGGGCAGGCGCCGCGAACGTCGAGGCCTGCGATATCGACGCTTTCGCGGCCGATGCAATGGCGCTCAACGCCGCGGCGAATGCTGTCGCGCTGACGATCCGCCTTGAGGATCTGGTGGGTCGCGACGAGGGCTGGGAGGTGATCTGCGCCGGCGATGTCTGCTACGAGAAGGCGATGGCGGAACGAGTCGTCGCCTGGCTTGCGGGGCTCGCCCAACGCGGCGCGCTCGTCCTGATCGGCGATCCGGGACGCAGCTACCTGCCGCGCGCGGCGCTGACCGAGATCGCCAGCTATCAGGTGCCGGTGACGCGTTCGCTGGAAGATGCCGAGATCAAGCGTAGCGCAGTGTGGCGGCTGAACGGAGCGGACGTCGCCTGACCGGGATGCTGGCCCTGGTCACGCTACGTTCAGGCGGCCGCAGTTAAGCCGTATCTCGATGCGATGCGTCGTCGTCTGAGGGAGAGCCGCCGTGACATTGAGATTCCTCGCCCCCGCCATGATCCTCGGCCTGACGCTTTGCGCCGGTCCGGCTTTGGCGCAGCGGGCCGGAAGCTATCAGCAGAGCTGCACCGGCTGGGACATGGATGGCGACCAGATCGTCGCCGCCTGTCCAGACGCTGCCGGCACGCTGCGCGCCGCGCGCATCGATCCGCGCGGCTGCGCGGGCGACATCGCCAACGTCAACGGCACGCTGGTCTGCCGGGGTGGCGGCGGTGGCCCTCCGGTTGCAGCCCCGTGCGCCGCGCCGCCGCCGCAGGCTCCGCCCCGCGCTGCTGCCCCTCCGCAGCAACCGCCGCGCCAGGAATTCCGAGAGGAGCGCCGGGACCGCCGCGACGACGGGCGGGGACGCGACGCCTATGGCGAGCGCCGCGATCGCAGCGGCTATGACGACCGCCGGCTCGACCGTGGGGGCGACGAGCGGCGCTATGAGGATCGCCGGCGTCGCTCCCAGGACGAGGACGATGATTTCGACGATCCGCCGCCGCGCCGGCGTCTCGACAATCGCTGGTGAGCCGGAGCGGCTTCAGCCGCCGTGCTTTTCGAGGAAGGCCTCGACGGAGAGCGCGCGGAAATCCTCCAGCGCGCCACGCAGGCGGGCATGCTCCCAGTCCCACCAGCCGAGCCGCAGCAGGCGCTCGGCGATCGGCTTTGGGAAGCGATCGCGGATCGGCCGCGCCGGATTTCCCGCCACGATGGCATAGGGCGCGACGTCCTTGGTGACGACTGCGCCGCCGGCGACGACCGCGCCCGTGCCGATCGTCCGGCCCGGCAGGATGACCGCGCCATGGCCGATCCAGACGTCGTGGCCGATCGTCACCGGGGTCGAGCGCCGCCAGGCGAAAAAATCCGCGTCGTCCTGCGCGTCCTCGAAATAGGCGCTGGCCCGATAGGTGAAATGCGACTGGCTCGCCCGTTGCATCGGATGATTGCCGGGGTTGATCCGCGTCATCGCCGCGAT
>JBKJSB010000213.1:0-3789 GCA_046593015.1 Allobosea sp.
ACCCCAGCCCTCCCCACCGCAAGCGGGGGGAGGGAGCGGAGAGCGGCGTGCCGCCAAACCGTTCGAGCGATCGCCCCAAAGCGCATGGCCGCGCTTGGACGCAGCCGGGGTTGCGCCCCATATAGGAGGCGAGACACGAAGCGGGCAGGCGGATGCAGGACGACACGGACGACGCCATCGAAGACCTCCACGCCATGCTGGACGCGGCCGCAAGCATCGTCGGCTTCACCGGCGCGGGCATCTCGACGGAGTCGGGCGTGCCGGATTTCCGCACGCCGGGCTCGCCCTGGATGGTCAACAGGCCGATCCCGTTCGACGCTTTCGTCAAAAGCCGCGAGGCGCGGATCGAGGCGTGGCGGCGCAAATTCGCGATGGACGACCATTACCGGGACGCCGGCCCCAATCGCGGCCACACCGCGCTGGCGCGGCTGATCGCGGCGGGCCGCTCGCCCGGCCTGATCACCCAGAACATCGACGGTTTGCATCAGGCCTCAGGCGTGCCCCACGAGCGCATCGTCGAACTCCACGGCAACGGCACCTACGCGACCTGCCTGACTTGCGGCTGGCGCCACGAGCTCGACGCGATCCGCCCCGCCTTCGAGGCGACGGGCGAGCCGCCTTCCTGCTTGATCTGCGCCGGGCCGGTGAAATCGGCGACGATCTCGTTCGGGCAGCAGATGCCTCAAGCGCAGATGATGCGGGCGCATGAGCTGACGCTCGCCGCCGATCTCTTCCTCGTGCTCGGCTCCTCGCTGGTGGTGTTTCCGGCGGCGACCTTTCCCGTGGTCGCCAGGCGCAACGGCGCAAAACTCGTCATCGTCAACCGCGAGCCGACGGAGCTCGACCCGATCGCCGATCTGGTGGTGCGAGCCGAGATCGGCGCGGCGCTGGGGCGGCTGGCGGGGTAGGAGGAGGCTGACGACGGTGGCCGGTCATGACCGGCAGCGGGCCGACCGCTTACGGCTATACCATTCCGAACGCAGCAACTCGTACCAAACGTCGCCTTGCTCTGCGCCCGGAATCCGGATGGGGAAGTCCGGAAAGTCTGTCCGGACGTATCTCATGCCGATTTTTTCCATCACGCGGCGCGAGCCATGGTTCACCGCCATGGTGCAGGCGATGATCTTGTCATAGGCCGCGTTGGTGAACCCCCAGTCGACAAGAGCCGAAGCCCCTTCAGAAGCCAGTCCTCGACCCCAATCCTCCCGGCGCAGGCGATATCCGAGTTCGGCTATCGTCTCGGTCGTTGGAAACAAGCAGAACCATCCGACGAACTCGTCGGTAGCTCTTCGCACGGCCGTCCAGACATAGGGCTCCGACCCTCTCGGCATAAGGAATGTCACGTCCTTCGGATCGATCCGATCATGATCGACGGCACAACCATTGAGGAATTGCATCACCGCAGGATCGAGCTCGAGGCCGATGAAGTCGGCTCGGTCGTCTGGACGGCATGCACGCAGCGTGAGGTTCGTTGTTTGCAATGCGGTCATTTCGAATACCAAAATGGCGTGCGTGACGCCGTCACTGGGTCGGTTTGGCCAGCACTGTCGACCAGACGCCCGCCTCACTCCCGCGCCGACACCGCCAGCCTCAGCGCCAATCCCCCGAACACCGCCCCCATCAGCCGCTGCGGCCAGCGCGCCAGATGCGGGCGGCGGGCCAATGCCGCGCCGATCCGGCCCGCCAGCAGGATGACGACGCCGTTGGCGATGAAGCCCATGACGTTCAGGATCGTCGCCAGCACGATGACCTGCAGCGCGATCGACCCGGCCTCGGGCTTGAGGAACTGCGGCAGCAGCGCCAGCATGAACAGCGCCATCTTCGGGTTGAGCAGGTTGGTCAGCGCGCCCTGCAGGAAGATGCGGCGCATCGGGATACGCGTCGCGGCCGCGGTCGGCGCAAACAGCGGCTCGCTGGCCCGCAGCGTCGTCCAGCACAGCCAGGCGAGATAGGCCGCGCCGAGCCAGCGCAGAACCTCGTAAGCGGCCGGCACCATCAGGAAGAGCTGCGACAGGCCGAAGGCGGCGGCGAAGGCCTGGAGGTAGCTGCCGGCCGCGATGCCGGCATAGGTCACAAGACCTGCCAATCGGCCCTGTCCGAGGCTGCGCGAGGCGATCAGCAGCATATCGGGGCCGGGCGTCGCGGTCAGCACGGCGCAGGCGGCGGTGAAGAGCGCGAGCGTGGTGAAATCCAACATCGGCATGTCTCCGCGAATCGTCGGCAGCGTCCCGCTACTGCCGTTGCAGGCTGTCTAACGCGGCGAGAACCGAATTTCCTGCGAAATCCGTCACGGATAATGTGGATGAGCGAGACGGCGCTGTATCGCGACTCCGCAGCAATGATATCGTCACATGAACGAATCAAGCCATCGCGCGGGGGTGAGTGGCACATGTCCGACGAGTTCGGTGAGACCGGGCGTCCGCCATTGGGGCCGATCCAGTCGCTCAACCGCGTCATGCGGCTCGACGGCGAGGACGGCCTGGGCCACGAGGCCGGGGTCGAGCTGACCGGCTACGTCAAATGGTTCGACGTCAGCAAGGGCTACGGCTTCGTCGTGCCCGAGGATGGCGGCGCCGACGTCTTGGTCCATGTCACCATCCTGAAGCGCGACGGCTTCAACGCCATCGCCGAGGGCGCGCGCATCGTGCTGGAGGCGATCGAGAAGTCGCGGGGCCGGCAGGCCGTGCGCGTGCTCTCGATCGACACCTCGGCCGCCCGCCACCCGGCCGAGATGCCGATGGCGCGCACCAACGTCTCCGTCACGCCGACCAGCGGGCTCGAGCGCATGGTGGTGAAGTGGTTCAACCGGCTGCGCGGCTTCGGCTTCGTCTCGGCCGGCGAGAACGCGCCCGACGTCTTCGTCCATATGGAGACCCTGCGGCGCTACGGCATCGTCGAGCTGATCCCCGGCCAGACCGTGCTGGTGCGCTACGGACCCGGCCCCAAGGGGCTGATGGCCGCCGAGATCAGGCTGGAGCAGGGCGGCGTGCCGAGCTCGCACTGAGCCGCGCCGCGAGCGGGCCGCTGATGTACACCGACGAACTGGAGCCTCTGCTGGAGGCCGAACAGGCCTTGCGGCTGAAGATAGCGCTGCGCATCGCGCAGGAGGCCGGCGCGCCTGCGCGCGCCGCGCCGTCGCAGGACGAGATGGCTGCAGCCGATGAGGCGATCGCGCTCTGGCAGGCCGATGGGCAGGACGACCAGGACCTGCGCGCCTTCCGCCCGCTCGGCCCGCTCCAGCACCTGCTGATCGACCACGCTATGGTCTGCGACCGCATCGCCGACATCCGCGACCGCCGGCTGTCGTGAGGGGGGGCCGTGTGATTTCCGTCATGGTCGGGCTTGTCCCGACCATCCACGTCTTGATCCCGCCTCGCCGCGACACAAGCGTCCGAAGTCTCGCGAGCCATCGGCGGCGCAAGACGTGGATGGTCGCCACAAGGGCGACCATGACGGGAAGGGTTCACCCGGTCATGGGTTCCGGGTTCGGCCTGCGGGCCGCCCCGGAATGACATGGCGCACGGAAGGCCCCGCCGGCTCATCGCCTCGGGGTTCTCCGGTCTTCTGTTTGCGAATCCAAGGGGGATGCGCGGGGTCCGGGCGGCGTCGCAGTCGACGGCTGCGTGCCGATGTCGAAGTCGAGCCGATGTGTCGAGCAGCGCCATCTGGCCGCTGCCCGAACCCCGCGCGCGGTTCTCTTCAGGGTTCGCTCGCCGCCCATTAAGGTCGGGGATGACCGGGATGTCCGAAGGCCCCGGCGACGAACGACACCTCCATGACCCGCGGCCC
>JBKJSB010000158.1:0-4456 GCA_046593015.1 Allobosea sp.
GGCTCGGTGATCATGCGCCAGCAGATCGCGCTTCATACGAAGCCGGTGTGAGGGGAGCTGTCATCCCGCACACCGGCTTCGTATGAAGCGCGATCTGCTGGCGCATGATCACCGAGCCGTCGAGCTCGAAGCCGCGCTGCTCGACGCTGATCTGGGGAGCGGACGCATCGCCCTCGATCCGGAACAGGTGCCAGGTCGCCATTTCGCCATGGCCGCGCGGGCCGATCGAGCAGGGGGGTACGCCAACGATCGGGACGTCGCGGCCGAGGCCCTTGCGCCAGGCCAGCGAGAAGGTGTGGTTGTGGCCGTGCAGCACGAGATCCGCGCCCGTGCGCGCCAGCATCGCCTCGAAAGCGTCGGCATCGACCAGTTCGCGCCCGCGTTTCGCCCCGCCGACATAGGGCGGGTGGTGGATCAGCACGACGCGGATAAGACCTTCGTCCCGCGCCCGGTTCAGCAGCGCTTCGGCCTTGGCGATCTGCTCGCGCCCGAGCCGGCCCGTCGCCATCAGCGGCAGGGTGGGGATGCCGGTGTTGAGGCCGATCAGCGCGACCGGGCCGCGCCTGCGATACCAGGGATAGCCGATGCCGGCATCGTCGCTGTCGCACCAGGGGCCGAGATGGGCCGCCAGCGCCTTCAGCGAGGAGCGCGCATAGGCGTCGTGGTTGCCGGGCACGAAGCTGACATCGGGCCGTGCGCCAAGCGTATCGAGGAAGGCGACCGCCGTCTTGAACTCGTCGGGCAGGCCGATATGGGCGACGTCGCCGGTGCAGGCGACATGGTCGGGCGTCTGCGCGCGGATATCGGCGACGACCAGCGCCAGGATCTCCATGTCATGGGCGTGGCGGCGCTTGCGCCGCCAGTTGACATAGCCGGTCGCGCGCTTGCCCAACAACTGGTGCAGCGAAAAGCCCGCGAGCGGGCCAAGATGCGGGTCGGACAGATGCGCGAGCTTGAACACGGCTTAGCGCTTGCCCGTGCGCCTACGCGCCGTCAAGCGGCGCGGGCGGCGGCAGCGACGCAGGGCGCAAGCCCGGACCGCTCAGTTGGCGGCGCCGGTCAGTTCGGAGACGATGCGCGAATCGGTCAGGGTCAGCGCCGGCTGCCAGACATAGGCCGGCTTGGCGCGAAGGCGAGAAATGATGAAGGCGAGCAGCATGACAAAAGTCCCCAGCGATGAGACGGTCTTGTCTGCCTGCTTTGCGGCGCGTTTGTGACGTAACGGAACCGAAAATGGGCCTCTGTTATGCGCTTTATGCATAGGCAATTAACGGTTTCTTGGGATTCGCCGCCGTCATGAGCCAGAATGAGCCTTTAGAGCCCGGGATCCGGCAAGATCGCCGCCTGAATTGGCGCGACCGTCTGATGGTGCGGGCCGTCCACCTCTATTCCCGGCTGATGCGCGGCATGACGCTGGGCGTGCGCGCCGCCGTGCTCGACGAGGCCGGCCGCGTCTTCCTCGTGCGCCATACCTATGTGCCGGGCTGGCACCTGCCGGGCGGGGGCGTCGAGGTCGGCGAGACGCTGCGGGAGACGCTGGCGAAGGAACTGCGCGAGGAGGCCTGCATCCGCCTGACAGGCGAGCCGGTCCTGCATGGCGTGTTCTTCAACCGGATGGCGTCGCGCCGCGACCATGTCGCGGTCTATGTGGCGCGAGAATTTGTGATCGAGAGCGTCAAGCGGCCGGACCGCGAGATCGCCGAGGCGGGATGGTTTTCGCTCGATGCGCTGCCGGAGGGGACGACGGCGGGGACGAGGCGGCGGTTGAGGGAGATTGTGGGCAAAACGATACGGAATGGAGACTGGTAGTGGATTTGGCCTCGACAGAAATAGCCATATTATGCGGTGTCGTTTTCGGAATGGTGCTCGGCTTTTTCAACAGACAATGGTGGTTGGTGCCTCTCAGCGTGAGTGTTGCTGCGATTGTATTTCTACTGTTCGAGGCTTGGTCGAACTGGTCCTTGCAAAAATTAGTTTTGATGGCGCAAGAGCCAGTATGGTTTTTTATCGGCGTTACAGTGTATAGTATCCCCTTATTCGTCGGCTGGGGGCTAGGCAAACTTCTAAACCTTGTATCGGGCAAGTGATATGGCTCGCCGGTTTCATGATCTTGACGGTCGTCGGTCTAGTGGACGCCCGCCTTGCGCCCTGCTACAGCCCGCCCCCATGACCAACGGGCACACCCTCTCCTCCCTGCGACGACCGGCGCGCTGACAAGCGCTCCTCCGGCATGCCGCCGCGCGGCCATGCCTTCACGATCCCTGTCGCAGGTTCCGAGCCCGTCATGACGTCTCTGCCGCTCACCATCCGCCACGAACTCCCCGTCGACGCCGCCGCGATCGAGCGGCTGCATGAGCGCGCCTTCGGGCCGGGCCGCTTCGCCCGCACCGCCTTCCGCCTGCGCGAGGGCGTAGCCCCCGATCCGGCGCTGTCTTTCGCCGCCCATGTCGGAACGTTCCTGGTCGGCTCGATCAAGGTGACGCCGGTGCTGGCCGGGGCCCACAAGGCGCTGATGCTGGGGCCGCTGACGGTCGATCCGGCCTTCGAGGGCAAGGGCATCGGCGCGGCGCTGATGACCCGCTCGATCGAGGCCGCGCGCGCCGCCGGGCATGACCTGATCATGCTGGTCGGCGACGCGCCCTATTATGCCCGCTTCGGCTTCAGGGTGATCCCGCATGGCCAGCTCGCGCTGCCCGGCCCGGCCGATCCGGCGCGGTTTCTGGCGCTGGAGCTGGTCGAGGGCGTGCTGGCGGAGCGCAAGGGCGCGGTGGCGCCTTGGCGGACTGGAACCTGAACCACTGCCGTCATGCTCGCCCTTGTGGCGAGCATCCACGTCTTGGGCGTAGCGTACGACGACGGAAGACGTGGATGGTCGGGACAAGCCCGACCATGACGAGTTAGAGCGGAGCGTATCCTCAGCCCGTCTCGCCCGTCCGCTTGAACCTGCGCCCGCTCTCGCCGAGCCAGCCGGCGACGAGCGCGCCGAAGAGCAGCGCCAGGCCGATAAGCCCGATGAAGAGCGGCGAGATCTGCACGCCGCGCACGATGCCTGAATCGCTGATGCGCAGGCCGATCCAGTCCGCGCCGGCGAAACCCGTCCCGGCCCGCACCGGCACGATGCGCGGCACGTTGACGGCCGAGCCGGTCTCCTGACCGATGCGGCGGGATGAGCCGCCCGTCGCCTCGGCGAGCGCCGCAAGCTGTGTCGGGTTGCTGACGACCTCCATCAGCTCGCGCGGGTTGTCCGGGCCGAGGCTGGCGAAGGCGGTGAGGTTATCGCCCGAGACGCGGTGCAGGCCGAATTCAGCCGAGGGGATGCGGGCGGTGAACAGGCCGGGCCGGCCGGGCTCAAGCGGCACCGAGCGCGAGGCGCCGCCCGGCCCGGTGATGGTGATCGCGCCTGGATTGTCCGACAGCGTCTGACGCTCGACCTCGATGACGCCGTTGCGGGCGACAGCCCGCAGCGCCTCCTCCTCGAGATCGGGCTCCTTCATCAGCCAGTGGCCGAGACGCCGCAGCAAATCGAGATGCGGGCCGCCGTCGCGGAAGCCGCGGGCCCAGAGCCAGGCATGGTCGGAGAGAAACAGCGCGACGCGGCCCTTCTGCTCGCGCGCCAGCATCAGCAGCGGGCGGTCGCCGGGGCCGGTCATCACGGATGAGCCTGAGCGCGCCCGCGCGCCGACCATGCGCAGCCATTCGCCCCAGCGTGGCGGCTCGACCTCGGAGCCCGGCAGATCGCGTGTGACGGGGTGGCGCTTGCCGGGCTCGCTGACGCGGGCGCGATAGGCTTCGTCGATGACCGTGCCGTCGGGCTGGGCCGGCAGGATCTGGCCGAGCGGCGTGCGCGAGAGTGATTGCGAGCCTGCGTATTCAGGCCCCGCCGCGACGAGCAGCGCACCGCCCTCGCGGACATAGCGCACGATGTTCTCGAAATAGAGCAGCGGCAGGATCGACTGGTTGGCGTAGCGGTCGAAGATGATCAGGTCGAATTCCTTGATCTTGACCTGGAACAGCTCGCGCGTCGGGAAGGCGATCAGCGAAAGCTCGTTGATCGGCGTGCCGTCCTGCTTCTCCGGCGGGCGCAGGATCGTGAAGTGGACGAGATCGACATTGGCGTCGGCTTTGAGCAGGTTGCGCCAGGTCCGCTCACCGGGATGGGGCTCGCCGGAGACCAGCAGCACGCGCAGCTTGTCGCGGACGCCCTCGATGGTGATGACGGCGCGGTTGTTCGCCAGCGTCAGCTCGTTGTCGAGCGGGGCGGCTTCGATCTCGACGACGTTTGGCCCGCCGCGGTCGATCCGGACCGGCACCTGGACGATCTCGCCGGCCGTGACCTCGCGCCGCGCGATGATCTCGCCATCGCGGCGGATGACGAGCCCGGCCCGGCCCGGCCCGCCCTTTTCCAGCACGCGCAGGCGTACGGTCTGGTCCTTGCCGACGATGCCAAAGCGCGGCG
>JBKJSB010000102.1:0-21193 GCA_046593015.1 Allobosea sp.
GGCTTGCGCCGGCTCTCGAGGAAGCGCGCGATCGCGCCGGCGTCGCCATACATCAGCTCCGCGACGGCGCGGTACTGCGCCGGCTTCAGCGCGGTGAAGGACAGCCCGCAGCGGCTGGTCTCGCCAAGTTGCGCGACATGGCTCAGCGACACCGCGACCGGCGGCTGTTGGCTGACGCCCTCGCACGGCTCGACAGCAAGCAGGCCCGAAGTCTCGCCCGCCTTGAGGACGAGCCCGACTGGGCGCGCCGCGATCACGATGCCGCAGCCGCCGGCCGAGACGTTCTCGATCGAAACCGGGATCGCGTGGCCCTCAACGCTCAGCATGCCCTTGCGCGTCACGCTCAGGCGCGGATGCCGGTCGACCTGTTTGCGCTCGGCGACGGCGCCCAGCGCCACGCCCGCGACCAGCAGGTTGAAGCCGGTCCACAGGCCGACGACCAGCATGAGTTCGGTGACGCCGGGCTCGAACAGATAGCGGAAGACGGCGGTCCCGACCCCAAGAGCCAAGAGCGCGAAGACGCCGAAGAACGGCCAGGCCAGCTCCGAGAGATGGTCGTTGTCGAGCGAGAGCCCCTTGGCGGTGACGTTGAAGGTCGGCTTTCGCGGCGAGGCGACGACGGAGACGATCGCCTTGGCCAGAAACACGCCCTGCACATATTCGTAGAGCTCCGACATCCACGGCCAGCGGACATGGCCGTAGAGATAGCTCTGCATCACCATGTTCACGGCGACATAGGACAGCGTGTAGGCGATCGTCTCGTCGACGCTGGAGACGAAGATCTTCACGTCGAGGAAGATGTAGAGCAGCGGCGCGACCATGAAGATCAGCCGGGGGATGGGAAAGAACCAGAAGGTCATGCTCGACAGATAGGCGATGCGCTGGATCGGCTTGAGGCCCGCCCGGACCGCCGGGTTCTTCAGCATCAGGATCTGGAACATGCCCTGGCACCAGCGCGAGCGCTGGCCGATGAAGCTCGCGAAGGTCTCCGGCTGCAGGCCCGCGATCAGCGGCTTGTCGACATAGAGCGAGGTCCAGCCCTGTGCATGCAGCTCGAAGGCGGTCTCGCAATCCTCGGTGATGGTGATGCCCGAGAAGCCGCCGGTGGTGGCGAGCGCCGAGCGCCGCAGCAGGGCCGCCGAGCCGCAGAAGAACGAGCCGTTCCACTTGTCGAGCCCGCGCTGCGTCACCGCATAGAACATCTCGTTCTCGGACGGCATGCTCTGGAAGGTGCGCAGGTTCTTCTCGATCGGGTCGGGATTGAGGAAGACATGCGGCGTCTGCACGAGGAAGAGCTTCGGATCGCGGGCGAAATGGCCCACCGTCTCGTGCAGGAACTGCCGGAACGGCGCGTGGTCGGCGTCGAAAACAACGACGATATCGGCCTTCGAATGCGCCAGCCCGTTATTGAGGTTGCCGGCCTTGGCGTGTTCGTTCCTCGCCCGCGTCAGATAGACCGCGCCGAGATCGCGGCAGAGGCCCTGCAGCGTCGCGCGGCGGTTGCGGGCGGCGGCTGCCTTGGCGGCGTCCTTGTCGTTGCATTTCTGGTCCGAGCCGCCATCGTCGAGCAGCCAGACGGTCAGCTTCTCGGCCGGGTAGTCCATGTTCTTCGCGGCGGCGACCGTCATCGCCAGGATGGTCTCGTCCTCATTGTAGCTCGGGATGAAGACGTCGACGCTGGGCAGGCTCGCATCCTCGTCGCGCGGCAGGCTCTTGCGGCGCAACGGATCGGCGTTGATGACGAGGCTGATCGCCAGCACGAAGGCGCAGAACAGCTCCGCGCCCAGCAGCACCACGCCGAAGCCGAAGCCGACGGCGTCCGAGACTGGCGGCAGCGTCGAAGTCAGCCGCCAGTAGAGATAGCGCAGCAGCACGGTCGAACCGAGCGCGAGGAACAGGTAGCGCGTCCAGGCCAGCCGCGGCAGCCGCGCCAGCACGACGAGCCCGGCGACGACGACGAGGCCGAGCGCCCCTTGCGCCTGCACGCTGACCGGCTGCGTCACCAGCACGAACATCAAGGCTCCGCAGACGAGCCAGCAGATCCAGCGCAGCGCCGCGACGAGGCGGGCCGGGCGGAGCCGCGCCATGGCGGCGGGCGCGGAGAGCGTGGCGTCGGTGATGGTTGCGTCGGTCATGGTCGCGTCAGCCATGGCGTCAGAACTGCGCCCGGACATCGACAGCGCCATAGACGCCGCTCTTCTGCTCGCGGTCGTACTGGTAGCCGGCCGAAAGCGAGGCCTGGATCGGGCCGAGCTGCAGCCCCGTCAGATGCGCGCCGATGCGGAACTGGTTGTAGAAGTCGTTGCCGAGGACAGCGACCTCGGGGCCGAGATAGATGTCGCCACTAAGCCGGTAGCCGGCCTTTATCCGGCCGAAATAGGCCATGTCGTTGGTGCTGAACGAGCCATAGGCCTGCACCATCGTGCGCTCGCTCGGCCTGGCGTAGAAATCGAGCGCGCCCTTCAGCCCATAGCTCGCGCCGATGACCGGGTTCGCCGGGTCGGCCACCGAGAGCGAGGTGTTGCGCACCGACAGGCCGACGAAGCCTGCCAGCTTGGCCTCGCGCCAGACCCATTCATAGCCGGCGAGCGCCGCGCCCTCGATCTGCTCGCCGCGCACCTTGGCCCCATTGTCGGCGCGGTATTCATAGGTTCCCGCCAGCGCCTCGACGCGGATGCGCGCCCCGCTTTCGCGCAAGGAACCGCCGATCGCGGCCGTGCCGCCGGCATTGGCGAAGACCGAGTTGTTCGAGGTCACCGTGGTCGAGGCGTCGAGGCTGACGATCCAGTCCTCGGAACCCCGGGGGGCGGCGGCGCCGGTATACCAGTCGGCGGCGCGGGCCGCATCGATCGACAGGGCAAGCGCCACCAGAAGGGCGACGTCGCGTCGGATCGGGGAAGGACGAAAACGCAACATGACGCGGACAGCCTCGTTTCAGCCCTGTCGATGCTTCCTGCGAAAGCACGTCGGGACAGGCCGAAACTCGGGCTGGCGCTGTAAACAAAGGCTTGCCTGCGGCGGTCGCAGCGCCGGCGCGGACGGACTAGGCCATTCGACCGGGACAGGGCGGCCCGCGACGCGTGAACGCGCCGTGACGGGCGGATAGGAGGTCGCCTCCGCCGGGCGCGATCGTCGCAAATGCGCGGTTTTCCGGTCATCATCGCGTAACCATGCCGCAGGGGTTGCGCGCCCTGTTCCGCCGGCGGTTATCGACCCGTCCGATCGGCCTAGTCCGTCCGGTTGCGTCGCCGGTCGCCGGAACCGCGCCCGCGCCCGCGCCCCGGTTGCAAGGCGTTTGGACCGTCGGCCGTTCTGCCGTTAGCGTTAACCCGTCGTGAAGACCGGGGGGCGCTTTCTCGGCTCATCCGCCCGCTGCCCGTCCGATAGTCCGAAGGCTCCGCTCGCCATGGCCGTTTCCCGTTCCTGCGCCCTGATCGCCGATGACGACGCCTTCTTCCGCATTGCGCTGAGCGCCATCCTGACAAGACAGCTCGGCTTCGAGACCGTGCTGGAGGCAGGCTCGCTCGACGATGCGCTGGAACTGCTCGGCACTCGCCCCGACATCAGGCTGGCGCTGTTCGACCTGTCCATGCCGGGCATGAAGCAGGCGGCGAGCCTCGCCGCCGTGCGCGAATGCGCCGAGCAGGTCACGCTCGCGGTCGTCTCGGGCTCGACGGCGCGCGAGGATATTCTCGGCGCGCTCGGGGCCGGCGTGCATGGCTACATCCCCAAGGTCATCGGGCCGGCCGAACTCTGCCGCGCTCTGGAGACGGTGTTGTCCGGGCAGATCTATGTGCCCGCCTGTCTCGCCCAGCCCCCTGCCTCCGACGCCTCCGCCGCGCTGCTCTCGTCCGAGCAGGCCTCGGCCAGCACGGCCAGGCTGACGCCGCGCCAGCGCGAGGTGCTCGATGCGCTCGTGCTCGGCCGCTCCAACAAGGAGATCGCACGCCAGCTCGGCCTCGGCGAGGGCACGGTCAAGATCCATGTCGCGGCGCTGCTGCGGACCTTGCGCCTGCCAAACCGCGCCGCGGCGGCCGCCTATGGCGCGCGCAACGCGCAATAGCGTCGGTCATCGCCGGCCTCGCGCCCTACATCACCGCCTTCGGCAGCCAGAGCGCGAGCTGCGGAAACCACATCAGGATGAGCACGGCGAGGATGTAGACCAGCACGAACGGGATCACGCCGGAGAACACGTCGGTGATCGGCCCGCCATCCTTGCGCATGCCCTGCAGGACATAGAGCACGGTGCCGTCGGGCGGCGAGACCAGCGCGATCTCGACCAGCATGGTGACGATGACGCCAAACCAGATCGGGTCGTAGCCGAGCGCGACGACGACCGGAAAGACCACCGGGATCGTCGTCACCACCATGGAGAAGCCCTCCATGAAGGTGCCGAGCGCCAGATAGAAGCCGATGATCAGCAGCATGATCGCCCAGGGCGGCAGCGGCATCTCGCTGACGAGCTTGGCCAGCGCCTGCGGCACGCCCAGCCCCACGAAGACGTAGTTCAGCACATAGGCCCCGAACAGGATCAGCCCGATCAGCGCCGTGTTGCGCGCCGTCGCCTCGGCCGAGGCGTTGAGCATCCGGAAATTCAGCCGGCCCTCGATCGCCGCGAACACCATCGCGCCGATCACCCCGAGCGCCGCCGATTCCGTGGCGGTCGCGAGCCCGCCATAGATCGTGCCGAGCACGATCAGGATCAGCAGCGCGGTCGGCAGCAGGTCAAGCAGGCTGCGCAGCTTGACCTTCAGCGGCACGCGCGGTGCGTCCCTGTCGACGAGTGGCGCGGCGGTGCGCGCCTTCCACAGGATCACCAGCACGAACAGGACGACGACGAGGATGCTCGGCCCCACCGCGGCGAGATAGAGCGCGCCGACCGAGGTCTCGGTGATCAGCCCGTAGATGATGAAGGTGATGCCGGGCGGGATCAGGTTCCCGAGCGCCCCGCCCGCCGCCAGCGAGCCGAGCACCATCTTGGGATCGTAGCGCGAGCCCTGGAAGAACGGCAGCGCGACCGAGCCCATGGTCGCCGCCGTCGCGACCGACGAGCCCGAGATCGCCGAGAATACGCCCGATGCGGCGATATTGGTGTGCAGAAGCCCGCCGGGCATCCGGTCGAGCCAGACATTGAGCGAGCGGTAGAGCCGCTCCGACAGCCCCGAGCGCAGCAGGATCTCGCCCATCAGCAGGAACAGCGGCACCGCCACCAGCACGAAGCTGGAGGAGGGGTTCCAGACGGTCTGGCCGATGAAGGTCCAGAACGGCCGGTCGGAGAAGGCAAAGCCCACGATCAGGCCGAGCACGCCGAGCGCCGCCCCGATATAGATGCCGGCCCCGAAAAACACGAGGAACAGCCCGACCAGCAGCAGAACCTCGCCGATCAGGTTGGTGTTGGGGCCGACGCCCATGAAGCTCATGCCGACCATCAGGCCGACCAGTGTGAGCAGGAAGACGATCGCGATCACGGGTGAGCCTTTTTCTGGGGCAGCGCCCCGACGGCCTCCAGCGCTTCGGCCGCCTCCTCGTCATAACTGCGCGCATGCAGCATCGCCTCGGCCTCTGCGCCTCGCCCCGCGATCACCAGCAGCGTGGCTTCGACGAGCATCAGCAGGATCAGCACGAGGAAGACGATGATGCCGAAGGTCCATAAGCCCTGCGGGATCCAGAGCGGCGTGCGCAGCACGCTGATGTCGGTCGCGCCGAACAACAGCGATTCATCGACCAGTTCCCACGCGCCCTTGGCGAGGAAGCCGATGAACACCGCCAGCGCCGCCAGGCTGAGCAGATGCATCGGATAGCGGATCTTGGGCGGCAGGAAGTTGATCAGCACGTCGATGCGCACATGCGCCCGGTTGGTCAGCGTATGCGCCAGCGCCCAGGAGATGCCGAAGGCGAGGCTGTAACCGGTCAGCTCCGTCGTCGCCTGCGAGGAAAACCCCAGGAAGCGCCGCGCCAGCACGTCGAAGGTGATGAAGGCGGCGCACAGGATGAAGCCCCAGCCGGCTGCATAGCCCATGCCGGTGCCGAGTCTGGCGATTATCCTTCGACAGAAGGACGCCGCGACGATCGAGGATGAGAGCATCGCGGCGTCGGTCCTTACTTGGGCTCGTAGCGCACGCCGGTGATCGGGGCGACCAGCCGGTTGTAAGTTTCGCCGCAGCGCTCGCCGCAACGCTTGACCCATGCCGGCAGCACGGCGGTGCTCAGGCTGGCGCGCAGGGTCGCCATGTCGGCCTCGGTCGGACGCGTCACGGTCATCGGCTTGTTCTCGACGACATGGCCGATCTTGCAGCCCTCCTTCTTGCCTGAATTGCAGGCGATGCCGTCCTCGGTCGCCTCCAGCCCAAGCGCCCATTGCTGGTCCTCGACCTGCTTGAAGGTCGCTTGCAGGAAGGCGCGCACGTCCGGATCGAGCTTGTTCCACCAGGCGAGGTTGGCGACATAGGCCGAATTGCCCCAGGAGACGGGCAGGGCGTACATGTGCTTGGTCACCTCGTACCAGCGCGCGCCGTTGCCGGTCGCGGTGCCGGTGATGGCGCAGTCGACGACGCCGCGCTCCAGCGCGCCATAGACTTCCGGGAAGCCGATCGCGGTCGGTTGCGCGCCGAAGGACTGCACGAAATCATTGGTCGAGCCGCCTGCGGTGCGGATGCGCCGGCCCTTGAGGTCGGCGAGGCTCGTCACCGGCTCGCGGCAGTAGAACACCTGCGCCGGATAGGGGAAGGTCGCGATGATGCGCACCCCGAAGCGCTCCAGCTCCTTGTTGACCTCCGGCAGCACCGCGTCGATCACCTTGCGCGATTGCGCATGCGAGGGATTGAGGCCCGCCAGATCCGACATCTCCAGCATCGGCACGTCGCCCGCGACCGTCGGCAGCGCCGGCGCGCCGATGTCGATCTGGCCCGAGCGGATCACGCGCAAAAGCTCCGGCCCTGTCAGCGCCCGCTCCGGCCAGCTCGCCAGCGTCACCTTGATGCGTCCGCCGCTCTTCTCCGGGATGCCCTCGCGCAGCATCGGGATGTCGACCTTGGTATATTGCGGGATGGTCGGCGAAAGCTGCGTCACCATGGTGATAGCGACGGGCGGCCCGGGCGGCAGGGTCTGGCCCGTGCTTGGGCCGGCCTGCATCAGGGCGGCGGCTGCAAGCGCCGTCGCTGCAAGGCGATAACTCGATGTCATGGGTTCATCCTCCCGGTGCGCGGCCGCAGGCTGGCGGCGCGGCTCTCGCATCATGGATGCAATCGCCGCGCCTGCAAGCGCGCGGGGCGTGCGAAATCCCCTTCCCCCCGCTTGCGGTGGGGAAGGGCTAGGGATGGGGGGCCGAACGACCGGGTGAGCCGATAATGACCAAGGTAGTACCCGGTCGTTCGGCCCCCCCGCCCCAACCCTCCCCACCGCAAGCGGGGGAGGGAGCGCAGAGCGTAGCGCCTCGAAACATGCAAGCGATTGCCCCGCCTCCGGCCGGGCGCGCGTTGACAAGCGCAGCCTGCGCGGACCAGAACCGCCGCTGATGCCGAGGATGCCGACCGAGATGTCGCAAGACGCCGAAACCCGAGACGCGGAAACGCTGGACGCCGAGATCATCTGCGAGCGCCGCGGCGCCGCCGGCGTCGTCGTGCTGAACCGGCCCAAAGCCCTGAACGCGCTCTCCTTCGGCATGGTGCGCGAACTGGCGCGCGCGCTCGACGCCTGGGAGCACGATCCGCAGGTCTCTCGCATCGTCGTCACCAGCGCGAGCGAGAAGGCGTTCTCCGCCGGCGGCGACATCCGCGCCCTGCACGATCTCGGCCGCGCCGGCCGCCATGCCGAGATGCTGGCTTTCTGGCGCGAGGAGTACATCCTCAACGCCCGCATCAAGAGCTATCCCAAGCCCTATGTCGCGCTGATCGACGGCATCGTCATGGGCGGCGGCGTCGGCATCTCGCTGCATGGCAGCCATCGCATCGCCGGCGAGCGCTATCTCTTCGCCATGCCGGAGGTCGGCATCGGCTTCTTTCCGGATGTCGGCGCGACCCATGCGCTGCCCCGCCTGCCGGACTCGGCCGGCGCTTATCTCGCGCTGACCGGAGACCGCGTCGGCGCGGCCGACGCGCTGGCGCTCGGGCTCGCGACCCATGCCGTGCCCAGCAGCCGAATGACGGAGCTCGCGGATGCGCTGACCGGACGGGCCGGGTTGGAGGACATCCTTGGCGGTTTCAGCCATGATCCCGGTGCGCGCAAGCTCGCTTCCGAGCGAGCCACGATCGCGGCCTGTTTCGGCGCGTCCGAATTGCCGCTTCTGCTGCAACGGCTGGCCCAGCACGCCGCCGGCGGCAGCGCCTTCGCGGCCAAGGCCTTGCAGACCATTCGGTCCAAATCGCCGACCAGCGTCGCCATCGCCTTCGAGCAGATGCGCCGGGGCGGCGCGATGAGTTTTGCGCAAGCCATGACGACCGAGTTCCGCATCGTTTCGCGCATTGTTGCCGGCCACGAATTCTACGAGGGCGTGCGCGCCGTCGTCGTCGACAAGGACAATGCGCCGCGCTGGCGGCCCGACACGATCGAGGCGCTCGATGCGTCGGCGATCGCCGCCTATTTCGCCGCGCTCGGCGCAGACGACCTCGTGCTGGAGGTCTGAGCCATGGGGCCCGGCGTCGATGGCGAGGCGGCGTCGATCGCCATGGAGATGACGGGCGCGCCGGGCGGCGCGGCGCGGCCGATGCGCTTCAGGCGCTTCCTGGTCTGGCTGTTGCGCCTGCTCTCGGTGGTCTGGCTCGCCAAGGGGCTGATGGCCTGGGCGGTGATCTTCGGGCTTGGCGAGCAGAACCAGCCGCTCTTCGAGGCCAGGCTCCTGAGCTTCCAGGCGATCACGGTCTACTTCGCGGTGATCGACCTCGTCGCGGCTGTCGGCCTGTGGCTGGTCTCGACCTGGGGCGGCGTCCTCTGGTTGCTTGCGGCGATCAGCCAGCTCCTGCTCGGATTCTTTTTTCCGCGGCTGCTGCCGGTCACGACGCTGCTGGCTGCAGGCTATGTCACGCTGATCGTGGCCTATTTCGTCGCGACATGGGCGGCCGAGAACGAAGCCTCATAAAACGGCCGGGCCGCTCCAATGCCGCGCGTCACGGTAACACATGCTTTAGCTTAAGCAATTCTCGCTTCATCTTGGATTCACTGAAACGGCTAAATCTCTGATTCATCCTGATATTTAAACTCGTTTTCACCCGCTCTGGGTATGGTGTTTCTCAGAAGCGGACCGGGAGACAAATCCTGGCCGGTATTCAACAGGCGGGATATACCATGAAATCGAGCGTAAAGACTTCGGCTCCGGCCGTTGCAGAAGATGCTGATCTTAAGGTCAAGCCTCTGTATCTCGAATCCCTGACGCTGGTCGAACGGCTGCATCGCCGCCTGCTCGACGTCATCAAGGATGAATTCGAGCGTCGCAGCCGCGACGACGTCAACAGCGTGCAGGCGCTGCTGCTCTACAATATCGGCGATGCCGAGCTCAGCGCCAGCGAACTGCGGACCCGGGGCTACTATCTCGGCTCCAACGTCTCCTACAACGTCAAGAAGCTGGTCGAACTCGGCTATCTCCACCATGCCCGCTCGCGGATCGACCGCCGTTCGGTGCGCATCAGCCTGACCGAGAAGGGCAAGGACGTGCACAATCTCGTGAAGGGCGTCTACGACAAGCACGTCCGCACGGTCGAGCAGATCGGCGGCATCGCCTCGGACGATTTCGAGCGGATGAACAACGCCCTGCTTCGCCTGGAGCGCTTCTGGACCGACCAGATCCGCTACAAGCTCTGAAAATAGCCGCTTTCCCGCACTGTCTGGCGCGCGCCCGTCGCGCAGACCCGGCTGGTCGCTGACCAGCCGGGCTGTGCTGTTGAGGCGACATGGCCGGTGTTTCCGCAGGGCGAAACCGGCAAGCGCGCCTCGTCGCCGCATCCGCCCTAAAATCGCCGCGCTCATCACGCGACGTTAATTGTGTTAGGAGATCGTCGCATCGATCGCTGTTCGCGCTGGCCGCCCTCGGGCTTTCGGCGGAGGACGCAAAATTGGTGCGCGCTTGCACGGACGGAAACCGCCCGGAGCCAGTCTTGGCACGCTGACGTCGATGATGAGGACCAACATGTCGAATCTGAGCCTGACCCGCCGCGAGACCATGCTGGGTCTGCTTTCGGGAGCGGCCGCCACGGCGGCCGCCCCTGCCTTCGCCCAGCAGGCGGAATGGCGCCAGAACTATGACGCCGGTTCGCGCAACGCGGTCGTGCGGTCCTCGACGCCGATGCTGTCCCCGGAATCGCTGGCCGCAACCGAAGAGGCGATCGTGGCCTATCGCGATCTCGCCTCGCGCGGCGGCTGGCCGGCCGTGCAAATCAGCGACAGGCTCGCCGTCGGTTCCCGCGGTCCCGGCGTCGTCGCCCTGCGCCAGCGCCTGATCGTGACCGGCGATCTCGATGCTTCCGCCGGCAGCAGCAGCGTCTATGATTCCTATGTCGAGGCCGGCGTGCGCCGCTTCCAGTCGCGTATGGGCCTGTCGACGACCGGTGCGATCAACCGCGCGACGGTGAACGCGCTGAACGTGCCGATCGACCGCCGCATCCGCCAGCTCGAAACCAACGTCGTGCGTCTGCGCACCTGGTCGGGTAATCTCGGCGGCCGCTATGTCGTCGCCAACATCCCCGCCGCCATGGTCGAGACCGTCGAGAACGGCGTCGTCGCGACGCGCCACGCCGCCGGCGTCGGCAAGATCGACCGGCAGTCGCCGCTGCTCTCGACCAAGATCCCCGAGGTCAATTTCAACCCGACCTGGACCGTGCCCGCCTCGATCATCCGGAAGGATCTGATCCCGAAGATGCGCAAGGAGCCGGGTTACCTGACCGAGAGCAAGATCCGCATCATCGGCCCCAACGGTGAAATCCCGCCCGAGCGCGTCAACTGGAACTCCGACGAGGCGACCCGATACACCTTCCGTCAGGACCCGGGCGGCGAATTCAACTCGCTCGGCTTCGTGCGCATCAACATCCCCAGCCCGCACGGCGTCTACATGCACGACACCCCGGCCAAGGGCATCTTCGGCGACGATTTCCGCTTCGTCTCCTCGGGCTGCATCCGTGTCCAGAACGTGCGCGACTACATCGCCTGGCTGCTCAAGGAGACGCCCGGCTGGGATCGCGCCAAGATCGACGCGACGATCCAGTCCGGCGAGCGCGTCAATGCGCGCATCAGCAATCCCGTGCCGTGCTACTGGGTCTACGTGACGGCCTGGGCCTCGCCCGAAGGCGGCGTCCAGTTCCGCGACGACATCTACAACAAGGACGGGCTCGGACCCGCGCCGGTCGCCGCGCTGCAGGGCGAGCAGGATATCTGAGGCTGCCGGAGCGGACACGCTCCGTCGATAGACGTTCAGCAAATCCCGGCCTGGCGACAGGTCGGGGTTTCTGTTTCGTCAGAGCGACCTGCGCGCGATCCGCGCCTGCGAAGAACAGCACGAGCCAGCCGGCCTCGGCAGCGAGACACGAGCCCACCAGCACGCCGATCTTGGTGGCGTCGTTGAGAGCGTCGTTGCCGGCAAAGGCGAGGGCGCCGATGAACAGGCTCATGGTGAAGCCGATGCCGCAGAGCAGCGAGACGCCGTAGACCTGCGCCCAGGTCGCCTTCGCCGGCATCGTGCCGAGGCCGAGCTTCACCGCGACGAGGGCGAAGCCGAAGACGCCGATCTGCTGGCCGAGGAACCGATGCGCTCAGCGGTCGCCGCCCGGAATCCGCTGCTGCGCTGGCAAAGCGCGGCTTGGAAGCGCCGCCGACACCGTGCTAAGGACGCGCCGCTGCGCGGGGCGATTTGCCTCGTCCCGTCCGGCCTGCAATCAGGCGTAGAATGAGACGCGCCCGCGATCGTGCCGCCAAGTCTTTGCGCCATGGAGATTTCGATGAGCCAAGCCGTCCAACAGCATCTGTCGAACTCCTTCTTTGCCGCCTCGCTCGCCGACGCCGATCCCGAGATTGCCCGCGCCATCGAGCTGGAACTCGGCCGTCAGCGCGACGAGATCGAGCTGATTGCATCGGAAAACATCGTTTCGCGCGCCGTTCTCGAGGCGCAGGGCTCGGTGATGACCAACAAATACGCCGAGGGCTATCCCGGCCGGCGCTATTATGGCGGCTGCCAGTTCGTCGATATCGCCGAGAAGCTCGCGATCGAGCGCGCCACCCGGCTGTTCGGCTGCGGCTTCGCCAATGTCCAGCCGAACTCCGGCAGCCAGGCGAATCAGGCCGTGTTCATGGCGCTGATGCAGCCCGGCGACACCTTCATGGGGCTCGATCTCGCGGCCGGCGGGCATCTGACCCATGGCGCGCCGGTCAACCAGTCCGGCAAATGGTTCAACGTCGTCTCCTACGGCGTCTGCGTCGTCGATCAGCTGATCGATTATGAGGCGCTGGAGCGGCTCGCCCGCGAGCACAAGCCCAAGGTCATCGTCGCGGGCGGCTCGGCCTATGCGCGCCACTGGGATTTCGCCCGCTTCCGCGCCATTGCCGACGAGGTCGGCGCTTACCTCTTCGTCGACATGGCCCATTTCGCCGGGCTCGTCGCCGGCGGCGCGCATCCCTCGCCCTTCCCGCACGCCCATGTCGCGACCACGACGACGCACAAGACCCTGCGCGGTCCGCGCGGCGGCATGATCCTGACCAATGACGAGGCGCTGGCCAAGAAGTTCAACTCGGCGATCTTCCCCGGCATCCAGGGCGGCCCGCTGATGCATGTCATCGCAGCCAAGGCGGTGTCGTTCCAGGAGGCGCTGGCGCCCGAGTTCAAGATCTACGCCCGCGCCGTCGTCGAGAACGCCAGGGCCCTGGCCGAGACGCTGAAGACCAAGGGCTTCGACCTCGTCACCGGCGGCACCGACAACCATCTGATGCTGGTCGACCTGCGCTCCAAGAAGGTGACAGGCAAGGCCGCCGAGGCTTCGCTCGGCCGCGCCCACATCACCTGCAACAAGAACGGCATCCCCTTCGATCCCGAAAAGCCGATGGTCACCTCGGGCATCCGGCTCGGCACGCCCGCCGCCACCTCGCGCGGCTTCGGCGTCGTGGAGTTCCAGCGCGTCGGCGAGCTGATCGCCGAGGTGCTGGACGGGCTGGCCGCCAATGGCGAGGAGGGCAACGCGGCCGTCGAGGCGGCGGTGAAGGCCAAGGCCAAGGAGCTGACGGGACGATTCCCGATCTATTGAGGCCGCCCTCTCGGGCGACGGCTTGAACGCGCCGCCCTACGGGGTTACATACATTGCGGCAAAGGAGGCCGCCATGGGCAAGACGGCAGTGACGATGCGCGAATTGCAGAAGATGTCGGCGGCGACCATCAAGGCGCTGCCGCATGCCGTTCCGATCAAGAGCGGCAACGAGACGGTTGCGATGCTTACGCCTCTCAGGAAGCCCGATCCCGAGCGCATGAAGAAGGTACTCGATCGGATAGAGGAACATTATACCCAGCTCAGCCCGGAGACGAAGGAGTGGCTGGAGCGCTTTCTGGAAGAGCGCGAAAGCTGATGGGTCCGCGAAGGCCTTCGTCGGCCCTCGTCGTCGATACAAACATTCTGGTCGGTGCGATCCTTGGAGCCGGCAGGCGCTCCGTCTGGAATCGGGTCAATGCTCAGCGCCGGCTTCTTATATCCATCGAAGGCGTTGCTGAGGTGATGTCGGTGGCTTCCCATGCGCTACACCGTGCGCCGCATGCCCTTGAGGACGCTATCGCCTTGCTGGAGTTTCTCGAGCCGACACCAACGGAGCGCTATGAAACCATGTTGGCGCATGCGGCAGATGTGCTTTGCAATGCCGTCGCCTCACGCAACGGCTGCCGGGCGGACGCTCATATCCTCGCGCTCGCCTGGACTTACGACGCCGACATCTGGTCGCACGACCGCGACTTCGCCGGCACCGGCTGGCCGTCATGGTCGAGCGCCAATCTCGCCGCCGCGCTGAGCGAGGAGGCGCAAGCCTCCGCCGCCCGATCCTGAAAGCCGCCCCATGCGCTGTCCCTATTGCGGCTCCCTCGACACGCAGGTCAAGGATTCCCGCCCCACCGACGACCATGCCTCGATCCGTCGCCGCCGCGTCTGCCCCGATTGCGGCGGCCGCTTCACCACCTTTGAGCGGGTGCAGTTGCGCGAGCTCGTCGTGGTCAAGCGCTCGGGGCGTCGCACCGCCTTCGACCGCGACAAGCTGCAGACCTCGATCGAGCACGCGCTCCGCAAGCGGCCGGTCGCGCCCGAACGGATCGAGCGCATGGTCAACGGCATCGTGCGCCAGCTCGAAAGCGCCGGCGAGGGCGAGATCGCCAGTTCCGCCATCGGCGAACTGGTTATGGAAGGGCTGAAAGCCCTCGACGACGTCGCCTATGTCCGGTTCGCCTCGGTCTACAAGAATTTCCGCGAGGCCCGCGATTTCGAGGAGATTCTGGGCCAGCTCAGCGCCGACGAGATCGACGGTGGAGATGCGCCGCCACCCGTCCGCGACGATGACTGAGGCCGATCCCGCGCAGTTCGCGATCGACCGCTTTTTCATGCGTCAGGCGCTGGCTTTCGGCGCACGCGGGCAGGGCACGACATGGCCGAACCCCTGCGTCGGCGCGCTCGTCACGCAAGAGACGCCGGATGGCCCGGTTATCGTGGCGCGCGGTCACACGCAACCCGGCGGCCGGCCCCATGGCGAGGCGAATGCGTTCGACCGCGCCGGCCCCAGCGCGGCGGCCGGCGGCACGCTCTATGTCACGCTCGAACCCTGCTCGCATCGCACCGTCCGGGCCGCGACGCCCTGCGTCGAGCGCACGATCCTCGCCGGTGTGACGCGCGTCGTCGCGGCGATGGCCGATCCCAACCCGCTGTTTCGCGGTCTGGGCTTCGCGCTCTTGCGCATGGCCGGTCTCAAGGTGACGACCGGCGTGCTGGAGGGCGAGGCGCAGGCTGCCCATCGCGGCCATGTGCTGCGGGTGACTCAAGGGCGCCCGATGGTGACCTTCAAGGTCGCGCGCACGTCCGATGGCTATGCCGGCGGGGCAGGCGCCTCGCGGCTTGCCGTCTCCTGTCCGGCGGCCTCGGCCTGGGTGCATCTCCAGCGCGCTCATCACGACGCGATCATGCTCGGTATCGGTTCGGTGCTGGCCGACGATCCGCTGCTGACGGTGCGCTTGCCCGGGATGGCCGGGCGCTCGCCGGTTCGCATCATCCTCGACACCCATCTGCGTCTGCCGCTCGACGGACAGCTTGTGCGCTCGGCAAGCGAGGTTCCGGTCTGGGTCATTGCGACGGAGGCCGCGCCGATCGCCAATGAGACTGCGCTGGTGGCGGCCGGCGTGGAGGTCATGCGCGTCGGGGCAGGGTCCGACGGCCATCTAGATCTGACTGAGGCGCTGCGTCTTCTGGGCGCGCGCGGCATCACCCGCATCTTCTCCGAGGGCGGGCCGACCGTGGGCGAAAAGCTGGCGCAGGCCGGCCTCGCCGACGAGGTCATCGTCTCGACCTCGCCGAATCCGCTGGGCCACCCCGGCGTCGTCGCCGTGCGGCCGGCCCTTGCGGCGCTGCTGGCCAACCCCGACATCTACCAGCGCGTCGAAACCGGCCTGATTGGCCATGATCGTTTCGAGCATTTTTCGAGGATCGCCTGATGTTCACCGGCATCGTCACCGCCATCGGCACGGTCGTGGAAGCGCAGGCCAAGGGACCGAGCCTGAAGCGGCTCGCCATCGCCTGTCCATGGGAGGCCGCCGGCATCGAGATCGGCGCGTCGATCGCCTGCGCCGGCGTCTGCCTGACGGTCACCGCCCTGCGACCGCGCGATGACGGTCAGCCCGGCTGCATTTTCCAGGTCGAAGCCGCCGCCGAGACGCTGGCGAAGACGCTGGTCGGCGACTGGACGCCCGGCACGCCGGTCAATCTGGAGCGCTCGCTCAAGGTCGGGGACGAACTCGGCGGCCATCTCGTCACCGGTCATGTCGACGGCGTCGCCATCATCGAGACGATCGAGCCGATCGCGGCCGATCCCGACCAGCCCTGGGGCGCGACCGCACGCTTCCACATCCGCGCGCCGAAGACGCTCGCGCCCTTCATCGCGACCAAGGGCTCGATCTGCCTCGACGGAACCTCGCTCACCGTCAACAGCGTCGCGGACGACGTCTTTACGGTGCTGCTGATCCCGCACTCCTTCAGCGTCACAACCTGGGGCGCACGGAAGGCCGGCGACGGCATCCATCTCGAGGTCGATCTGATGGCGCGCTACGCCGCGCGGCTTGCGGAGGCGCGCCGGGAGGTCTAACCAGCGCCCTCAACCCTGCAAGGACAAGTACCCATGGCCGGACCCCGGCAAACTTCGGCGAAAGACGCCACTACACCTGCCGTCTCGCTCGATGGCGCGCGCGTGCTCGTCGTTGAGGCGCGCTTCTACGGTACGCTGGCTGACGAACTGCTCGAAGGCGCGCTCGCCGTGCTCGACAAGGCCGAGTGCCGCGTCGACGTCGTCACCGTGCCGGGCGCGCTCGAAATCCCCTCGGCCATCATCATCGGGATGCGCGCCGCCGACGAGGCCGTCGATCCCTATGAGGCGGTGGTGGCGCTCGGCACCGTCATCCGCGGCGAGACCGGCCATTACGACATTGTGGCGGGCGAAAGCTCGCGTGCGCTGATGGACATCTCCGTCGCCTTCGCCCTGCCGCTCGGCAACGGCATCCTCACCGTCGAGACCGAAGCGCAGGCCTGGGCCCGGGCCAACCGCTCCGAGATGGACAAGGGCGGCGGCGCGGCGGAAGCGGCGCTGGCCGTGCTGCGCTACAAGCGCTCGCTCGGGGAAGAATCCAAATGAGCCGGGCCGAACTGCGTCGCGGCGCGCGGCTGTCCGTCGTGCAGGCGCTCTACGAGATGGAGATCGGCGGGCGCGGCGTCGTCGAGGCGATGGCCGAGTTCGAGGCCTTCTGGATCGGCAAGGAGGTCGAGGATATCGAGCTTCCCAAGGCCGAGATCGCCTTCTTCCGCGATCTGCTCGGCGGAGTCGTGCGCGAGCAGCGCCTGATCGACCGCTCGGTCGACGAGACTCTCGCCGCCGGCTGGCCGCTGAAGCGGGTCGAGGCCGTGGTGCGCGCCGTGCTGCGGGCCGGGGCCTATGAGCTGGCCTTCCGCAAGGACGTGCCGGGCCGGGCCGTGATCTCCGAATATGTCGCGGTGACGCGCGCCTTCTACGAGGGCGAGGAGATCGGCATGGTCAACGCCGTCCTCGACAAGATGGCCCGCGATGTCCGCACCGACGAATTCGACCAGCCGGCGGCCTGAAGCCGCCGTGGCCGACGACGCGCAGCGCCCCGGCGAGTTCGAGCTGATCGCGCGCTACTTCGCGCCGATCGCAGGTCCCGGCGGCCTCGGCCTGATCGACGACGCCGGCTTGATCCGGCCTGCGCGTGGCTACGAGATCGTGGTCACGGCGGACGCGCTTGTCGCCGGGGTGCATTTCTTCCCCGACGACCCGCCCGCCTCGATCGCGCGCAAGGCGCTGGCGGTGAACCTGTCGGACCTCGCCGCCAAGGGCGCGAAGCCGGACGGTTTCGTGCTGTCGCTCGTCCTGCCGAAAGGCTGGACCGAGAGCTGGCTCGCTGACTTTGCAGGAGGCCTGAAACAGATCGCCGACGAGGGCTGTTGCCCGCTGATCGGCGGCGACACCGTCTCAACGCCGGGCCCGCTGACACTCTCGATCACCGCCTTCGGCAGCGTGCCGGCCGGGCGCATGGTGATGCGCTCCGGAGCGAAGCCCGGCGACGTCCTGCTGGTCTCGGGCACGATCGGCGACGGCGCGCTCGGCCTGAAGGTGCATGGCCCCGACAGGCCGGGCTGGGTCGCGGCTCTGGGCGAGGACGACCTCGCCTTTCTCGCCGACCGCTATCTGCATCCACGTCCGCGTCTTGCGCTCGCCGCCGCCTTGCAGGCCTACGCCTCGGCTGCGATGGACGTGTCCGACGGCTTGATCGGCGATCTCGCCAAGCTGCTCTCGGCCTCCCGCGTCGGCGCTGAAGTCGACCTCGACGCCGTGCCGCTGTCGCCTGCGGCCCGCGCCGCGATCATGGCCGATCCCGCGCTGCTGGAACTGGCCTGGACGGGCGGCGACGACTACGAAATTCTCTGCACCGCGCCGGAAAGAGACTATCCTTCTCTGGTCGCGGCAAGCGAGGCGGCCGGCGTTCCGCTGGCCGTCATCGGGCGCATCACGGCCGACGCCGGAACCGCGCGCTATTTCCAGCAGGGCCAGCCGCGTGAATTCGCGCGCCGGTCCTTTACTCATTTCTGAGCGTCGTCCGGGATCCGGCAGCGCTCACCGACCGGCGGCCGATGCGATGACCAAGCCAGTGACCGCGACCGAAGGCGATGTCCTCGCCAAACGCAATGCGCTGGTGCTGGCCGGTGCGCAGGCGCTCGGCGGCGCGAGTCCGGCGATCGTGATCTCGCTCGGCGGCATCGTGGGTGCGGGCCTCGTCGCCGACAAGACCTTCGCCACTGTGCCGGTCAGCCTGATGCAACTCGGCATCGCCGCCGGCGTCATTCCGGCCGCGATGCTGATGCGGCGATACGGACGGCGCAGCGGCTATCTTCTGGGCGCGACGACCGGCGTCGTCGCCTCCTGCATCGCGGCGGCCGGGGCGGGCATGCGCGTGTTCTGGCTGTTCTGCCTCGGGACCTTTCTCTGCGGCGTCTACGGCGCCTTCGTGCAGAGCTACCGCTTCGCCGCCGCCGATACCGCCAGCGAGGCCTTCAAGGCCAAGGCGATTTCCTGGGTGATGATCGGCGGGCTGGCGGCGGCGGTCATCGGCCCGCAATCGGTCTACTGGACGCGCGACCTGACGCCGGACGCGCCCTTTGCGGCGAGCTTTCTGGCGCAGGGCGCGCTTGCCTTCCTCGCCATCGGCGTCGTGCTGCTGCTGCGCGCGCCGCCGGTCGCGGTCGTCAAGTCGGGCGGCGGCCGGCCGCTGCCCGAAATCATGCGCCAGCCGAAATTCATCGCCTCGGTCACGGCCTCGCTCGTCGCCTATGGCTTGATGAGCTTCGTGATGACGGCCGCTCCGCTCGCCATGGTCGGCTGCGGCCATTCCGTCGGCGACGCCGCGCTCGGCATCCAGTGGCATGTGCTGGCGATGTTCGGTCCGAGCTTCTTCACCGGCAAGCTGATCGCCCGCTACGGCAAGGAGGCTGTCACGGCTACAGGCCTCGCTCTGACCGCGCTGGCCGCCATCGTCGCCCTGAGCGGCCTCAGCGTCGGGCATTTCTGGATCGCGCTGGTGCTGCTCGGAATCGGCTGGAACTTCGGCTTCATCGGCGCAACCGCGCTCGTCACCGACTGCTACAGGCCGGAAGAACGCGTCAAGGTGCAGGCGGCCAACGACTTCCTGGTCTTCGGCTCGGTCGCCATCGCCTCCTTCTCGGCCGGCGGCCTGCTCAATGCCGGCGGCTGGGAGAGCGTCAATTGGCTGGTGTTCCCGCCTGTCGCGGTGGCGCTGGCGCTGGTGGCGTGGCAGGCGCTGCAGCGGCGCGCGGCGGCGGTCTGATCCTTGCAACCCCACGACTGACGCCGAACGGGAGAGAGGGATGCGGCCGCACCAGTTTACGGTTCCAGCGGGACGGCTGCCGCCCGGCGCGATCGGCCATAATCGCGGCGTCGTGCGGCCGAACTACGCCTTCATGCCGCCTGAGGGCGTGCTGGTCAGCCGGCTGCCGCACTATGACAGGACCATCGCACGTATTCTCGCCGCGCCTGTGCTCGGCGCGCGCTTCGCGCAGTTCGTCCTCGAGATCGAGCCGGGCGGCGGCTCGCGCGGCGAGGTCCGCGAGGATGGCGTCCAGCACTTCTTCTATGTGCTGTCGGGCAACGCACAGGTCTCGGTCTCAGGTTTCGCGCCGGCCGAACTGGGCGAAGGCGGCTTCGCCTACGTCCCACCGGGCCTCCCGTTCTTGTTGGGCAATAACGGCCCCGACAAGCTCCGGGTGCTCGGCCTGCGCAAGCGCTACGAGGCGATCGACCTTCCCGTGCCGGAGCCGATCGTTTCCCATCGCGACCAGGTTCCGGTGACGAATCACACCGGCCTGGAGGGGCGTGGCTTCCAGTTCCTGCTGCCCTATGGCGACATGCGCTTCGATTTCGAGATGAACCTGATGTGGTTCAAGCCCGGCGCCTGTTTCCCCGATGTCGAGACCCATGTGATGGAGCACGGCCTCTACATGCTGGAAGGGCAGGGGCTCTATTTCCTCGGCGACGAATGGCACGAGATCCGGGCGCACGACTTCATCTGGATGGGCGGCTTCTGCCCGCAGCAGTTCTATCCGACCGGTTTTTCCGACGCAGCCTACCTGCTCTACAAGAATGTCAATCGCGACGTGGCGTTGTGAGTTTCGGCGGTCGGTCAAGCGGTTCGCGGTATGACTGTCTGCCCACCTGACATCTCATCCTAATTGTCAGTCGCGCCGTTTGCGATTTTGTCCAAAACTTGGCAGAAAGCCCGCCGACACTGGCGATCCGAAATCCGGGGCTAAGTCTCTTAGCTCCGCTTCTGCATCTTTGGCGTTCAAGAACCGATAAGGCACGGCCGATCGGCCGTCCGGGACGAAATCTCGAGGACAGGACATTCGATGCCCGCTTTGCTCATCATCATCCTTCTGAGTGCGCTGTCGATCGCGTATGGCGTCTGGGCCTATGCCGACGTCATGAAGCGCGACGCCGGCAACCAGCGCATGCAGGAGATTTCCGCCGCCGTCGCCGAGGGCGCGCAGGCCTATCTCAAGCGCCAGTACCTCACCATCGCCATCGTCGGCGCGGTTCTCTTCGTGGTGCTGATTTACCTGCTCGGCCAATGGGTCGGCATCGGCTTCCTGATCGGCGCGGTGCTCTCGGGCCTCGCCGGCTTCATCGGAATGAACGTCTCGGTACGCGCCAACGTCCGCACGGCCCAGGCCGCAATGCAGTCGCTGGGTGACGGCCTCGACGTCGCCTTCAAGGCCGGCGCGGTCACCGGCATGCTGGTGGCGGGCCTCGCTTTGCTGGGCGTGGCGGGCTATTACGCGGTCCTAACCAAATTCCTCGGCTTCACCCCGTCCAGCCGCGTCGTGATCGATTCGCTGGTCGCGCTCGGCTTCGGCGCCTCGCTGATCTCGATCTTCGCCCGTCTCGGCGGCGGCATCTTCACCAAGGG
>JBKJSB010000293.1:0-4219 GCA_046593015.1 Allobosea sp.
ACGCCGTCATAGGCGCGCTCGCCCTCGAACACGCAGGAGCCGTAATGCAGCCCATGGGTCAGCACATGCACGGTGGCCTCCTTCCACGGCACGAGCTTGCCGTCGAACCAGATCACGCCGTCGCGCTGGTCGAAGGGAATGACTGACATGGGATGTTCCTCCTGGACGCCTTCTTGCCCGCAACTCCGCCACAGCACTCTGCGGCGTGCAAGCCTTGACCGAAAATGACCCGACGACGGCCGATAGCGACATAATCGATCGTCATCCGCGCTTGACCGGTAATCTTGCGTCTGAGATATGTCAACATCACTGACATAAAATCTGGATCGCCATTCGTGACGGAGACGCAAAGCCCATCGACAGGGACCCCGAAGGCATCGGCCGGCGCGGCGGAGGTGCCCTATGACCTGATCGAACTGCTGTTCTTCGCCTATCGCGACTTCGTCGGCGACCCCGACCGCATCCTCGCCGATTACGGTTTCGGCAGGGCCCACCACCGTGTGCTGCATTTCGTCCAGCGCCGGCCGGGCCTGACCATCGCCGAGCTGCTCGACATCCTCGGCATCACCAAGCAGAGCCTCAACCGCGTGCTGAAGGAGCTGGTCGAGACCGGCTTCGTCGAGCAGCGGACCGGCACGCAGGACAAGCGCCAGCGCAAGCTCCACACCACGCCGGCGGGTCAGGATCTGGCGACCCGGCTGGCGCAGTTACAGGCCAAACGCATCAACGCCGCGCTGGCTGGGCTGGAGCCGGGCGGCGTCGAGACCGTGGCGACCTATCTCGCCGGGCTGATCGACCCGGCCGAACGCCGCAAGGTCCTGGGCTTCCTCGCGCCGCAAGCCTGACGAAGCAAGCCTGACGCCGCAAGTCTGACGCCGGCAGGCAGCAGCCCGAGGCTGTGCTATCAAGATGAAGAACGGCGCAGCCCGCGCCACAGCGAGGAGACCGGCGCAGATGGCTCCGCAGGCCGTGCGAAAACCGCTTCCAGACGAGGCGCCCCACATCCTCGTGGTCGATGACGATCGCCGCCTGCGCGACCTGCTGGCGCGCTTCCTCGGCGACCATGGCTACCGCGTCACCACCGCCGCCAACGCCGCCGAGGCCGACACCCGCCTGTCGCAGCTCGTCTTCGACGCGATGGTGCTCGACATCATGATGCCCGGCGAGAACGGCTTCGATTTCGCCCGCCGCCTGCGCGGCGACTCCGATCTGCCGATCCTGATGCTGACGGCGCGCGCCGATTCCAAGGACCGCATCAGCGGGCTGGAACTCGGCGTCGACGACTATCTGTCCAAGCCTTTCGAGCCGCGCGAACTGCTGCTGCGGCTCGGCAACATCCTCAAACGCACGCAGACGCCCGATGTCGGCCAATCGGCGGCGCGGCCGGAGTTCGTCCGCTTCGGGCCGTTCATCTACGGGCTGGCGAGGGGCGAGTTGCGCAAGGGCGAGGAGACGATCCGCCTGACGGAGCGCGAACGCGAGATCCTCACCGCTTTGGCCGAGCGCCCCAGCGAGGTGATGCCGCGCGAGCAACTGGCGGCTCAAGGGATCGGCGCAAACGACCGCACCGTCGATGTCCAGATGAACCGCCTGCGCCGCAAGATCGAGCGCGACCCGGCCGACCCGCTCTATCTGCAGACCGTGCGCGGCGTCGGCTACCGCCTCGTCACGGACAGGGCCTGACACGGATGGCGGCGCAGGCGCGGCGCGCGAGATTGGCCCAGGGCGCGGGGGCGCTGCTCGGCAAGCTGGGCGCGGCGCTCGTCCGCGCCGGCCATGCGCTCGGCCGCACGCTCAAGCCGGCGCTCAAGCTCGCCGACCGGCCGCTGCGCTTCACCGGCCGCTGGATGCCCAAGGGGCTTTATCCACGCGCGCTCGTCATCGTCATCGCGCCGGTCGTGCTGCTCCAATCGGTCATCGCCTATGTCTTCATGGAGCGGCACTGGCAGCTCGTGACGCAGCGCCTGTCCTCGGCCGTCTCGGCCGACATCGCCATGATCATCGACGTCTACGAGCGCTATCCGCAGGACGCGCAGAGCGCGACTCTGGCCCGCATCGCGCAGGACCGCTTCGGCATGGATGTCGACATCATCCCCGACGCCGATCTGCCCGCGCCCGGCCCCCGGCCCTTCTTCTCGCTGCTCGATTCGGCGCTCTCGACCGAGCTCTCGCAGCAGGTGGCGCGGCCCTTCTGGCTCGACACGGTCGGCCGCTCCAGCCTGATCGAGATCCGGATCAAGCTCGGCCGGGACGTGATGCGCGTGCTGACGCGGCGCAACTCGGCTTACGCCTCCAACAGCCACATCTTCCTGCTCTGGATGATCGGCACCTCGCTGATCCTGCTGACGATCGCGGTTCTGTTCCTGCGCAACCAGATCCGCCCCATCCTGCGGCTGGCAGACGCGGCCGAAGCCTTTGGCAAGGGTCGGGACGCGGATTTCCGGCCGCGCGGCGCGCGCGAGGTCCGCCGCGCCGGCAACGCCTTCATCGAGATGAAGCGCCGCGTCGAGCGCGCCATCGGCGAGCGCACCACCATGCTCAACGGCGTCAGCCACGACCTGCGCACCATTCTGACCCGCTTCAAGCTCTCGCTGGCGCTGCTGGAACGCTCCTCGGAGATCGACGCGCTCGAAAAGGACGTCGACGAGATGAGCCGCATGCTGGAGGATTATCTCGCCTTTGCGCGCGGCGACGCCGGCGAGGCCCCGGTCGAGACCGACATCCGCTCGCTGCTGGAAGAGCTCAAGGCCGATGCCGAGCGCGAAGGCCACCAGACCGAACTCGCGGTCGTCGGCGACCCGCTGGTGGTGATCAGGCCAGACGCCTTCCGCCGGCTCCTCACCAACCTCGTCTCAAATGCCGCCCGCTTCGGAGACCGTATCGCCATCAGCGCCACCCATGACGCGCGCTACCTGATCGTGACGGTCGACGATGACGGGCCGGGCATTCCGCCCGAGCAGCGCGAGGAGGTGTTCCGCCCCTTCGTCCGGCTCGACGAGGCCCGCAACGTCGATTACGGCGGCACGGGACTGGGGCTGGCCATCGCCCGCGACGTGGCGCGAGCCCATGGCGGGGATATCATGCTGGGGGATTCGCCGCTGGGGGGGTTGAGGGCGACGGTGCGGCTGCCGGTGTGAGGACAACACATTGACCGACATGAAATTGACAACTGTAAACTAACAGACTACAGATTGATCATGATCGTCGGCTTTCGCCACAAGGGTCTTAAGCGCTTCTATGAGAGCGATGACCCGCGCGGCCTGAACCCGCAGCATGCCGGCAAGGTTGCTCTCATCCTCGGCGTGCTCGACGTGGCGAAGACGATCGAGGAAATCGATGCGCCGAGCTTTCGGCTGCATCCGCTGACAGGCGACCTGCGAGGGTTCTGGTCGGTGACGGTTCGCGTCAACTGGCGCATCATCTTCCGTTTCGAGGACGCGAACGTCTTCGATGTCGATCTGGTTGATTATCATTGACGAGGACTGTGACATGGCGATGCTGAAACCGCCCCATCCGGGCCTGCTGCTGCAGGAAGAGTTGCTCGATCGCGGCTTGACCGTGGCTCAGGCGGCCACAGGTCTCGGCGTCACGCGCCAGCAGTTGCACAAGGTGATCAAGGGACACAGCGCCGTCAGCCCGGAAATGGCCCTGCGGCTGGAAAAGGGCATCGGCAGCCGCGCCGATCTTTGGCTCAGGATGCAGATGGCATTCGATCTTGCGCGCGTGCGGGCGCGGGAAGCGGAGATCGATGTCGCGCCGCTGGCGCGGTCGGCGGCGTGAGCATGCTGATTGCCGCTTCGTGACGAGCCGATTAGCGCTGTCAATCTTTCAGGACGAAATCAGCGACTGATAGACCTAGAGGAGCATTCCTACCACTGCTTCCGCCATGTAAGTAGCGCCCGTTCAAACCGGACAACCACTTAAGATTGTCATGGACAGACATTGATATAGGCAAATCCGTTGTCTCAATCTTTGAGCGCTTTAATCTGACGTGATCTCCAAACAATGCCGCCATGTTGTCTGGATCTACACGTTCGACAGACATGGGATCACGAATATCGCGAAAGCGCACCATCAACGGCATCTGCTCAGGCGTCAACTGCGCAACCAACCGCTCATCCCGGTATCGCTTCAGGTTTTCCGGCAGCGCCTCTGCGCCACGACCGCTGGAACTATTTTTGTTTGGAAAGGCCGAATAGGCGATCATGCCTGCCTCTGA
>JBKJSB010000025.1:0-17468 GCA_046593015.1 Allobosea sp.
ACATCATCGACAAGAACCTGCGCGAACTGGCCGAGAAGAAGATCCGCAAGCGCTACGCCTTCTCGCCCGAGGGGCTCGCCGAGATCAGGGATTTCCACCAGCGCGTCGCCTCGGGGCTGGTGCTGGCGCTGAACGTCTTCGCCACGCGCGATCTCGCGCTCGCCCGCCAGCTCTTCGCCGAGAAGGCGATGATGCGCGATGCCGAGCGGCGCGCCATCGAGAGCCATTTCGAACGCCTGCGCAGCGGTCGCAGCGAGACGATCGAGACCAGCGCGATCCATCTCGACATCATCCGCGACCTGAAGCGCATCCACGGCCACGTCGCCTCGATCGGTTATCCGATCCTCGAAAGCGCCAACGCCCTGCGCGAGAGCCGGCTGATGGAGAGCCGCGACGCACGCCTGCAGGATCAGCCCAGGCTCGCCGGATCTCCGCGCTAGGGCTGGCCTTTCCCCTTCCTCGCCCTCATCCTGAGGAGCGCCAGAGGCGCGTCTCGAAGGATGAGGGCTCGCGGGACCAGGACGGGACAACTGAATGAACGACGAAAATCCGCCCCCCGCAGAATCTTTCGCAGACGCGCTCGCCCGTCTCCGCGCCGCGCTTGGCGACGTCGCCCACGGCGATGTCGCCGCGATCAAGGCGCTCTATGCCCATGACGACGACGCTACCTCCTTCTATGGCTGGGGCGGCTATGAGAAGGGCTGGGACGAGGTTTCCCGGCGCTGGGACTGGGCGGCGACGCAGTTCGGCGGCGGCACGGTCGAGCATGACAACGTCAGCGCCGTGGTCGGCGCGGACCTGGCCTTCACGACGGACATCGAGAACTTCGTTGTCACGCGTCCCGGCGCGAGCGAGCCGACGCGCTGGTCGAACCGGGTGACCCATGTTTTCCGTTTGCAGGGCGGGCGCTGGCGGCTGCTGCACCGCCACGCCAATCGGCTGGAGACGCGCTACGAGCCGGGCGCTCGCGAGGGCGGCTGAGCCGAAGCCTCAGTCCTTGTCGGCCACCGGCGCCAGCGCCGCGATCAGCGTCTTGAGGCCGGGTTCGTCGACCAGATCGGCGGCGTCCTGGCGGCTGAACCAGTGGCACTGCCTCTGCGCCTGCTCGGCCCAGTTCTCGAGCTGGCGCTCGAAGGCGAGCCGGTAGAGCTTGACCTCGCATAGCACGAAATGGTCGTCGAGCCGCTTCCAGTAGGTGTAGCGGCCGACCGGCTTCCTGCCGATCTTGCCGACGACGCCGGCCTCCTCATAGGCCTCGCGCGCGGCGGCGTCGTTGTCGTCCAGCCCCTTGATCGGCCAGCCCTTGGGCACGATCCAGCGCTGCGTCGTGCGCGAGGTCACGAGCAGCACGTCAAGGCCGCCGTCGGCAGCGTGGCGGACAGGGACGGCGGCGACCTGCACCCGGGTCTCTCCGACGCCGCCCTTGGACTTCTTCATGGGTCGTGGCTTCTCACTCTGCCCCTCCGGGCTCCCGCGATGGCTTTGCGCGGATCGTCTTCATATCCTGCCGAGACCGTTCCGTAAGGGACGATCCCGTCGCTTTCCATATAAGATCATTGTCCGGCTTTGCGAGATATGCAGGGCCGCCAGACCCTCCCGGCAGGACGCCTTGCCGGCTTAGCGATCGGCCGTCGCCAACGCCTTTCAAACGCTCGCCAAACCCGCCTTGCCGATGCCGTCATCACAGGCCAAGAGTTGCAAGCGGGAGACGGGACTGCGATGGCGGGTATCGGGAGCGATCATGAGCTGGGGCGACGCGTTTGGACTGTTAGGCTTCGTCGCGGCCTGCGTCGCAGTAGCGAGTTCGGGCGCGGTGTTTCGGCCCGGCGACTGGTATGAACAGCTGAAAAAGCCGTGGTGGCGGCCGCCGAACTGGTTGTTCGCCCCGGCCTGGACGGTGCTCTATGTGATGATCGCGATCTCGGGCTGGCTGGTCTGGCGCAAGGCGGGCTTTTCGGGGGCCGCGCTGCCGCTGGCGCTCTACGGCGTCCAGCTCGGCCTCAACGCCGCATGGTCCGGCTTCTTCTTCGGCCTGCGCCGCATGGACCTCGCTCTGGTCGATGTCGCGCTGCTCTGGCTTTCCATCCTCGGGCTGATCGTTCTCTTTGCCCCGATCGACGAAACGGCGGCTCTGTTGCTCGTCCCCTATCTCGGCTGGGTCAGCTTCGCGGCCTTCCTCAACTGGACGATGTGGCGGCTGAACCCGCAGGCCGCCACGGCCTGAGCCGGCTCAATCGCCCCGCAGGCTCGCCAGATAGCGCGCCCGCAGGAGCCGGCGCGTGCGCGCGGCCTCCACGGCTGCCTGCGGCGAGATCGCGGAGAAGGCGACCTGCGCCCGGCTGCGCAGTTGGGCGAAGCCGTCGAGATGGTCGCAGATGATGGTTGCGATCTTGGGGTAGCCGCCGGTGGTCTGGTGGTCTGCGAGCAGCACGGCCGGCACGCCGTCGCCCGAAACCTGGATCGAGCCCTGCACGATCGGTTCCGACGGCATGTCGAGCACGGCGTCCGGCTTGAGCGACGGGCCCGCCAGCCGCACACCCATCCGGTCATAGGCGTCGGTCAGGGTGAAGGGCGCCGACAGCAGTGTCTCGATCGTCTCGGGCGAGAAGAAGCGATCCTGCGGGCCGAGCACGACCTTGACGGTATGGCGCGGTCGCGCCGTGACCGGGCAGTCAAGGTCCCCGACCCGCGCCTCGCGGCGTTCGGCCTCGGCGATAGTGATCCGCTGCCCCGCCATCAGCCTGCCGCCGCCGAATCCGGACGGCCCATGCGTCGAGACGCTGCCGAGCCAGGGTTTGGCGTCGAGCCGCCCGGCGAAGCCGAGATAGGTCCAGCTCCCCCACAGGCCGGGCCTGATCGTCAGCCGCATCCCCGCCTTCAGCTCGGCCACGATCCAGGACGGATGCTCATGGCCGTCGAGCGTGACGCGAAAGCCGCCGCCGGCCAGCGCGATCGTCACGTCGCCCTCGACGCAGTCGAGCGCGAGTCCGCCGACCGAGACCTCGATCCCCGCCACCCCATCCGGGTTGCCCAGCGCGGCATTGGCGATGGCGAAGGAGCCGCGATCCATCGGCCCCGATGCAGGCACGCCATAGCGCATCAGGCCGGTGCGCCCGCTATCCTGCACGGTGACGAGCGGGCCGGCCTGGACGATCTCGATGACGGCGCTGGCCATGGCTCAGGCCCGCCGATTGTCTGAGAGCTTGGCATGGGCGTCGAGGCCGGCGCGGTCGATCCGCCGGAAGCGCACATCGTCGCCGATCTCGAACAGGAAGGGTCGGCCGGTCTCCTCGCGCAGGATTTCGGTCGGCGAACGGCCGATGATGTGCCATCCGGTCGGCATGACGAGCGTGGTGACAAGGCATTGCGGCCCGGCGATCAGCACGCTGCCCGCCGCGATCCCGCGCACGGGAGCGGGCTTGCGCGGCAGCCTGATCGCCTCGGGCACGCCTGCGAGATAGGCGTAGCCGGGCGCGAAACCGTACATGAAGACGCTGTAGTCGCCGGCCAGATGCGCCGCGATCACCGCCTCCCGCGTGAGGCCGGTCGCGGCCGCGACGGCGTCGAGATCGGGAGAGAACGTGTCCTCGTAGCAGACTAGCACCTCGCGCGGCTCGCCCTTGGGCGGCAGGGTCGCGGGCTTCTGCAACAACGCCATCATCGCCGCTTCGACCTGCCCATGGTCGACGAGCAGCGGGTCGAAGCCGACGAGCAGGCTGGCATAGGCCGGCACAGCCTCGGTGAAGCCGGAAAAGGGCGCGACCGAAAGCGCCGCATCAAGCCGCCGGACCTGCGCGTTGACGCGTGAGTCGATCGTGTCGCCGAGTTCGACCAGTACGGCATGCTCCGCCACTGGCTGGAAACGCGGAAAGCCTTGTGCCGGCGCGTTCATGCCGGGCGCGGCAGGAAGGGCGCGATGGTGATTCCGGCCTCGGTCAGCGCCTCGCGCACCGCCCGCGCCATCGCGACCGCGCCGGCGCTGTCGCCATGCACGCAGATCGAATGCGCCGCGAGCGGGATCGGCGGCCCCTCCAGCGTCGGCATCAGCCCGGTGTCGAGGAATTCGACCAGTCGTCTTGCCGCTGCGTCGGCACCATGGACCATCGCCCCGTCCCGGCTGCGCGGCACCAGCCGGCCATTGGGCAGATAGGCCCGGTCGGCGAAGATCTCGCTATGCACGGAAAGCCCGCAGGCGCGCGCGGCGGGCTCCAGCTCCGTGCCCGAGATCGCCAGCACCGCGAGATCGCGCGAGACGGCTGCGACAGCGCGTGCGATCGCGTCGGCCACGGTGCGGTCGTCGCAGGCGAGGTTGCCGAGCGCGCCATGCGGCTTCACATAGGCGACCTTTGCCCCGGCCAGCGCGGCTGCGCCTATCAGCGCTCCGATCTGCACGGCTGTAAAACGCTCGATCTCTCGTGGTGTGCAAGGGATGATGCGCCGCCCAAAACCCTCGCGGTCGGCATAGCCGGGATGCGCGCCGATCACGACACCGCGCGCCTTGGCGAGCGTGAGCGTGTCCACCATCGTCTCGGGATCGCCGGCATGGCCGCCGCAGGCGATGTTGGCGCTGGTGACGAGGTCGAGCATGGCCGCGTCGTCGCCGGCGCGCCACGGCCCATAGCCTTCGCCGAGATCGGAATTGAGGTCGATGCTGCGCGTCATCGCGTCATCCTAGCACGGAGCGGGCCAGAGCAGCCGACAGATCAGCCTTCCGCCACGGGCACGGTATAATTCAACACCAGCCGCCCGCCATCGGGATAGATCGTCTGGCCGGTCATGTAGGAGGCGTCGTCGCTGGCGAGAAAGGCCGCGACGGACGCGATCTCGGCCGGCTCGCCGCAGCGGCCGATCGGCGTGCGCGAGAGCACGGCGCGGCGCGCCTCGTCGGAGGTCATGATCGCCTTCTCGACCATCTCGGTCAGGATCGTGCCCGGCCCGATGCCGACGACGCGGATGCCATGCGGGGCGAGCGCAACCGAAGCCACCGAGGTGAGCTGGTTCATGCCGCCCTTCGAGATGGCATAGGTCGCCAGATTCGGGTTGGCGAGCAGCGCGTTGATCGACGACATGTTGATGATGACGCCGCCCTGGCCTTGCGCGACCATCTGCCGGCCGGCCGCCTGCACGCCGAAGAACGCGCCCTTCAGGTTGACCCCGATGACCTCGTCGAAATCGCTCTCGGCGATATCGAGAAAAGGCTGGCTGCGGGCGATGCCGGCATTGTTGAGCATGATGTCAAGCCGCCCGAACCGGGCGACGGCCGCAGCGACGAGCCCGTCGACGTCGCCGCGCCTGGTCACATCGGCCGGGACGGCGAGCACCTGCTCGGGCCGTCCGAGCGCATCCGCCGTACGGGCCAGTTCCTCGCCGTCGATATCGGCGACGACGAGCTTGGCGCCCTCCTGCAGGAAGCGCTGCGCGCAGGCGCGGCCGAGGCCTCGCGCCGCCCCCGTGATCACCGCGACCTTGCCGTCGAGCTTCATCATGTCGCCTCTCGTCAGCGCTTCAGCCGCGGCTTCTCGATCCCGGCCTGGTGGCAGAGCGCGTCGACCATTGCAGAGAAGTCGCGTCCGCCGAAGCCGCCGGCGCGCGCGGCGCTGAAGGCCTCGCGCGCGGCCGCCGCCAGCGGCATCGGCACTTTCGCGGCATTGGCCGCGTCCACGATCAGGCTGAGATCCTTGTGCGCGAGGTCGATGGTGAAGCCGGGCTCCGTGTCGCCGATCAGCACCTTGTTGGGCCAGTTGACCTTGAGCTGGCCGTTCACTGCGGTGGTGCCGTAGAGCACCTCCAGCGTCGTCTCCAGCGTCAGTCCGAAGCGCTGCGACAAAGCCAGCGCCTCGGCGTTCATCTGGCACAGCGAGACGGCGAGGTAGTTGTTGACCAGCTTCGTGCGCGTGCCGCTGCCGACCGGCCCGCAATGATGGATGGTCGTACCCATGCCCTCCAGCAGCGGTTTTACGCGCGCGAACTCGGCATCCGTGCCGCCGACCATGAACAGTGATTCGCCCCTGTCGGCATGCGCCGCCAGCCGGCCGACCGGCGCATCGACGAAGCCGACGCCCTTGGCCGCCGCCTGCTTCGCGAGCGCGTCGGTGACGAGCGGGTCGATCGTGCTCATGTCCATGATCACGCTGCCGGGCCTGGCGTTCTCCAGTACGCCGCCGGGGCCGGCTACGACCTGTTCGACGATCGCGGAGTTGGGCAGCATGGTGACGATGACGTCGGACTGGGCCGCGACCTCGCCGGCCGACTCTGCCGGGCGCGCCTGCAGCGAGGCGAGTTCGTCGACGGCGTCGCGATTGACGTCATGGACGATCAGGCGAAAGCCCTTGCGGCAGAGGTTGGAGGCCATGGGCCGGCCCATGCGGCCGAGCCCGACGAAACCGATCATATCCATAGGGGTCGTTTCCTCATGTTCTCTAATTGTGTTTGTCAGTTTGCTTTGAACCTCTCCGTCATCCTGGACAAGCGGCCAAAGGCCGCGCAGCTCCGGATCCATCATCGAGCACCGCCAGCGCTCTACGATGGATTCCGGGACGAGCCCCGCTCGCCCAGAATGACGTCGTAAGGGTGAGGAAGCCAGATCACCCCTGCGGCAGGCCCAGATGAGCACGGAATCGGTTCTTGATGTAGACCGCGTCGCGCGAGGGCAGGGAGCGCGGCGGGTTCTCAGGCAGAACCTTGATCACGAACAGGCGCGGGCCTTCGGCATTGGCCTGCAGCGTCCCGGCCAGCGCCTCGACCTCGGCCATGCCGGTCAGCGTCCGCGCGGTCGCAAAACCGCAGACTTCCGCGACCTTCGCCAGGTCGATGCCATGGCCGGTATGGCTGCCCTGCATCCCGGTCTCGCCGAAATGCTGGTTATCGATCACGACGATGTCGAGGTTTTTGGGCTTCGCCACGGCGATGGTGGCAAGCGCGCCGAAGGCCATCAGCTGCTCGCCGTCGCCGGTGATGACGAGCACGCGCCGAGAGGCTTGCGCCTGCGCGATGCCCAGTCCCACCAACGCAGCCCCGCCCATCGCGCCCCAGAGATAGTAATTGCCGTCATGGTCGCCGGCCGCATGGACGTCATAGGTCGCCGAGCCCAACCCGGTCACGACGAGCGTATCGCCCCGGTCCTTCAGCAGAGCTGCGACGACGGCGCGGCGGCCGAGCGGGACGGTTTCTGGATTGGCCATCGCGCTCACCACTTCTTCTTGCCGAGCAGGCGCTGGCCGATCAGCACCGCGATCTGCTGGTCGCCCTCATAGGCGAGCGCGGCCGCTGCCTCGACGGTGTCCACGAGGTCCTCGGCCGTATCGGCCCGCATCACGCGGATGCCGACGGCCTCCAGCGCGGCTTGGGTACCGCGCCCCATCGGCACCTGCCACGGGTTGAACTCGGCCCATTCGCCGCGCATCGTCACCAGCATCAAGAGCGGCGCCCGCGCCATCACCGGCAGCGACAGCATGTTGATGCAGTTGCCGACGCCGCTCGACTGCATCAGCAGGACGCAGCGCTGTCCGCCGAGCCACGCCCCGGTCGAGATCGCGACGCCCTCCTCCTCGGTGGTGAGGACATTGGTCTTCACGTGTGGATCGGCCTGAAACATGCGGATCAGCGCGCTGTGGCCGGCATCTGGCACAAAGGCCATCTGGCGCACATCGGCCGCCTTCAGGATGGCGTAAAGCCGCGCCGGCCAGCCGCTGACGGCTGCTGCCGCAGCCTCCGCGTCTGCGGCGCTTGAAACGGTGGTCTGCGCCACGACGATGCTCCGGTCCGGTCGATCTCAGGCCGATGCTATCGGCAATCCAGCTATATATCCGCGACCCTTTTTCGTGATCAGCTATGCTGATACGGTATCGCTTGGGGAGGCTGCCTCTTGGAGATTTCACAACTGCGGACGCTGATCCACGTCGCCGAGCTCGGCAGCCTGAGCAAGGCGGCCGACCGGATGAGCATCGCCCAGCCGGCGCTGAGCCGGCAGGTCCGGATGCTGGAGCAGGAACTCGGCGTCGCGCTCTTTTCCCGTCATGGCCGGGGCATGGTGCTGACCGAGCAGGGGCGCGACGTGCTCAAGCACGCGACGCGCGTCATGACGGAACTCGACGAAATCCGCGCCAGCGCCGCCGACAGCGATGTGGCCTTGACCGGCACGGTCGCGATCGGCCTGCCGCCGACCGTCTCCGACATCATCGCGGTGCCGCTGGTCGCCGCCTTCGGCAGGGCTCATCCCGGCGCGGCGCTGCGGCTGGTCAGCGCCTATACCGGCTACCTGCTCGACTGGCTGCATCGCGGCGAGATCGACGTCGCGATCCTCTACGATCCGCGCCCGGCGAGGTCGCTGCGTTCGCGGCCGCTGCTGCTGGAGAACCTGTTCCTGATCGGCCCGGCGCAGGCGGGTTTCTCGCCGCTGCAGGCGGTCCCCTTCGAGACCCTGCGCGGCAGACGCCTGCTGCTGCCGAGCCTGCGCCATGGCCTGCGCACCATCGTCGAGCGCTGCGCCAGCGAGGCGGGGTTTGCGCTCGATGTCGCGGTCGAGGCGGACTCTTATGCGACGCTGAAGGATCTGGTCCGCCACGGCCATGGCTGGACGGTCCTGCCGCTGGCGCCGATTCATGACGACATCGCCGCCGGCCGGCTGACGGGCGCAGCCCTGACCGGCCCCGCCCCGGTGCGCCGCCTGATCCTGTCCTATCCTGCCGACCGGCCGGCCTCGCGGCTCGCCCGCTTCGCCGGCGAAGCCATCGCCGCCATCGTCGCTGACCATGTCGGACGCGGCATCTGGGCCGGAGAGTTGCTGGCCGGCGATCAGCCTGTGACAACGGCCGCCCCATGATCATCCGCCAGCTTGTCTATCTCGACGCGCTCGCCCGCGAGCGTCATTTCCGCAAGGCGGCCGAGGCCTGCCATGTTTCGCAGCCGACATTGTCGGCCGCCATCGCCCAGCTCGAGGCCGAGCTCGGCGTGCTGATCGTCGAGCGCGGCCGCCGCTTCCAGGGGCTGACGCGCGAGGGCGAGGTCGTGCTCGGCCATGCCAGGCGCATTCTCGCCGAAGCCGACCTGCTGAAGGAATCGATCGCCGAGCTGACGCAAGGCGTCAGCGGCCGGGTCCGGCTCGGCGCGATCCCGACCGCGCTGCCGATGGTCGCCCACATCACCGCGCCATTCTCGGCGCGCTATCCGGGCGTCTCGCTGACCGTGCTGTCGCTGACTTCGGCCGAAATCCAGGGCCGCATCGACGCCTTCGAGCTCGATGTCGGCCTGACCTATCTCGACAACGAGCCGCTGGAGCGGGTGATCTCGAAACCGATCTACCAGGAATCCTATGTCCTGCTGACGCGCGAGGACGGCCCGCTCGCTGGCCGCGAGAGCATCAGCTGGGCGCAGGCCGGCGCGCAAAAGCTCTGCCTGCTGACGCCCGACATGCAGAACCGCCGCATCGTCGACGGCATCTTCCGCTCGGTCGGGGTCTCGCCGCGCCCGGCGATCGAGACCAACTCGATCTTCAACCTCTGCTCCCATGCCGGCATCGAGGGCGTCTCCAGTATCGTTTCGACGCAGTTGCTGGAGTTCTTCGGCGTGCCGCTGGGCACCATGGCGCTGCCGCTGGTGGAACCAGTGGCGCAGCGCACCATCGGGCTGATCGTCGCCGACCGGCAGCCCTTCGCGCCGCTGGCGCGCAACCTGCTCGCCATGTCGCAGCCGGTCACCGAAGCGGTGCTGCCGCGCCGGCCGATCGTGCGATAGTCGAGATCTATCGTTGCTCGTTCGGAACGATGCTTCCCGTCTTTGCGAGCGCAGCGAAGCAATCCAGAGGTTTGCGTGAGACGCTGGATTGCGTCGCTGCGCTCGCAAAGACGGCAACGCAGCATTCGTGATAGTTAAAAGCTATCAATTAGTCGGCAGAATCGATTTGAACTCGTTCCAGCCTTGGCGCTTCATTCCCGAAAAGCCGGCCCGTGAGGCAGGCAGCGAGGAGGAACAATGCAGCGCTACCCGGCCTGGGACCGGGACGAGGCCCGCGCGATCGTCGCAGGGCTTGCGCATCTCGAAGGCGCGACGCTGCCGATGCTGCATGCGCTGCAGGAGGCGTTCGGCCATATTGACCCGGAGGCCGTGCCGCTGATCGCCGAGGCGCTGAACCTGTCCCGCGCCGAGGTGCATGGCACGATCTCGTTCTATCATGATTTCAGAAGCGCCCCGCCGCCCGCGCGCGTGGTCAAGCTCTGCCGCGCCGAGGCCTGCCAGGCGCTGGGCTGCGAGGCGCTGGTCGAGGGCCTGGCGCGCGAGCACGGCGTCGCGATCGATGGCGCGACGGAAAGCCTTGTGGTCGAGACGGTCTACTGCCTCGGCAATTGCGCGCTCGGCCCTGCCGCTCTGGTCGATGGCGAACTGATCGGGCGGCTCGACGCAGGCCGGCTCGCCGATCTCTGCGGCCTCGCGGGGGGCTCGCCATGAGCGAAACGATCCGCATCTTCGTGCCGATCGACGCCGCTTCCCTTTCCGTCGGCGCGGAAGCCGTGGCGCAAGCGATCCTGCGAGAGGCGCAAGAGCGCGGCGTAGCGGTCGATCTCGTCCGCAACGGCTCGCGCGGCATGCTCTGGCTGGAGCCGCTGGTCGAGGTCCGGACGCCGGAAGGGCGCACCGCCTATGGGCCGGTTACGGCGAAGGATGTCGCTGGCCTGTTCGAGGCTGGCTTCCAGCATGGCGGCGCGCACGCCCTGAGCCTCGGCCTGACGGACAAGCGCGACTGGATGATGCGTCAGCAGCGCCTCACCTTCGCGCGCGTCGGCGTCACCGATCCGCTGTCGCTGGCCGATTATCAGGCCCATGGCGGCCTTGCGGGGCTCACGGCTGCCTTGGCGCTGACCGGCGCGGACATCGTCGCGGCGGTGAGAGAGTCAGGTCTGCGCGGACGCGGCGGCGCGGGCTTCCCGACCGGCATCAAGTGGCAGACCGTCCATGACGCCAGCGCTGACCGGAAATACATCGTCTGCAACGCCGACGAGGGCGACAGCGGCACCTTCGCCGACCGCATGCTGATGGAGGGCGACCCTTTCCTGCTGATCGAGGGCATGGCGATCGCCGCCGTCGCGGTCGGCGCGACGCGCGGCTACATCTATCTGCGCTCCGAATATCCGCACGCGTTTCGCACGCTGCAGCGCGCCATCCTGAAAGCCGGGAACGCCGGCATTCTCGGCGACGACGTGCTCGGCTCCGGCCACGCCTTCCATCTCGAAGTCAGGCTCGGCGCGGGCGCCTATATCTGCGGGGAGGAAACGGCGCTGCTGGAGAGCCTGGAGGGCAAGCGTGGCGTGGTCCGCGCCAAGCCGCCGATCCCGGCCTTGCAGGGCCTGTTCGGCAAGCCGACCGTCGTCAACAACGTGCTTTCCTTCGCGGCCGTTCCCTGGATCCTCCAGCATGGGGGACGGGCCTATGCCGATTACGGCATGGGCCGCTCGCGTGGCACGCTCCCGGTCCAGCTCGGCGGCAATGTCAAACGCGGCGGGCTGATAGAACTCGTCTTCGGCATCAGCTTGCGCGAGATCGTCGAGGACATGGGCGGCGGCACGCTGACGGGCCGGCCGGTCCGCGCCGTGCAGGTCGGCGGCCCGCTCGGGGCCTATCTGACGGCGGCGCAGCTCGACGTGCAGATGGACTACGAAGCGCTCGCCGGCATGCGCGCCATGCTCGGCCATGGCGGCATCGTCGTCTTCGACGACAGCGTCGACATGGCAAAACAGGCCCGTTTCGCCTTCGAATTCTGCGCCAAGGAAAGCTGCGGCAAATGCACCCCCTGCCGCATCGGCGCGACGCGCGGCGTCGAGACGATGGACAGGATCATCGCCGGCGTCGAACGGCCCAAGAATCTGGCCGTGCTGCGCGACCTGTCGAAGCTGATGACCGACGCCTCGCTCTGCGCGATGGGCGGGCTGACGCCGATGCCGGTGCTGAGCGCGCTCACCCACTTTTCCGAGGATTTCGACCGGCCGCCTCTTCCGCTGGCCGCCGAATGAGAATGCAGCCATGAGCCTGATCAAGGAGATCGATTTCGGCACGCCGATCCGCGTCTCGGAGAAGACCGTGACGCTGACGATCGATGGGCAGAGCGTCACCGTGCCGGCCGGCACCTCGGTCATGGCCGCCGCCATGTCGCTCGGCACCAAAATCCCCAAACTCTGCGCCACGGATTCGCTCGAGCCCTTCGGCTCCTGCCGGCTTTGCCTCGTCGAGATCGAGGGCAGGCGCGGCACGCCGGCGTCCTGCACCACGCCGGCCGAGGACGGCATGATCGTGCGCACGCAGAGCGAGAACCTCTCCGGCCTGCGCAAGGGCGTGATGGAGCTCTACATCTCCGACCATCCGCTCGACTGCCTGACCTGCTCGGCCAATGGCGATTGCGAACTGCAGGATATGGCGGGCGCGGTCGGCCTGCGCGAGGTCCGCTACGGTTATGAGGGCGAGAACCACGTCTTTGCCGAAGGCGCGGACGGGCTCGCAAACGAGAACTGGCTCGGCAAGGATGCGTCGAACCCCTATTTCACCTACGACCCGACGAAATGCATCGTCTGCAATCGCTGCGTCCGCGCCTGCGAGGAGGTTCAGGGCACCTTTGCGCTGACGATCACCGGGCGCGGCTTCGACTCGCGCGTGGCCGCCGGCCCGACCGACTTCCTCGGCTCCGAATGCGTCTCCTGCGGAGCCTGCGTACAGGCCTGCCCGACGGCGACGCTGATGGAGACCTCGGTCATCCAGATGGGCCAGCCCGAGCATTCCAGGGTCACGACCTGCGCCTATTGCGGCGTCGGCTGCTCCTTCAAGGCCGAGATGCAGGGCGACAGGGTCGTCCGCATGGTCCCCTACAAGGACGGCAAAGCCAATGAGGGCCATTCCTGCGTGAAGGGACGCTTCGCCTGGGGCTACGCAACCCATGCCGACCGCATCACCAAGCCGATGATCCGCGAGAAGATCACCGACCCCTGGCGCGAAGTCTCGTGGGAGGAGGCGATCGGACATGCGGCGAGCGAGTTCAAGCGCATCCAGGCCCACTATGGCCGCGAGTCGATCGGCGCGATCTCCTCCTCCCGCTGCACCAATGAGGAGGTCTTCCTCGTCCAGAAGCTGGTCCGCGCCGGCTTTCGCAACAACAATGTCGATACCTGCGCCCGCGTCTGCCATTCGCCGACCGGCTACGGGTTGAAGACGACACTGGGGACGTCCGCCGGCACGCAGGATTTCAAGTCCGTGGAGAAAGCCGACGTCATCCTGATCATCGGCGCCAACCCGACCGATGGCCACCCGGTCTTCGCCTCGCGGATGAAGAAGCGGCTGCGTCAGGGCGCGAAGCTGATCGTCGCCGATCCGCGCCGCATCGACATCGTCCGCACGCCCCATGTCGCGGCCGACTATCATCTCCAGCTCAAGCCGGGCGCCAATGTCGCGCTGACCAACGCGATCGCGCATGTCGTCGTCACCGAGGGGCTGATCGACGAGGCTTACGTCCGCGAACGCTGCGACCTCGACGATTTCGAGCACTGGGCCCGCTACATCGCCCGCCAGGAGAACTCGCCCGAGGCCACGGAAGAGTTCACCGGCGTGCCGGCGGCCGATGTCCGCGCGGCCGCGCGGCTCTATGCGACGGGCGGCAATGGCGCGATCTATTACGGGCTCGGCGTCACCGAGCACAGCCAGGGCTCGACCATGGTGATGGCGATGGCCAACCTCGCCATGGCGACCGGCAATATCGGCCGCGAGGGCGTCGGCATCAATCCGCTGCGCGGCCAGAACAACGTCCAGGGCGCCTGCGACATGGGCTCCTTCCCCCATGAGATGACCGGCTACCGCCATGTCTCCGACGATGCGACGCGGCAGATCTTCGAGACGATCTGGGGCGTCCCGCTCGACGACGAGCCCGGCCTGCGGATCCCCAACATGCTGGACGAGGCGGTCGGCGGCACCTTCAAGGCGCTCTATGTCCAGGGCGAGGACATCGCCCAGTCCGACCCCAACACCCAGCATGTCACGGCCGGCCTCTCGGCGATGGAATGCGTCGTCGTGCAGGACCTGTTCCTGAACGAGACCGCGAAATACGCCCATGTCTTCCTGCCGGGCTCGTCCTTCCTCGAGAAGGACGGCACCTTCACCAATGCCGAGCGTCGCATAAACCGCGTCAGGCAGGTCATGGCCCCGCTCTCGGGAAAGGCCGAGTGGCAGGTGACAGTCGATTTCGCAAAGGCGCTCGGCTACGAGATGGATTACGGTCACCCCTCCGAGATCATGGACGAGATCGCCCGCCTGACGCCGAGTTTCGCCGGCGTCAGCTACGAAAAACTCGATGCGCTGGGCTCCGTGCAATGGCCCTGCAACGAGGCTGCGCCGGCCGGCACGCCGCTGATGCATGTCGATCGCTTCGTGCGCGGCAAGGGCCGCTTCATGATCACCGAGTTCGTGCCGACGCAGGAGCGCACCGGCGCGCGCTTCCCGCTGATCCTGACGACGGGCCGCATCCTCTCGCAATACAATGTCGGCGCACAGACGCGGCGTACGGCCAACTCGGCCTGGCATGACGAGGACGTGCTGGAGATCCATCCCTTCGACGCCGAAAACCGCGGCGTCAAGACCGGCGATCTCGTCGCGCTCGCCAGTCGCTCCGGCGACATCTCGCTGCGCGCGGAGGTGTCCGAGCGGATGCAGCCGGGCGTGGTCTACACGACGTTTCACCATGCCGAGACCGGCGCGAACGTCATCACGACCGACTATTCCGACTGGGCGACGAACTGCCCTGAATACAAGGTCACCGCAGTCGAGGTCCGGCGGACGAACTATTATTCGCAATGGCAGGAACGCAATCGCGAGGAGGATGTCTCCTTGCGCAGGATCGAAGGCAAGATCGTGGGGAGGCTGCCCGATGCGGCGAAATAGCAAACCCTCAGAAGGCAGCCCCGCCCAGCCGCCGGCCTCGCAGGCGGTCTCGGTCGCGCCGCTCCGCTTTGCCTCGGACATGCCCGGCTCAGCCATGGCCGAGGTCGCGGTCGAGGCGCCGGTCAGCATCGTCTATGGCAACCTGCCTTATGCGGTGATGATGGCGACGCCGTCCGATCTGGAGGATTTCGTCACAGGCTTCAGCCTGACCGAGGGCATCGTCGCCAGCGCCAGCGAGATCAGGGGCATCGCGATCGAGCCCCGGGCCGACGGCATCGTCGTCACGGTCGATCTCGAACCGGGCCGCTTCCGCGAGCATCTGGCGCGGCGGCGCAATCTCTCTGGCCGGACCTCCTGCGGGCTCTGCGGCGTCGAAAGCCTGTCCGAGATGCCGAAGGCTTCGCGCCGATCCGATGCGGCGACCGCGCTGACAACAGCCGCGATCGCGAACGCCCTCGCTCAGATCGAGCGCCACCAGCCGCTGAACCGGCTGACCCGCTCCGTCCACGCCGCCGCCTGGTGCGATCGCGGCGGACGCATTCTCGCCGCCCGCGAGGATGTCGGCCGCCACAACGCGCTCGACAAGCTGATCGGTGCGCGCCTGCGCGCCGGCCATGATGGAACAGATGGCTTCGTGCTGGTGACAAGCCGGGCGTCGTTCGAGATGGTCGAGAAGGCCGCGATCTTCGGGGCCGACGCGCTGGTTGCGATCTCGGCGCCGACCTCGCTGGCGATCGAGCGGGCGCAGGCGCTGGGCCTCGCGCTGGTCTGCGTCGCCCGCGAGGACGGCGCGGTGCTGTTCGCCGGCGAATGGGCACGCGAGAGCGAGCCCGCCGCGCAATGACGGATCTTGCCCACGGCGCTGAGAAGCGCGAAAAACTTGCTCATATGGCCGGCCAGATCGCGGATTTCTTCAAGGCCTATCCCGACGAACAGGCGGTTCCCGCCATCGCCGACCACATCAACCAGTTCTGGAGCCGGCGCATGCGCGCTGATTTTATCGCGGCTTTCGAGAACTCGCCCGAAGCGCTGCCGCCGCTGCTGCGGCTGGCGCTGCCGGCGCTCAGGCGCGCGCCGGCGCAGTAGGCAGCCCTATCGCCAAGCCCCCTTACGCGGCCACGTCGCGCTGCGCCGGCTTCTCCCACTCCTCGCCCCAGACCATCACCGAATGGCCAGGCGTAACCTCGCGAAAAATCCGCTCGGGCGGGACGAAGTCGGCCGGCCTGACCGGGCTCTTGATCTCGTCGTTGGAGACCGGGCGCTTGTCGTGCCGGCGCATCGGATCGGCGACCGGGACGGCCGCCAGCAGGCGCTTGGTGTAGGGGTGCTGCGGATTGCCGAAGATCGCCGCGCGCGGGCCGATCTCGACGATCTCGCCGAGATACATCACCGCGACGCGGTGGCTCACCCGTTCCACCACCGCCATGTCGTGCGAGATGAAGAGATAGGCGAGCTTCATGCGCGCCTGCAGTTCCAGCATCAGGTTGATCACCTGCGCCTTCACCGAGACGTCCAGCGCCGAAACCGATTCGTCGGCCACGATCAGCCGGGGCTCGACCGCAAGCGCCCGGGCGATGCAGATGCGCTGGCGCTGCCCGCCGGAGAATTCGTGCGGGAAGCGGTTGGCCATGTCGGGGTTCAGCCCGACGCGGCGCAGCAGTTCGTCGACCTGCTCGCGCGCCTGCGTCCGCGTCGCCAGCTTGTTGATCAGCAGCGGCTCGGCGATCGCGGTGCCGATATTCATGCGCGGGTTCAGGGACGCGAACGGGTCCTGGAAGATCATCTGCATGCGCTTGCGCTGCTCGCGCAGCGCGGTCTGGTCGAGCGTCAGCATGTCGACGCCGTCGAGCAGAACCGAGCCGGCGATCGGCTCGATCAGCCGCATCACCGAGCGCCCGGTGGTCGACTTTCCGCAGCCGGATTCGCCGACCAAGGCCAGCGTCTCGCCGCCCTGCACGCTGAAGGCGACGTTCTCGACCGCATGCACCCGGCCGGTGACCCGAGACAGGATGCCGCCGCGGATGTCGAAGCGCGTGGTCAGCCCCGAAACCTCCAGTACAGGCCGGGCGGCGGCCTCGACGGTGTCTGGCACCTCGACGGGAACGTCGGATTCGCCCGTCGCGCGATCCACGACCGGAAAGCGCATCGGCCGGGCCCGGCCGGTCATCGCGCCGAGCTTGGGCACGGCGGAGAGCAGCGAGCGCGTATAGGGGTGCTTGGCGCGGGCGAAGATGTCGGGCGTCTCGCCGGTCTCGACCGCCTCGCCATTGTACATCACCACGGTCCGGTCGGCGATTTCGGCGACGACGCCCATGTCGTGGGTGATGAAGAGCACGGACATGCCCTCCTCCTCCTGCAGCAGCTTGATCAGCTGCAGGATCTGCGCCTGGATCGTCACGTCGAGCGCGGTGGTCGGCTCGTCGGCGATCAGCAGCTTGGGCTTGCAGGCCAGCGCCATCGCGATCATCACGCGCTGGCGCATGCCGCCCGAGAAGCGGTGCGGGTACTCGTTGAAGCGGGACTTTGCCGCCGGAATGCGCACCTTCTCGAGCAGGCGTACG
>JBKJSB010000027.1:0-4882 GCA_046593015.1 Allobosea sp.
CATCCGCACCGCCACGCCCTCGCAGATCGAGGCGATCGACATGGGCCGGCGCGGCCTGCACGACGAGGCCGCCGGCATCCTGGTCGAGCGGCTGGCCACCAAGGTCGAGGTCGATCACGACACGGCGCGCCGCCTCTTCACGCTGGTCTACGCGCTGCACTGGAAGGGCTGAGGCGGGTGGAGCCGCCGGCCTCCCGCAAGGTCCAGAGCGTGCTGTTCATGTGCGCGCAGAACGCCGTGCGTTCGCCGATGGCCGAGGCGATGGCCAAGCACTTTTTCGGCAAGTCGATCTATGTCCAGTCGGCCGGGGCGCGGAAGGGCGAGACGGACGGCTTCGTGCTGGCGGTGCTCGACGAGATCGGCATCGACGCCCACAAGCACAAGCCGAAATCGATCGAGGAACTGGAGGAGTGGGAGGGCTTGAACTTCGACCTGATCGTCTCGCTCTCGCCCGAGGCCCATCACAAGGCGCTCGATCTGACGCGGACGGTCGCGGCAGAGGTCGAATACTGGCCGACCATGGACCCGACCGTGATGCAGGGCACGCGCGAGCAGATGCTCGAGGCCTATCGCGACGTCCGCGACGGGCTGATGAAGCGGATCAAGGATCGGCTGCGGAGCTAGCGCACCAGCACCGCCCCGCCGCAGCGCACGCCGGTGACCCAACTATCGGCCTGCCCCAACCCGAGACCCAGCGTGCCCAGAACCGCGTTCAGCACCTGGTCGAGCGGCGTCGCAGCCCCGGCGATGACGCCGCTGACCGCAGGGCCGAGCCTGGGCACGCCGAGCCCCAAGCCGTAGACGACGGCGACCTCGAAGACTTGCTGGGCGCCGGGCTCTGGCTTGTCGTGACCCTGATTTTCGCAGGGTCAATGAAGGCGTAGGAGGAGGCATGCGCGACGACGAAATCGCGCGCTATCCGCGCCCGGTCGGCGTCGTTCAGCCCCGAAACCGAGGCTCTGGCCGCCTCCGACGCGATCTGCTGGATGCCATGATAGATCCCGAGCACATAGCTGTAGCCGATGATGCCGAAGGTCATCAGCAGTAGGACGGGCGCGACGAACGCGAATTCGACCGCGCTGGTCGCAGTGCGATCGGAGATCAGGCGGGACGCGCGACGCAACATGGGCGGCTCCCGGTAAGACACGTATAGGTTGTGGTTCGCGCGTCTTAGCAGCAGCCTAACGCCGCCGGGGAGCCCCTCGGACAGGCCGCCGCATAAACCTAAATTTTACCTAAGCCCGATAACGACATCCGATGCTTTCGACATCTTGCCTGCCGTCACGATCCGAACCTGCGGCGGGGTCCGCACGACCGCTCCCCGCAGCATCGTCACCCTCGAGCCGTGGCCTTCAGGCTGGCGTCGTTGCGCTCGTCCTGTCGCTGTCCTGTCTCTCGGCGCTGGCCTCGCTGCCGCGCGCGAACCCGATCGGGACGGAGCCCTTCGCGCTGGTCTTTCCGCCATGGACCTCCGCGCAGGCGGCGGCCGGGATCAGCCTGGCCGCCGGATTCAGGGTGCTGCGCGGCGGCGCCTGGCCCTTCGTCACGATCGTGATGGGGCCCGATTACGGGCTTGTCGCCGCGCTGCCGGGAAGCGCGCTTGCACTGAAGCTCAGCGGTCTTGCGGGTTGTCTGGACCAGGCCGTCTCCCGCAAGGCGACGCCATGATCCTGACGCTCGACGCCATTCGCGGCCTTACGGCCCGGGCTTTGCTCGGGTTGGCCATCCTGCACGGGCTGCTGCTCGGGCTCGCCGGGCCTGTCTTCGACACCCAGACCGGGATGGCGGCTGCGTTCGCGCTTGTGCTTGCAGGCGCCGCGCTGCTGACCTTCCGGGTCTTCGGCGTCGCCGTCGTGACGCAACTGGTCATCGCGGTCGTTCTGGTGGGCCAGGTCTCGATCATGGTCTACAGCCTGTCGGGCCATCCCTGGCAGCCCGACAGCCACATGTATTATTTTGCCGTCCTGGCGCTGCTCGCCGGCTTCTGCGACTGGCGGCCGATCGCGACGGGCGCGGGGCTGACGGCGCTGCATCACCTCGCGCTGCAATATGCGCTGCCGGCCGCCGTGTTCTATCAGGGTGGCAGCCTGCTGCGCGTCCTGCTCCATGCCGCGGTGCTGATCGTCGAGACGGTCTTCCTGATGGCCTATGCGATGATCATGGGCCGGCTTCTGGCGGCCAATGAGGGCAATCTCGGTCTGGCGAGGGAGACCGCCGAGCGCGAGCGCGCGACCAGCCGCCGCGAGAAGGCGCTGGCGGACGATCTGGCGCGCCGGTCGGGTCTGCTGCGGCAGGAGATCGACGGCTTCAGCCGGCAGATCGCGGCCGCCATGGCCGTGCTCGACAGCGCGCGGGAAAACATGCAGTCGGATGCGCGCGAACTCGCCGAAGCCTCGGAGCAGGCGCGCCGCGAAATGGGCGTGGTGTCGGAGGCGTCGGCGAGCACGACGCAGGGCATCCAGCATCTCACCAGCGCCAGCGGAGAACTCGCCCAGTCCATCGCCGAGATCGGCCGCAACGTCACGCAGTCGGCCGATGGTTCGAAGGTCGCAGCCGAACTGGCGCGGCGCGCCAGCGACGAGATCGGCCATCTCGCCAGCAACAGCCAGAGCATCGGAGCGGTCGTCGAAATGATCCGTGGCATCGCCTCGCAGACCAATCTGCTGGCGCTCAACGCCACCATCGAGGCGGCCCGGGCCGGCGACATGGGCCGGGGATTTGCGGTGGTGGCAAGCGAGGTCAAGGCGCTGGCCTCGCAGACGGCGGCCGCGACCGACGAGGTCTCGGCGCGGATCGGCGTGATGCAGACGGCGTCAGAGCGCTCGCAGGCCGTGATCTGCGAGATCGTCGAGGCCATGTCGAACGTCGAACGGCTGACCGACGCGATCGCCGTCGCGGTCCATCAGCAGGATATGGCGACAAGCGAGATCGCGAGGCAGGCCCGGTTCTCGTCGGACGGCGCGCAGCGCAGCGCCAGCATGGTCAGCGGCTTCGAGACCATGACGGTGCGCACCCATGACGCCGCCGGCAGCCTGAAGACGGCCGCCGACACGCTGGCCTCGCAGGCGCAGGACATCCGCCGGCAGGTCGCGGCCTTCTGCGACCGGGTCGCGGCGGCCTAGATCGCCATGGGTCCTGTCGGACGCGATCTGGCTTCTTCTTTTTGCATCGGATTGTTCCGAAAAGTGGAATCCACTTTTCGGTCCGATGCACTAGCGCTTCGCTGCAAGCCAGGAGCGGCCGGGGCCGACCGCGCCGGCGCCAAGCCATTCGCCAAGCGTTGCGGCGATGTCGGAAAAGCTCTCGCGCCGGCCGATCGGACCTGCGCCGACGGCCGGTCCGAAGGCGAGGATCGGCACATGCTCGCGGGTGTGGTCGGTTCCGCGCCAGGTCGGATCGTTGCCATGGTCGGCGGTGATCACGGCAAGGTCGCCGGGCTTTAGCCCCGCTTCCAGCCGGGGCAGCATCGCGTCGAACGCCTCGAGCGCCGCCGCATAGCCCGGCACATCGCGGCGATGGCCGAACTCCGTGTCGAAATCGACCAGATTGACGAAGCAGAAGCCGCCATCGGGCAAGCGCTCCCAGGCCTCCAGCGCGGCATCGAACATGGCGGCGTTGCCGAAGCGCTTGACCTCCTCGCCGGTGGCGCGATGGGCGAAGATGTCGCCGATCTTGCCGACGGTGATCACATTCCGCCCCTGCGCCGTCAGGCGGTCGAGGATGGTCTCGTCGGGCGGCGGAATCGAAAAGTCCTTGCGGTTGCCGGTGCGGGTGAAGCCGCTTTCGGCATCGCCGATGAAGGGCCTCGCGATGACGCGTCCGATCCGCAACGGATCGACCAGAATACGCACTTTCCGGCAGAGGCCATAGAGCCGCTCCAGCCCGAAATGCTCCTCATGCGCGGCGATCTGCAGCACGGAATCGACCGAGGTGTAGCAGATTGGCTTTCCGCTCGTGATGTGCTGCTGCGCCAGCTCGTCGATGATGCCGACGCCTGAGGCATGCCTGTTGCCGAGGATGCCGGGCAGCTCGCCCTCGCGGATGATCGCCGCGATCAGGCCCGGTGGGAACGAGTTCTCCAGCGCGGTGAAATAGCCCCATGGAAACGGCACCGGGCAGCCCGCGATCTCCCAATGGCCGGACGGCGTGTCCTTGCCCTGGCTCACCTCGACGCCGTAGCCGTACTGGCCGGAGGGCGAGGCTGGTCTCGCTACGCCAGCAAGCCTCGCGCCCGTAGATGCCTCGCAGGCATGGCTCAGTCCGAGCCGCGCCAGGTTCGGCAGCGTCAGCGGCCCGCTGCGCAATCCGTCCCGGTCGCCGCGTCCCTCCGCGCAGGCTTGCGCGATATGGCCGAGCGTGTCCGCCCCGGCATCGCCATAGGCCGTCGCGTCCTCAGCGCCGCCGCAGCCGACGGAGTCGAGCACGATCAGGATCGCGCGCGGCATACGCTAGTCCCGCACGGCGGCAAGGCCGACCGGCTCGAGATTGAGCGCGGCCGCCAGCAGCGCCTGCGTATAGGCCTCGCGCGGCCGGGCGAATATCTCCTCGGCCGGACCTTCCTCGACGACCCTGCCGTTCTGCATCACCACGACCCGGTGGGAGAGCGCACGCACCACCTTGAGGTCGTGGCTGATGAAGAGATAGCCGAGCTTGCGCTTGGCCTGCAGGTCGCGCAGCAAGTCGACGATCTGCGCCTGCACCGACATGTCGAGCGCCGAGGTCGGCTCGTCCAGCACGACGAATTTCGGATCGAGCGCCATGGCGCGCGCGATCGCGATGCGCTGGCGCTGGCCGCCGGAGAATTCGTGCGGGTAGCGGCTGGCCGAGGCCGGGTCGAGGCCGACAAGGGCCAGAAGTTCGGTGGTGCGGCGTTCGGCCTCGG
>JBKJSB010000211.1:0-9992 GCA_046593015.1 Allobosea sp.
CGAGACCGGGCGGCTGCCTGCGCCCTTTCGTGGATCGTGCTCGTTCAAGACTTCGCCGCCCTTCCCGCCCGCGCCTCGCCTTGCGGACTCGGTTCAGCATATGGTTGCCAGAAGCGCGGCGCTTGTCTAGCATAAGGGAAATCGTTTTCCTTCATAAGAAGACTTGTCATCGGGATGGACGCCAAGGTCGAGAGCAGCCCTGCGAACGGGCCCGGCGAGCATGCGCTCCAGCCGGGGCACGATCCGTATCACCATCTCCATGACGAAGCCTACGCCGCCGCCTTCGCGGAGGGCAGAGTCGGCTGGCGCGAGATGCTGAGCGTGGCGGGCCGCACCATCGAATCGCTCGATGGCGCGTGGAACTTCGTGCTGGACCTGCATGACGAGGGCCTGCGCCAGCGCTGGTTCGAGGATGCGCCCGATCCGATCGGCGGCTGGACGACCCCGCGCGACTATGACGACGGCGACTGGCAGACGACGCGCGTTCCCTCCTGCTGGAACGTCGTGCGCCCGGAATGGACCTATTTCGAGGGCGGGGCCTGGTACACGCGCAACCTCGACTTCGCACCCGGCAAAGCGGGCGAGCGCGTCTTCCTGCGGGTCGGGGCGGCGCAATACGAGGCTCGCGTCTTTCTCAACGGCGTCTTCCTCGGCAGCCATCGCGGCGGCTCGACGCCGTTCTTCATCGAACTGAGCGGGCATCTGAACGCAGGCGCGAACCGCCTGCAGATCAATGTCGACAATCGCCGCCGGCCCGAGCGCGTGCCGATGAACCACACCGACTGGTTCAACTATGGCGGGATCTATCGCGAGGTCGGGCTGGTGCGCGTGCCGGCGCTGTTCATCCGCGATTTCGGCATCGCGCTGGTTCCGGGCTCGCAGGGCAAGCGGATTGCGGTCGATGTCACGCTGTCGGAAAGCGCCAGCGGCACGGCGCGGCTCTCGATCGCGGGGCTGGCCAGCGACATCGCCGTGCCGGTCTCCGGCGGCGTGGGCCGGCTCGAATTCGACGCGGCCCCCGAACTCTGGAGCCCCGCCAGCCCGAGGCTCTATCCGGTCAGCCTCAGCTTCGGCGAGGACCGGCTCAACGACAGGATCGGCTTCCGCGAGATCAGGGTCGAGGGCCAGCGCATCCTGCTCAATGGCGAGGATATCTTCCTGCGCGGCATCTGCGTGCATGAGGACGACCGGGAACTCGGCAAGGTCTCGACCGAGACCGACATCCGCCGCCGCTATGCCGACGCGAAGGCGCTCAACGCCAATTTCCTGCGGCTGTCGCATTATCCGCATCACGAGATGGCGGCGCAGATCGCCGACGATGTCGGACTGCTGCTCTGGGAAGAGGTGCCGGTCTACTGGGCGATCGACTTCGCCAACCCCGACACCTTCGCGGACGCCGACAACCAGCTCCGCGAGATGATCCGGCGGGACCGCAACCGCGCCAGCATCGTGATCTGGGGCGTCGGCAACGAGAATGCCGACACCGATGCGCGGCTCGCCTTCATGAGCGGGCTCGCCGCCTCCTGCCGCGAGATGGACCCGACCCGTCTGGTCTCGGCCGCCTGCCTGATCAATCGCGAGCATTTCCGCATCGAGGACCGGCTGAGCGAGGCGCTCGATATCATCGGGCTCAACGAGTATTTCGGCTGGTATGAGCCCTCGCTCGACGGGCTGAAGCGGCTTTTCGCCAACAGCGATCTCGACAAGCCCCTCGTCATCACCGAGACGGGTGCCGACGCGGTGGCCGGCCGCTCCGGGCGGCCGGGCGAGCTGTTCGGCGAGAGCCACCAGTCCGACCTCTATGAGCGTCAGCTCGATCTGGTCGAGAACGCGCCTTATGTGCGCGGCTTCTGCCCGTGGATTCTCTACGATTTCCGCACCGAGCGGCGGCAGACCGCCTATCAGCGCGGCTGGAACCTCAAGGGCCTGATCGCCGCCGACAAGACGACGCGGAAGCAGGCCTTCACCACGCTTTCGGAGCGCTATTCCGAACTGGCGCAGCAGCAGAAGCCTGCTGGAACATGAGCAAGCGGCCCCAAGGCGAAAACGCCCGGCCAAGATAACGAAAAAGACAACGCAAAACCCGACGCGGAGGACACGCAGATGAGCATCACACGACGCACCACCCTGATTGCCGGCATGACAGCCGCCGCCGCGCTGGCGCTGACGCCCGTCGCGCAGGCCAAGACGACGATGCGGCTCGGCCACGGCCTCGCCAAGGGCCACCCGGTCGACGTCTCGCTCGAACTCTTCGCCAAGCTCGTCGCCGAGCGCTCCAAGGGCGAGATCGAGATCAAGGTCTTCCCGGCCGGGCAGCTTGGCCAGCAGCGCGAATTGCTGGAGCAGCTCCAGGCCGGCGCACTCGACTTCGCCCATGCCAACGCCTCGCCGCTGGCGGCGTTCGAGCCGGCCTTCGGCGTCTTCGACACGCCGTTCCTGTTCCGCGACAAGGCGCATTTCTTCAAGGTCGTGGACGGTCCGATCGGCCGCGAGATCCTGGAGGCCGGCAAGGCCAAGTCGCTGCTGGGCCTGTCCTATCAGGACAACGGCACGCGCAGCTTCTACGCCAAGAAGGCGATCAGGACGCCCGAAGACCTCAAGGGCCTCAAGATCCGCGTGCAGCCCGGCCCGATCACCACCCGCATGGTCAACCTGCTGGGCGCCGCCGCCACCCCGCTGGCCTGGGGCGAACTCTACACCGCGTTGCAGTCGGGCGTGGTCGACGGCGCCGAGAACAACGTCACCGCGCTGACGCTCGCCAAGCATGGCGAGGTGATGAAGTTCTACTCCCGCAACGAGCACACCCGCGTGCCCGACGTGGTGCTGGCCTCGGGCGTGACCTTCGGCAAGCTCAAGCCGGCCGAGCAGGAACTGGTCCGCCAGGCGGCGACGGATTCCTCCAAGGCCCACAACGAAAACTGGCAGAAGGAACTCGACAAGGCCGAGGGCGACGCGGTGAAGCTCGGCGTGACCTTCGTCGACGCCGACAAGCCGGCATTCCGCAAGGCCGTGCAGCCGATGTATGACGATCTCAAGGCCGTGCCGGCGGTGGCCGCGCTGGCCGAGAAGATCCAGGCGGTGCAGTAAGATAGCCGCAACAGTGCGGGGAAGAACGCGGGGAACCCTCTCCCGTAGGGAGAGGGGCAAGGGTGAGGTGAGGGACGTCCGCCTGATAGGACGTCAACGCCATCGTCACACCCTTTTCGGATGACGTCCGACCCCTCACCCTGCCCTCTCCCTACGGGAGAGGGTTCCCCGCGCCTTTCCCCTCAGGATGGCGCCACACCCATGCTCCACCGCATCCACCGCAGCCTCGATATCCTCGTTCTCACGCTCGCCGTGCCGATGACGCTCGTCATGCTCGCCTGCGTGGTCTGGCAGGTGGTTGGGCGCTATTTCCTGAACTCCTCGACCTCCTTCACCGACGAACTCTCGCGCTTCCTGTTCATCTGGGTCAGCCTGCTGGGGGCCGCCTATGTGCTGGGCAAGCGCGGGCATATCGCCATCACCGGGCTGATCGACATGGCCCCGCGCGGCGTGCGGCGCGGCATCGACATCCTGATCGCCGGGCTTGTCATCGTCTTCGCGCTGGTCGTGCTCGGCTGGGGCGGCTGGCTCCTGGTCGAGCGCAATCTGCGGCTCGGCCAGGTGACGCCGGCCATGCTCGTCCCGGTCGCCTATGTCTACGTCATCATCCCGCTCTCGGGCCTCCTGACCGCCATCTACGCGACGCTCGTCGTCTGCGAGGTCGCGAGCGGACAGGAGATCGCGGCCAAGGAGGTCTCGCTCGACTGAGCGGGAATAACCGGCATGGAAGCATCGCCCGCCCTCATCCTCTCCGTCGCCTTCATCGGCCTGATGGCGATCGGCGTGCCGATCAGCCACGCTACGGGGCTGGCCGCGATCGCGGCGCTGCTGTCGATCATGCCGCCGATGCCGGCGCTCTCGGTGACGGCGCAGCGCATCGCGACCGGGCTCGACTCGTTTGCCCTGCTGGCGATCCCGTTCTTCTTCATGGCGGGCTCGATCATGAACCGCGGCGGCATCGCGCGCCGGCTGATCGACTGCGCCAAGGTCTTCGTCGGCTGGATGCCGGGCGCGCTGGCGCAGATCACCATCCTCGCCAACATGATGTTCGGCACCGTCTCGGGCTCGGCGGTGGCGGCGGCGTCCGCCATCGGCGGCACGATGCAGCCGCTCAAGGACAAGGCGGGCTACGACCCGGCCTTCTCGGCGGCGGTCAACATCGCGTCCTGCCCGACCGGCCTGCTGATCCCGCCATCGGGGGCCTTCATCGTCTATTCGCTGGTCTCGGGCGGGACCTCCATCGCGGCGCTGTTCCTGGCCGGCTATCTGCCCGGCCTCCTGATGGGCGTCTCGGTGATGGTGCCGGTCTGGTTCATGGCCAAGAAGCGCGGCTATCTGCCGATGCCGCCTTTGCCGATGCGCGAGAAGGTCTCCGCGATCCTCAGCGCGCTGCCCAGCCTGGGCCTGATCGTGCTGGTCATCGGCGGCATCGTCGGCGGCATGTTCACCGCGACCGAGGGGTCGGCCATCGCCGTGGTCTATTCGCTGGCGCTGGCGGGCATCTATCGCGAGCTGAAATTCGGCGATCTCTATCGCATCATCGTCGACACGATCGAAGCGACGGCGGTGGTCTCGCTGATGATCGGCACTTCGCTCGCCATGGCCTATGTGATGTCGCTGGCGGGCATCCCGCAGCTCATCGGCGACTGGATCACCGCGATCTCAGACAACAAATACGTCGCGCTGATGCTGGTGAACATCGTGCTGCTGCTGATGGGCACCTTCCTCGACCTGACGCCCGGCATCCTGATCTTCACGCCGATCTTCCTGCCCGTGCTGACGCAGCTCGGCGTCGACCCGGTGCATTTCGGCGTGATCCTGGTGTTTAACATGTGCCTGGGGATCGTTTCGCCGCCCACGGGCAGCGCGCTCTTCATCGGCTGCGCCATCGCAAAAGTCTCGATCGAGCAGGTGACGCGGCCGCTGATCCCGATCTTCCTGTCGACCACCTTCGCGCTTCTGGTCGTGACCTATGTGCCGGCGCTCTCGCTGTTCCTGCCGCGCCTGTTCGGCTTCATCAAATAAGGCTTCATCCATGCATCCGCTGACCGGGGCGAGGCTCGCCGGAACCGGGAACACCCATGTCGATCTCGCGCTCGAGGGCGGCTTTTCCGCGCGGCTGTTCCTGCTCGACAGCCATCTCGCCCGGCTTCTGATCACCCGGCCGGGTGGGCTCGCCATGCCCCGGACATGGTCGCTTTCGCCCGAGATTTCGTGGGCCGGCGAACCCGATCCGATCGACGGGCGCGACCGGCTCGACGTCTCGGGATTTCCGGGCGCGGTCTTCACCGTCTCCGAGGAGGCAGAGACGATCACGGTCGAGACGGCGCAGCTGCGCGTGAGTATCCGCCGCGCGCCGCTGATGCTGGACTGGCAGACGCGGGCGACGCCAGACGCCCCCTTCGAGAGCATCCTCAAGGACCGGCCGAGCCAGGCCTACTTCTTCGACCGCCGCTCGAACCGGTTCAGGCATTATCTCGTCCGCGACGAGAACGAGCGCTTCTACGGCTTCGGCGACAAGTCGGGTTCCGCCGACAAGCATGGCCGCCGCCTCGCCATGGGCGCGACCGACCCGCTCGGCTACGACGCCGGCCGCTCCGACCCGCTCTACAAGCACATCCCCTGGTCGGTGACGGTGAGGCCCGACCGCGGCGGCCAGGCGCTCGGCCTGTTCTACGACAATCTTGCGCGCGGAGCCTTCGATCTCGGCCAGGAGCTCGACGCCTATCACGACCTGTTCCGGAGCTTCGAGGCCTGCGACGGCGATCTCGACCTCTATGTCGTGCTGGGTCCGAAGCTCGACGATGTCGTGAAGCGCTTCACCGCGCTGACCGGGCGGGCGGCCTTTCCGCCGCGCTGGACGATCCCCTATTCGGGCTCGACCATGTCCTATACCGACGCTCCCGACGCGTCGGACAAGCTCGTCGGATTCCTCGATCTTCTCGAGCAGCACGGGATTCCCTGCGGCTCCTTTCAGATGTCCTCGGGCTACACGCTGGTCGGCGACAAGCGCTGCGTCTTCACCTGGAACCGCGACCGCTTCCCCGATCCCAAGGCCGTCACCGCGCGCTTCAGGGCGGCCGGCGTCGAACTCGTCGCCAACATCAAGCCGGCGCTGCTGACCGAGCATCCGCGCTTTGCCGAGGTCGAGGCCTTCCAGGGCTTCGTGCGCGACAGCGAGGATAAGTCCAGGCCGCACATCACCCAGTTCTGGGGCGGCCCGGCGGCCTATCTCGACTTCACCAATCGCAAGACCAGCGCATGGTGGTCAGCGCAGGTGCGGGAGCAACTCATCGACTACGGCATCAACTCGACCTGGAACGACAACAACGAGTTCGAGATCTGGGACGAGGCGGCGGGCTGCGACCTCGCCGGACAAGTTGCGACCATCGCGACGCTTAGGCCGGTGCAGACCAACCTGATGATGCGGGCCTCCGCGATCGCGCAGACAGCGGCAGCGCCGACGACGCGCCCCTATCTGATCTCGCGCTCGGGCGGGCCGGGCATGCAGCGCTATGTCCAGACCTGGAGCGGCGACAACCGCACCAACTGGGAAACCCTGCGCTGGAATTTGCGCATGGGCCATGGCTTCTCGCTGTCGGGGCTGGCCAATTTCGGCCACGACATCGGCGGCTTCGCGGGTCCCAAACCAGAGCCGGAGCTGTTCCTGCGCTGGATCGAGCAGGGCGTGTTCTGGCCACGCTTCACGATCCATTCCTGGAACGACGACGGCAGCGCCAACGAGGCGTGGATGTATCCCGAACTGCTGCCGCAGATCAGGGACTGCCTCGCCTTCCGCGAGCGCCTGACGCCGCTATTCTACGACCTGCTCTGGCGGATGCATCGCGATCACGAGCCGATCCTGCGGCCGCTGACGCTCGATTTTCCCGAGCAGGCGGAAAGCTATGTCGAGGAAGACTGCTTCCTGCTCGGCGAGCGGCTGCTGGTCGCGCCCGTTCTCGACAAGGGGGCGACGACGCGCGGCGTCTGGCTGCCGGCCTGCGCTGAGGGCTGGCACGATCTCTGGACCGGCCAGCATCATGCCGGCGGCGCGACCGTCGAAGTTGATGCCCAGCCCGGCCGCTGCCCGGCCTTCATGCGCGGCGGCTCGATCCTGCCGCTCGGCTCAGCGCCTTCGACCGCGACCGGCCCGCTGACGCTGCGGATTGCGCTGGCCGACGGGCAAAGCGCCACGCTCGACCTCTATGACGATGACGGTGCAAGCGTGCTGGAGACGCCGCTGACGCCGCCCTGCCTGCTCTCGATCACCGCCGAGAAGCGCGACGGAACCGTCACCCTCGAGGTCTCGCTCAGCGGCACGCGGCCGCCGCGCTGGCCGGAGCTGCGCTTCGAGGACGCCGCCGGAACGCCGATCCCGGTGCATCTGCCGGGCGGCGATGCGATTGACGCGCTGGTGCTTCCCGGGCTGATCTCCGGGGAGTGAGCGGGCATCCCGTTCGCGCGGGAGTCCTGCCCTTGCTGCATCACGATCTCCAGTCGCTCCGGCTCTTCGTGGCGCTGTGCGAATTGCGCAGCCTGAGCCAGGCGGCGCAGCGCATGAACATCGCGATTTCGGCGGCGAGCCGCCGGCTGCGCCTGCTGGAGGAGGAAGTCGGCCAGCCATTGATGAAGCGCCTGCCCCATGGCGTCGAGCCGACCCATGCCGGCGTCACGACGCTGCGCTATGCGCAATCGGTGCTGCGGCTCGCCGACCAGCTCGTCTCGCATATGGGCGAGCACCGGCTCGGCGTGCGCGGGCGGGTGCGCGTCTGCGCCTCCTCCTCGGCGCTGGTGCAGAGGCTGGCGCAGGATCTCGCCGGCTTCATGCGCGACAACCCGCAAATCAAGGTCGATCTGGAGGAGCGCCCCTCGTCGGAGACGCTGGAGGCGCTGGCGCGCGGCCAGGCCGATCTCGGCGTGATCGTGCGCGGACTCAGCCAGCCCGGGCTCGTCTCCATGCCCTATGCGCAGGACCGGCTGGCGCTGGCGGTGTTTCCGGAACATCGCCTGTTTGCCCGAGAGACAGTCCGCTTCGACGAGATTCTCGACGAGGAATTCGTCGCGCTGGACGTCGGCACGGCGGTCCATCGCGTGGTCACGGAGCAGGCGCGCGAGCGGGGCCATGCGCTGCGCGTGCGGGTGCAGGTCCGTTCCTTCGAGGTGATGTGCCAGATGGTGCGGCAGGGGCTCGGCATCGGCATCCTGCCCGAAGCTGCATTGCGACCGCTGGCCGAGGCGCTGGGCCTGCGTCTGATCGGTCTTGAAGAGGACTGGGCACGGCGCGACATCGACATCTGCGTACCCCATGCCGAGACGCTGGACCCGCCGACGGCGCGGCTGCTGGCCGCGCTGCAGGCGAGCGTCAGCGACGCGAACTGATTTCGCGGATGGAGAAATCAGCCTTGCTGCATTTCTCATTCCTTAAAGTCAGGAAGTGTCACAGTCTCGTCGTCAGGAGGCCAGCCTCGCCATGCTCGCAACGCCTGCCCGCGCCGCACAGACGCCGAGCCTCGCGCTCGCCGGGCGTGCGGGCGCGCTACGCTGCCTCGTCGAGAGTTGCGACACGGCGTCCGGCCGTAGCGGGCTGCTGGCTGGGCTGACTTACGTCGCCAAGGACCTGCTCGACGTTGCCGGACGCAAGCCAGGTTGTGGGCTGGGCCAGAGCGCCGCCGAACCGTGCCTAAAGGATGCCGCATTGCTGATCGTGCTCGACGCGGCCGGGGCGGGGCGGCGCGGCTATGCGCAGATGACCCCGCTCGCCTTCGAGCCCTCGGGCGGCAATGCGACGTGCGGCCGGCCGCTCAATCCCTGGAACCCGGAGCGCATCTGCGGCGGCTCTTCGTCCGGTTCGGCCGTCACCGTCGCCGCAGGGTTGGCGGATTTCGCGATCGGCTCCGACACCGCCGGCTCGCTGCGCATCCCGGCGCAATGCTGCGGCGTCACGGCCTGGAAGCCGACGCCGGGCCTCGTGCCGCTTGATGGCGCGATGGCGCTTTCGCCCTCGCTCGACGTGCTCGGCTTCCTGGCGCGTGACGCGAGCATGCTGGAACGCGTTGCCGCTCTATTCTGCACGCAGGCGAAGCCGCGTCGCATCGCGACGGTCGCCGTCGCGACAGACCTGATCGCGCAATCCGAGCCGGCCGTCGCGCGCGCCATCGAAAGCCTCGCCGCGCGGCTCAAGGCCGGCGGCCGCCGGCTCGCGCCGGAGCCGCTGGCGGCCCTGCTCAAGGCCTGCGACGGCCCGGTGCTCGACGTGCTGCAGGCCGAAAGCGCGACCGAACATGGCTGGCGGCTCGCTGACGGCACGCTGGAGCCGACGCTGGCCGCCCGCCTGCGCAAGGGCCTCGCCATCCCGGCCGCGCAGGCCGACGAGGCCCGCGCGCGGCTCAAGGCCATCGCAGGTGCGCTCAGCCTGTTCCGCCAGCATGACGCGATCCTCCTGCCGGTGATGCCGATCGTCACGCCCGGGGTCGCGGCCTGCGAGCCCGGCTCTCCCGCCTTCTCGGGCCGCACGCTCTACGCGCTCTCGGCCTATACCCGCTTCGTCAACGGGCTCGGGTTGGCTGCGATCGCCCTGCCCTGCGGCTTCGACGAGAACGGCATGCCGGTCGCGGCGCAACTCGTCGGCCCAGCCGGCAGCGATCTCTCGTTGCTTTCGCTGGCAGCCGAGATCCAGCGCGACAGCGAGTGGCATGCGCTCGTGCCCACTGCGCTCGACAGCCTGCTGGAGGGCCGCCGATGAACGGCAAGACACCCTCCGCCGCGCTCTCGCATCTGCGCGTGCTCGACCTGACCCGCGTGCGAGCCGGGCCGACCTGCTGCCGCGTGCTCGCCGATTTCGGCGCCGACGTGATCAAGATCGAGCCGCCCGACGGCGTCGATCCCAATGAGGGCATGTCGGGCGC
>JBKJSB010000236.1:0-13176 GCA_046593015.1 Allobosea sp.
ACCGGCCTCACTCGTCCATTTAGCCTGCCGCGAAACCCCCGTTGCCCGCCCGGCTGCACGTAACACCAATGCGACCAAGACCATCAGACCCCCGACGATGACGAAGGCCAACACCCACGAAACAACACTGCCTCCCTCGGGCGCACGCTCCAAAAGGCGGCGCATCTGGAAAACAAAAACAACGGTCAGCAAGGCGACCAGCACGAGGCTCAACAACCGCTTCATTGTGACGCCCCAAACTCCCTTGTAGAAGCATGCTCCTCTATCGCTCGCTTCGACCAACGAAGTTCAGCACACACGAGATCGGAAGGCGAGCCAGAGGCCTGACCGATCGATAGTAAGGTTTACGTCTGGTATGGGTCGAAAGCCGAAGCTCGCGCCCTAGCAGCCTCGACCCGGAATCGGTTTCTGCGGAACCGCGGTCAAGCTCCTGAGAAAGCCGGCAAAACGCAGCAGGCCGTCGGGCCAGGGCCCATGCCCCGACTCGCTGTTGAGATGCCCGCTTTCCCCTGCATCGACGAATTCCGAACCCCAGGCTTCAGCCAGTTCCCTCGCCTCCTCCGGCGTGCAGTACGGATCGTCGGTGCTGGCGATCAGCACGCTGCGAAACGGCAGCAGGACCCGCCGGTGCTCGGCGAAGGCCGGCGTCACGCCGGGCAGGTCGCGCTTGGCGCGCTCGGCCGCGGGCGCCACCAGGAAGGCGCCGGCCACCTCGCCATGCTTGAGATGCTCACCGGCATGGCCGATCGCGCTGACGCCGCAGGAATGCCCGACCAGCACGACCGGTCGCGTCGCCGCCCGCACCGCCTGGACGATGCGCTCCGCCCAGAGACGCGAGGGCGTGTGCCAGTCCTCCTGCTCGACGAGCCGCGCCGTGGAGAGCCGCGAAACCCAGCGGCTCTGCCAGTGATCGGGCCCGGAACCGGACCAGCCGGGAATGATGAGAATGTCGGTGTCGGAGGTTTTCATCTGCGTCTCAGTCAGATCTCAAAGCAAGCCCGCTCGATAGGGCATGAGCCCAGTCATCCCGCCCGCGCTCCTGCGCCATCCGGGCTGCAGCGCCCCAGTCGTACTGCAAAGCGTGAAAGGCAAATCGCCAGCCAGTCTTGAAACGCTCGACAATCCCATAACGGGCGTGCTGGCTTTCCGCCTGCATGAAGTGCCACGACGGATGATCGTCGTCATAGGCAGGCAGCCCGACGCTGCCGGGGTTGAATACCGTTCGCCCATCGGACAACGCCATCAAGCGGGGAACATGTGAATGGCCGCAAAGCACCAGTTCGGCAGCGACGCCGTTGAGTGTTTCGCTCACGATGGCGTCCGACAGAACCTCATGTCCATGCAGGGTCGGGCGTTCGGTCAGATACGCGTCGTCCCGCCCGGGCTGGGCGTGGAACATCGCCACGCCCGGCCCGGGCGAAGCCGAGAACGGCAGCGATTTCAACCAGTCGAAATGCACCTGATCGAGTTGTTCGGCAGCGGCGCGATCGGACGGCTTCAGGATGTCGAATGGCGTCTCGATCAGGTAGCGGTCATGGTTGCCCCTGACCGTCAGCCAACCAGAACTCATCAGCAATTCGGCCGTCTCACGGGCCTGTAGAGGTCCTGAAAAGCAGTCGCCCAAATTGACGACGACGTCGGGCTTCGTCAGCTCCAGGTCTTCGACGACCGCCTGCAACGCTCCGAAATTGCCGTGGATGTCCGCGAGAACGGCGATCCGCATCGCTTACCCCTCCCCGAACACCCGCGCGAAAATCGTATCGACATGCTTGAAGTGATAGCCCTCGTCGAACATTGCCTCCAGTTCCGCCGCTGAGAGCTTCGCCGTCACCTCCGTATCGGCCTTGAGGTTGGTCAGAAAATCCTCGCCGTGCTCCCAGGTCCGCATCGCGTTGCGTTGCACCAGCGAATAGCTCTCCTCGCGGCTGGCCCCGGCCTGCGTCAGCGCCAGAAGCACGCGCTGGGAGTTGTGCAGGCCGCCGAGCCTGTCGAGGTTCTTGCGCATGTTGTCGGGGTAGATCAGCAGCTTGTCGATCACGCCCGTCAGCCGCGTCAGCGCGAAATCCAGCGTCACCGTGGCGTCGGGGCCGATCATCCGCTCGACCGAGGAATGCGAGATGTCGCGCTCGTGCCAGAGCGCGACGTTTTCCAGCGCCGGCACGACCATGCCGCGCACGAGCCGCGCCAGCCCGGTCAGGTTCTCGGTCAGCACCGGGTTGCGCTTGTGCGGCATCGCCGAGGAGCCCTTCTGGCCCGGCGAAAAAAACTCTTCCGCTTCGTAGACCTCGGTGCGTTGGAGATGCCGGATCTCGGTCGCCAGCCGCTCGACCGAGGAGGCGACGACGCCCAGCGTGGCGAAATACATCGCGTGCCGGTCGCGCGGGATCACTTGAGTCGAGACCGGCTCGATCGAAAGCCCCATTTTTTCGGCGACATGGGCCTCCACCGCTGGGTCGATATTGGCGAAGGTGCCGACCGCGCCCGAGATCGCGCAGGTCGCGATCTCGGCGCGCGCCGCCACCAGCCGGGCCCGGCAGCGGTCGAACTCGGCATAGGCCTGCGCGAGCTTGAGCCCGAAGGTCACCGGCTCGGCATGGATGCCGTGCGAGCGGCCGATCGTCGGGGTCAATTTGTGCTCGAAGGCGCGGCGCTTGATGGCGGCCAGCAGCGCGTCGACATCGCTGATGAGGATGTCGGTGGCGCGCGCGAGCTGGACCGAGAGCGTCGTGTCGAGGATGTCCGACGAGGTCATGCCCTGATGGACGAAGCGCGCCTCGGGCCCGACGATCTCGGCGAGATGCGTCAGGAAGGCGATGACGTCGTGCTTGGTGACGCGCTCGATCTCGTCGATGCGCGCGACGTCGAAGGTGACGTCCCTGGCCTTGGCCCAAATCGTCGCAGCCGCCTCCTTCGGCACGACACCGAGTTCGGCCAGCTTGTCGGTGGCGTGCGCCTCGATCTCGAACCAGATCCGGAACCGCGTCTGCGGCTCCCAGATCGCGACCATCTCGGGGCGGGAATAGCGCGGGATCATGCTCGGTTTTGCCTTATGGCTGCCCCGTCATGCTCGGCCTTGTGCCGGGCATCCACGTCTTGAGCGGCGACGAGGTGGCGAGCGGCCTAAGACGTGGATGGTCGGGACAAGCCCGACCATGACGGGAATGCTTCGGTTGTTGTCTCAGTCGAACTTCAAACCCAGTCGCCGCGCGCGGCTTCCGCCGCCTTGCGGATCGCGGCGATGTTTCCGGCATAGGCCGAGGGCCCGCCCTTGAATACGGCCGAGCCGGCGACCAGCACGTTCGCGCCGGCTCTCGCCGCCAGCGGCGCTGTCTCCGGCGTCGCGCCGCCGTCGATCTCGAGTGCGATCGGCCGGTCGCCGATCATGGCCCGGACGCGCGCGATCTTCTCGACCACGGAATGGATGAAGCTCTGCCCGCCAAAGCCGGGATTCACCGTCATCAGCAGGATCAGATCGAGATCGTCGAGCAGCGGCTCGATCGCGCTCTCATGCGTGCCCGGATTGAGCACGATGCCGGCCTGCTTGCCGTGGCCCCTGATGGCCTGGAGCGTCCGGTGCGGGTGTGCGCCGGCCTCGACATGAAAGGAGATCAAATCCGCGCCGGCCTTGGCGAAGGGTTCGATATACGGATCGACCGGCGCGATCATCAGATGCACGTCGAAGAATTTTCTAGTGTGCGGCCGGATCGCCTTCAGCACGTCGGGACCGAAGGTGATGTTGGGCACGAAATGCCCGTCCATCACGTCGCAATGGATCCAGTCCGCGCCGGCGGCGTCGATCGCGCGCACCTCCTCGCCCAGCTTCGAGAAATCGGCCGAGAGGATCGAGGGGGCGATGCGGATGGGCGCGCTCATGAGGGCGGTTTAGCGGGCGAAGGCCAGCCCCGCAATCGAAACCGCCGGTTGTCAGCGCCGCTCCACCGGCACGGACAGGCGGCGGTCGGCCTCGGCGATCCCGGCCGCGACGCTGGCGAAGGCAGGTCGCTGCATCAGCCGCGCGAACCAGGCCGACAGGCCGGCATGACAAGCGAGCGAGGGCCCGCCGAGCCGCAGGCCGAACAGAATGCCCATGAACAGCGCGATATCGGCGGCGCACAGCGCCGGACCGAAGAAGGAGCGGCCGCCGAGGCGCTGATCGAGTTCGGCGTGATGACGGGCAAGCGCGGCCTCGGCGATCTGCGCATCGGCGGCCAGCGCCGCCCGCCTCTCGCGGTCCTGAACCGGCGGCGCGGTGCGGTGCATCAGCGGCTTGAGCGCCGCGAGCAGGATTTCGTCGGAGAAGAGTTCGTCCATGCGGCAGCGCGCCCGTTCGGCCGGCGTCGCCGGGTAGAGCGCGGGCTGCGGATAGGCCTCGTCGAGATATTCCAGGATGATGGTGGAATCGTAGACGACGAGGCCGCCATCGCTGAGCACGGGCACCTGCGCTTTCGGATTCAGCGCCAGCACCTCGGGGTGCTTGGGATCGTAGCCGGTGGTCTGGTTGAACGGCACGGTGATCCGCTCGAAGGCCAGTCCCTTCTCGCCCAGCGCGATCTCGACCTTGCGGGCGAACAGGCTGAGCGGCCCCGTGTAAAGCGTGATCATGATGCGGCTCCCGGCTGCGACGGCAGCCAAACCTCGCAAAGGACGGCGTCAGGCCCCGTCAGCAGCGCTCTCGGAGCGTTTGATCCTGGCCGCGACGCCGCGCAGCAGCCAGGGCAGCAGATAGATCGGGAACTGCGCCAGCGCGAAGAACAGGAACGTTGTCTGCGGGACGCCCGCGCCCAGCGCCGCGATCAGCAGGCCCATGTTCCGCTGCCCTGACCCGTAGCCGATCATGAAACGGTCGGACGGCCGCAAGGGCCGCAGGACGAGATAGCTCGCCATGATCCCGATCAGCGACACCGCGAAGGCGCAGGCGAGGAAGAACGCGACCTTGCCGGGGTCGGCCATGGCCGCCCGCGTGACGCCGTCCATCGCAGCGACCGCGAAGATGAAATACATCAGCACGCCAAAGCCATCGAGATTGGCCTTCATCGCCTTGATCTTCGCCATGCCGAGCCAGAGGCGCAGCAGCGTCGCCACCGCCATGCCACCGCCGATGAAGAACAGCAGCCGCAGCGTCAGCACCGAGCGGTCGAGCGGCACCGCCGAACCCGCCAGCAGATCGACCAGAAGCGGCGCGACGATGGGGCTTAGCAGCGTCGTCACGATGACGCCGGCGATGATCAGCGAGGGCTCGAAGCCGTAGATGATCGCGACCGCGGGCGACGACATGATCGGCGGCGCGGCCGCCAGCAGCGCGAGCCCGAGCACGAGGCCGGGATCGAGCGCAGTTCGCCCCGTCAGCAGGAGCCCGCCGCCGATCAGCGCGACGGGCGCGACGACGAGCCAGAGCCCACACAGAAGAAGCTTCTTCGGCCGCCGCACCAGCCCGAGAATGACGCCGACATCGGCGCGCATGAAGGTGACGGTGGTGAAGCAGAAGATCGAGACCGGCAGCAGCGGCCGCGCCGCGGCGGAAAACTGCGGCAGCGCCAGGCCGAGCAGGATCGAGAGCGCAAACCCTTGCGTGCCATAGCGGCCAAGCCAGGCGAGACCGACAGCAAGAGGAGCGGCGAGGCGCGCGATCATAGGGCCAATTCGATCCGGGACGGGCTTGGACGCGGCCGCATGGTCGCGGCGACGCGACACCGCGTTACCATATCGCCATGATCTGCCGACAGAAAATTGCGGCAAACAGCGCGGGGCGACCATGCGCGCGGCGACAGCCCGACCTCTGGCGCAAATCTTGCGAAACTTCGCGCAACGCCTCGCGGAACCGTGCTTGCCCGCTGACTTTGCTCCGGAAACGGCTATTTCTACGAGGATGGGCGGCTGACGGGAGCAGGCGATGCGGACGGATACGATCGTTCTGGGAGCCGGCATCGTCGGCATCTCGGTGGCGCTGCACCTGCAGAAGGCCGGCCGCTCGGTCCTGCTGGTCGATCGCGGCCAGCCCGGGGCCGAGACGAGTTACGGCAATGCCGGGCTGATCCAGCGCGAAGGCGTCTATCCTTACGGCTTCCCCCATGATTTCGGCGCGCTGATCCGCTACGCGATGAACAACACCATCGACGCGCATTACCACTGGAACGCGATCCCGAAACTCGCGCCGTTCCTGTGGTCCTACTGGATGCATTCGCGGGCCTCGCAGCATGAGGCGATTGCGCGGAAATACGCCACGCTGATCGAGCATTGCGTCAGCGAGCACGATGCGCTGGCGGCCGAGGCGGGCGCGACCGACCTGCTGCGTCGCAAGGGCTGGATGAAGGTGTTTCGCACGCAAGGCGAGCAGGATGCGCGCCTGGCGGAAGCCGCGCGCTGGAAGCGCGATTTCGGCCTGAACCATCGCGCGCTCGATGTCGCCACCCTGCGGGCCGAGGAGCCGCATCTCGACCAGAGCCTGATCGGCGGCCTGCACTGGACCGACCCGGTGACGGTGATCGACCCGCTCGGCCTGTCGAAAGCCTATCTCGCACGGTTCGAGGCGCTCGGCGGCCGGCTGGCGCAGGGCGACGCCGGCACGCTGGCGCAGGGCGACGCCGGCACGCTGGCGCAGGACGGCGCCGGCTGGAGCGTGACGCTTGCTGACGGCGTCAAGGCCAGCGCGAAGGACGCGGTCGTGGCGCTGGGCCCCTGGGCCGACATGGTCAACCGCAAGCTCGGCTACCGGCTGCCGCTGGCGGTCAAGCGCGGCTACCACATGCATTACAAGCCGCTCGGCAACGCCGTGCTGAACCATCCTGTGCTCGACACCGAGCGCGGCTACTTCCTCGCGCCGATGCGCCAGGGCGTGCGCCTGACCACCGGCGCCGAGTTCGCCAGCCGCGACGCAGCGCAGACCCCGGTGCAGCTTGCCCGCGCCGAGCCGATCGCCAGGACGCTGTTCCCGCTCGGCGAGCGGCTCGACGCCGAGCCCTGGCTCGGCAACCGCCCCTGCACGCCCGACATGATGCCGATCATCGGCCCGGCGCCGAAGCACAAGAACCTCTGGTTCTCCTTCGGCCACGCCCATCACGGCCTGACGCTGGCGGCGGTGACGGGGCGGATGATCGCGGAGATGGTGACGGGCCAGACGGTGTTCGTCGACCCGACGCCGTTCGCGCCGGCGCGGTTTGGGTAAAACGCCTGTCATCCCGCACGCGCTGCGGCATGCAATGCCGCTGCGTAGATGCGGGACCGCGACGAAGACAGGTCACCTATTCTGAGGACGGTCCCGCATCAGCGCAGCAGCGCTTCGCGCTGCGGCGCGTGCGGGATGACAGCCCTGCACGCTGGCCCCTCGCCTCGCGCGCCGCGCCCTGCCACGATCAGCCATCGATCCCGCTCGAAAGAAATCGCCATGGCCCTCGCCAAACCGCCCGTCCAGGATAACGCCTACGCGGCCGCGCTCGCACTACTGCAACGCGTGCCGCTGATCGACGGGCATAACGACCTGCCCTACGTCATCCGCATGAGCCGTAGCGCAAAGGGCAATGTCGCGGCCTACGACCTGACCCGCGTGCATGAGGAGGTCGACACCGACATTCCGCGGATGCAGGCCGGCATGCTGGCGGGCCAGTTCTTCGCGGCCTATGTGCCGCCCAACCACAAACATCCGGCCGGTTTCGCGCTCGCGCAGATCGCGCTGATGCGCGACATCCTGCGCCTTCATGCCGATGTCTTCCGGCCGGGCCTCTCGGCTGACGACGTCGCGGCGGCGAAGGCGGAGGGCAAGATCGCGCTGTTCATGACGATCGAGAACGGCTCGGCGGTGGACAACCAGATCGACGCGCTCGACGCCTATTTCGGTCTCGGCGTGCGGTTGATGACGCTTTGCCACAACGGCACGCATGACTGGTGCGATTCCGCCACCGACGAGCCGAGGCATAACGGCCTCTCGGACTTCGGCAAGGAGGTCATCGGACGCATGAACAGGCTCGGCATGGTCGTCGATCTCGCCCATGTCTCGCCCAAGGTCATGCACGACGTGCTCGACATCACGACCGCCCCGGTCGTCTGGTCGCATTCCAACGCGTTTTCGCTCTGCGACCACCCGCGCAACGTCCCCGACGACGTGCTCGACCGGGTCGCGGGCAATGGCGGCATCGTGATGGCGACCTTCGTGCCGGACTTCATCAGCCAGGCCTCGCGCGACTGGCACAAGCCCGCCAAGGACAAATACGGCAAGACGCCCGAGGGCACGGATTACGCCAGCGCGGAGGCCGAGATCGAGCGCAAGGCGGGCCCCCGTCCCAAGGCGACGCTGCCGGACTATTGCGACCATCTCGACTATCTGAGCCGCCGCATCGGCCACGATCATGTCGGCATCGGCTCGGACTTCTTCGGCTGGGTCAATCCCGATGGGCTGGAGGACACCTCGGTGTTCCCGTCCCTGATCGCCGAGCTGATCCGTCGCGGCTGGAGCGAGGAGAACCTGGAAAAGCTGGCGGGCGGCAACATGCTGCGCCTGATGCGGGCGGTGGAAAAAGCGGCTCGCTAATCCGGCTTCACCGGCTCCGGGTTCGGTTGCAGCTCCGGCTGCATGGTCGAATCGGGCACGAGCTCGGCTTTCGCGGCCACCTGATCCAGCCGCGCGACGCCGGGCGAACGCGAACGCGCCCAGAGTTGCGCCAGAAACAGCCCGAGCGGAATGGCGAGCAGCAACAGCAGGATCAGGTAGCCGCGCTCGCCTGCCATCGTCGCCGTCGTCTCCTCGCGTGGCATAGTGGTCGCCCGCTTGACCGCGAGGCCCTGTCGCCCGACAGGACTGCTCTGCCCTGTATCTCTCATGGCGTCCACCCTCACGAAGGGCCTCAGCTATGCCTGGCTCCGGCACAGACCGCACCCGCCCGCCCGTCCAGTCGACCGCCCCCGTGATCATCCTGGTCGAGCCGCAAATGGCCGAGAATATCGGCATGTGCGCCCGCGCCATGGCGAATTTCGGGCTGTCGGAAATGCGCCTCGTCGCCCCGCGCGACGGCTGGCCGTCAGGCGGTGGCCTGAAGAAGGGCGCGACCTCGGCGGCGTCCGGCGCGACTTACATACTCGAAAACGCCCGGCTCTTTGCAACCGCGGCCGATGCGATCGCCGATCTCAACCATGTGCTGGCCACCACCGCGCGCGAGCGCGGCCAGATGAAGCGCGTCGTCACGCCCGCCGAAGCGATGCCGCCATTGGCGGACCGGATCGGCCGGGCTGAGCGCGTCGGCATCCTGTTCGGGCGCGAGCGGATCGGCCTGACCAATGAGGAGATCTCGTTTGCCGACGCGATCCTGACCTTTCCGGTCAATCCGGCCTTCGCCTCGCTGAACCTCGCCCAGGCCGTGCTGCTGACCGGCTATGAATGGTTCAAGGCCACGGGCGGAGAGCCGCCCTTCCGCGAGACCCTGCTCTCGCCGCCGGCGACGCGCGAGACCGTGCTGTCGATGTTCGATTATGTCGAGGCGGAGCTGGATATTTGCGGCTTCTTCCCGCCCGGCAAGAAGCCGTCGATGACCGCCAATCTGCGCGATATCCTCCATCGTTTGAGCCTGACCGAGCAGGAGGCGCGGACCCTGCGCGGCGTATTCAAGTCGCTCACCGAGGGGCCGCGTCGCCGCAAACCCGGGGAGCCCTGACTCCCGTTCCCGATCTCGTGATCGCGGCGGTCGAAATTCCGCCATGGCACACCGCTTGAAGGGGCCTAATCGCGACGCCAGCTCTGTCATGCTGCCAACACGGATATCCTCGATGCTCGATCGCCGGACATTATTGATGGGGTCGGGCGCCATGACGGCGGGCTTCTTCACGACCGGGCGGCCGGCGAGCGCGACAGATACCGACGTCGTCATCATCGGCGCGGGCGCGGCCGGCATCGCCGCCGGCCATGCGCTCAAGGCCGCCGGGCGCAAGGCGATCATCGTCGAGGCCCGCGACCGCACCGGCGGGCGGGCCTTCACCGACGCCTCGCTGGGCGCGGCCTATGATGCCGGCGCGATGTTCATCCACTGGGCCGAGCAGAACCCCTGGGTCGAAATCGCCAAGGGACTCGGCGTCGCGACGCCTGAGGACGGCTGGGGCGGCGGCGGCTTTCAGGTCTTCGCCGATGGCAAGCCGATGCCGGAGACCGACCGCCTGAAACGGCGTGGCGCCTTCGGGCAGATCGACCGGCGGCTCGAGACGGTCGACATCGGCAAGCGCGACATGTCGATCGCCGAGCTTCTGGGCGATCTCGGCCCCGACATGGCCCCGATCGCGGCCTCGGGCCTGCTGCTCTCGATCGGCGAGGAATCCGACCGCATCTCGGCCCGCGACTACCAGCGGCTTTGGGCCGGCGCCGATTTGGTCGTCCCCACCGGCTATGGCGCCCTCGTCGCGCGCCATGCGCTAGGCCTCGACATCCGCCTGAACGAGCCGGTCGACGCGATCCGCTGGGACGGGCCGGGCGTCGTGGTCACCAGTCGGTCGGGCGCACTGCGCGCCAACGCCGTGATCGTCACCGTGCCGGTCGGCGTGCTGAAGGCGGGCCGCATCCGCTTCACGCCGGAGCTGCCGGCCCGGCATCGCGACGCGCTCGGCGGCATCGGCATGGGCGCGCTGACCAAGATCGCGCTCAGGGTCGAGGGCAACCGCTTCGGCATCACGCCGGGGACGAGCTATATCGAGGCCGGCTCGCCGGAAAAGCTGATGAATTTCGACCTGTTTCCGGACGGCAAGGACATCGTCATCGGCTATTGCGGCGGCGACTATGCCCGCGAACTGTCGAAAGCTGGAACGCAGGCCGTGCGCGACCACGTCGTCGATCTGCTGGCGCGGATGATCGGCGAGGATTTTCGCAAGGCCGTCACGGGCATTTCCTTCCCGGCCTGGTGGACCGACCCGTTCTCGCTCGGCTCCTACTCGGTCTGCCTGCCCGGCCAGGAGCAGGCGCGCGATGCACTGGCGCTCCCGATCGGCGAGCGCATCTGGCTAGCCGGCGAGGCGACGGCCGGCGGTGGCGCGATGACGGTCGGCGGCGCGACGCTGGCCGGCCGTGCGGCGGCTGGGGCGGTGGCGAGACTGAAGGTCTGACGGCCCACATTGCGAAGCGCATCCGGCACGGCCGCTGCGCGAAAACTCATTCTGTGGAACCCGATGCGAACTCCCGGCGTTGTCAGCCCATCGAACACATCACTGGGAGAGTGAACATGTTTAAGAACATCGCTATCGTTGCGCTGCTCGCCGCCGTGCCTGCCAGCGCCTTTGCCCAGAACCCGCAGGGCGCCCAGGGCGGCGCGCTCGGTGGCGCAACCACGGGCGCGGTCGGCGGCGCCATCGTCGGCGGCCCGGTCGGCGCGGTTGTCGGCGGCGTCGGCGGCGCCATCGTCGGCGGCATCATCGGCGACAACACCCCGCGCTTCCAGACCTATGTCACGGAGCAGCGCGTGCAGTCCTACACCTATGCCGAGCCGGTCGCGGTCGGCACCGTGCTGCCGCAGGAGGGCGTGGTCTATCGCGAGATTCCCCGCGAGTACGGCAACACCGAATACCGCTACACGGTCGTGAACGGCCGCACGGTGCTGGTCGAGCCGCGCACCCGCCGCATCGTCCAGGTCATCAACTGATCTGAAACGCTCCGGCTCCGGTCGGATCGGCCCGCCGCAGCAATGCGGCGGGCCTTTTTCGTTCAGAGGTCCAGCTCCCAGTTCTGGCCTACGAGATCCTGCCCGAAGGAGTGGTGGCGCTCCTCCGCCACCAGCCGGAACCCCTGCGCGACATAGATGGCGCGCGCCGCATGCAGGATGTCGTTGGTCCAGAGCACCATGCAGGCGTAGCCGGCCGCCCGCGCAAAGCCGACAGCCTCCGTCACGAGCCGCTTGCCGAGGCCAAGCCCCCTCGCCTCGGGCGCGACGATGACCAATCTGAGCTTGGCGACGCTGTCGCTCTCGCGCACGACGAAGGCGCTGCCGACCGGCTCTCCACGCCATTCCGCGACGAAGCAGCGCTCGAGCCCGGGCCGGAATTCGCGCAGGAATTTCGCGGCGATCTCGGCGACGAGCGCCTCGAACGCGATATCCCAGCCATAATCCTGCGCGTAGAGCCGGCCATGGGTCGCGACGACCCAGCCGATATCGCCTGGGCGGTGCTCGCGGATGACTGGAGCCGAGGCAGCCGGGGTCTCGCCAGAAAGCAGCGTCTGCGCACTATGGAGCGCTTCGACCAGCCTGTCTTTCTCGCCAGGCGCGAGCCGCCGCAGGATCGTCTCGGCCTGATCGCGCGAGGCCTTGTCGAGCGGCGCAAAGGCGGCGCGGCCCAGCGGCGTCAAAGACAGACGCAGCGCCCGCCCGTCCTGCGACGAACGCTCGCGAATGAGCCAACCCTGCGCGGAAAAGCGCTTCAGGATGCGCGAGAGATAGGCAGGATCGAGCCCAAGATCGCGGGCCAGTTCGCTCGCCATCAGGCCATCGGACTGCGCCAGTTCATAGAGCACCCGCGCCTCGGTCAGCGCGAAGCCGGAGCCATGCAGGCTGCCGCCGAGGGCGCCGACCCAGCGCGTATGGAAACGATTGAAGCGGCGGATCGCCGCGACGGCCGGCGTGTCGGGCTCCGACTGTGTCTCGGGCTGGATCATGGCGGACCTCCAAAGCGAGCTTCCCGCCATATAGTGGACTTTGTCAACTAAATTTGCTGCGGCCATCATGCGCTTCTTGACCTCGCCTTAACTTGGCTCTGGCGGAATTCAGGAGACTCCTCGCTGCTCGGACCCCCCTCATGCAGGTCGATCTTCTGGCTGGAACGGCCTATGCCGCGCTGGCGATGCCGCAGCGACAGCCGACCATCCTCGTCTTCGATTCAGGCCTCGGCGGGCTGACGGTGCTCGATTCGACGGTACGGGGCTGCCCCGGCGCTCGGATCGTCTATGCCGCCGACGATGCCGGCTTTCCCTATGGCCGGCTCGGCGAGGAAGAGCTGGTCGCGCGCGTGCTGGCCGTGATGGAGCGGCTGGTGACGCGCTGCCACCCCGACCTCGTCGTGATCGCCTGCAACACCGCCTCGACGCTGGCGCTCACGCAACTGCGCGCAAAATTCGCGGTGCCTATCGTCGGCACCGTGCCGGCGATCAAGCCGGCCTGCGCCCAATCGACGAGCCGGCGTATCGCGGTCCTGGGGACGCAAGCGACCGTCAGCCGCGAATAC
>JBKJSB010000240.1:0-4465 GCA_046593015.1 Allobosea sp.
GAGCGCAGCGACGCGCTCCTCCAGCACGGCGTTGGTCGGGTTGCCGATGCGGGTGTAGATGTTGCCGAAGGCCTGCAGCCCGAACAGCGAGGCGGCGTGGTCGACATCGTCGAAGACGAAAGAGGTCGTCTGGTAGATCGGCGTGGCGCGCGCGCCGGTCGCGGCATCGAGGGCCGCGCCGGCATGGATCGCGAGCGTGTGGAAGCCCGGTGCGCGGTCGGTCATGGCGTGCTCCTTGGGAAATTCTGGTTCTGGAATGAGGCGTTCGTTTTAACGAACGCTATCGCCTGCGTCAATTCAGGGACGGCGCGCGAGCTCAGGCCCGATATGCTCCGGCCTGATGCCAAGGCCGATGACGCGGGCCGGAATACGCCGCAGCGGCGGCAGCCATTCGAACAGCCGCACCAGCCATGGCGGGCCCAGCGGCCCTGCGTCGTCGGGGCGGGCCAGCAGCGGGGAAATGATCCGGTTCTGCGCGATGACCTGGATGCGCTGGGTCGCCTTGGCCGGAAATTCGCGGCGCGCCTGTACGGCGGCGAGATCAGCGTCGCTCACACGTCCTTCGCGCAGTGGCGCCGCCAGCCGGTTGGCGGCGGCTACCGCGTCCTGCACGGCGAGATTGACGCCCACGCCGCCGATCGGGGACATGGCATGCGCTGCGTCGCCGATGCAGAGCAGACCGGGCCGCCACCAGCGTTCGAGCCTGTCGATGCTGACGGTGAGCAGCTTGATCTGGTCCCAGTCGGCGATGCTGTCGATGCGGTTCGCAAACCAAGGCGCGAGGCTGGCGATCCCGTTGCGGAAGGCCTGCAGCCCGGCCGCCCGCAAAGCCTCGAACCGGCCCTTGGGAATGACGAAGGCGCACTGCCAGTAGTCGCCGCGGTCGAGCGTCACCAGCAGGCGGCCATTGGCGATCTGCCCGCCGGTTTGCGCCGGATCGCCCGGCTCGCGCGCCAGCCTGAACCAGAGCACGTCCATCGGTGCGCCGATGTCGATCGTCGTCAGTCCCGACACGGCGCGGATGTCCGAGCGGCGGCCGTCGGCGGCGACGATGAGGTCCGCCCGGATCGAGAATGGCCCGTCCGGCCCCGTGCCGGTGACTCCGACCACCTTGCGGTCGTCCTCGATCAGGCCCTCGGCCCTCGCATTCATCACCAGCGTGAAGCCCGGCTGTTCGCGGCCGCGATCAGCCAGGAAATCGAGGAAATCCCATTGCGGCATCATCGCGACGAAGGGGGCCACCACCGGCAGATGCGAGAAATCGACGAAGGTGATCGTCTCCTCCCCGAACCTCATGGCGAGATCCGATACCTTGCTGTGCGGCAGCTTGAGGAAGGTCTCCAGCAGGCCAAGCTCATGCATCACTTGCAAGGTCGAGGGATGGATAGTGTCGCCACGGAAATCGCGCAGGAAGTCGGCATGCTTCTCGAGAACGACGACCTCGACCCCAGCCCGCGCCAGCAGGAATCCGAGCATCATCCCGGCCGGCCCGCCGCCGGCGATGCAGCAGGTCGTGGTAAGCATGCGCATCGCGGAGCCCTCGCGAATTCAGGCCGTCTTCACGTCCCCGGCCGGTGGATCGTCAGCTTCTGGAAGCCCTTGCCGGCGAGCATCGGCTTCTTTGACGACAGGATGCGCGAATTGATGCCCTGCCAGCCGATCTCGCCCGAAAGCCGGCCATATTCGATCTTGGGGCAGCGGTTCATGATCACGGTGACGCCCCTGGCCTCGGCCCGCGCGGCGGCCTCGTCGTTGCGGACGGACAACTGCATCCAGATCACCTTCGGCAGCGGGTCGAGCGCCAGCGCCTCGTCGGTGATCGGGCCGGCGGCTTCCGAATTGCGGAAGATTTCGACCATGTCGATCGCGCCCGGGATATCCTTCAGCGAGCCATAGACCAGCTTGCCGAGCAGAATCTGGCCGGCGAGGCCCGGATTGACCGGGATCACGTCATAGCCGCGGTCGAGCAGGTATTTCGTCACGATCCAGCTCGGCCGCGCCTCGCTGGCGGACGCGCCGACCAGCGCGATGCGCTTCACGGATTTCAGGATCTCGCGAATCTGGCTGTCGGGATAGGTGTCGTGGGTCATCAGGCGAAGTCCAGCCGAGAGAGGCGCGGGGAGTTCCTCTTACAGGAGAGGCGCGCGCGCCGCCTACCCCTCCCAGACCGGCGCGCGCTTCTCCATGAACGCGCCGATGCCTTCCTCCGCATCGCGCGCCAGCATGTTCTCGACCATCACCGCCGAGGCGTGGTCATAGGCCGCAGCCAGCCCCATCTCGCGCTGCTCGTAGAAGGCGCGCTTGCCGATCCTGACGGTGGCCGGCGATTTCGAGGTGATCACGGCCGCGAGCCTTGCAGCTTCTGCCAGCGCTTCGCCGGCCGGCACGACGCGGTTGACCAGCCCCATCCGCGCCGCCTCGTCCGCCGGCGCCATCTCGCCAAGCAGCAGCATCTCCATGGCATGCTTGGCCGACAGGTTGCGCGACAGCGCCACCATCGGCGTCGAGCAGAACAGGCCGATATGGACGCCCGGCGTGCAGAATCTGGCGTCCGCGCCTGCGACCGCGAGGTCGCAGCTCGCCACGAGCTGGCAGCCCGCGGCTGTCGCCGTGCCCTCGACCGCCGCGATCACCGGCTGGGGCAAGGCGGTGATCGCCTGCATCACGGCCGAGCAGCGCCCGAGGATGTCGGCGAAATAAGCCCGTCCGCGATCCGGGTCGGCGCGCCGCGCGCTCATCTCCTTGAGGTCGTGACCGGCGCAGAACACCGGCCCTTCCGCCGACAGGATCACTGCCTTGACCGTGCGGTCGGCCGCAATCGCGGCGAAGGTCTCCGACAGCGCCGCCAGCATCGCCTCGCTCAGCGGGTTGCGCGCCTGCGGGCGGTTCAGCGTGAGCGTCGCGACGCCGGCGTCGTCCGAGCGCAGCAAGATGGCGGCGGCCTCGGGCTTGATATGGGCGTTCATCGATGGGCCTTTCGCAGCGTTGCCTATTGTCGGAGTTCGGGCCTCATGCTGCAAGGCAGGGGAAAGCTGAAGCCGGAGCCATTTTTCGCGCCATGAGCACCGTCATGACCGTCTCCGAGATCGAGAGCTATCTCGACCGCGTCTTCCCGCAACTGCATTACGGCGGGCGCACCTATTTCGTCGAGGAGGTCGGGCCGATGCGCGCCCGGCTGCGCTGCGACTACCACGAGCGGCATCTGCGTCCCGGCGGCACCATCTCCGGCCCGACCATGATGGCGCTCGCGGATCTGGCGCTCTATGTCGCGATCCTCGCCCAGATCGGCCCGGTCGGTCTCGCGGTGACGACGAGCCTCAACTACAACTTCCTGCGCAAGCCCGGACAGGCGGCGCTGATCGGGGAGTGCCGCCTGCTCAAGCTCGGCAAGCGGCTGGCGATCGGTGAGGTCTCGCTGTTCTCGCAAGGCGAGAGCGAGATGGTCTGCCACGCGACCGGGACCTATTCGATTCCGGCCGAGCGCTGACCACCTCGGTCATTCCGGGACTTCGCTCCGCGCCGGAATGACAGGAGAAACCGATTTGCGGTATCCTGATACCATTAGCGACATATCATTCAGAAATCAGCGTTTTTCGATCGCAGACAGTTTTGGAAGCGCTTGACACCGTCCGCCGCCCCCCCTATCCACCGCCTCACATCGCCGCCGGCTTCCGGCGGCTTGTCCTTTTTCAGCCAACCGAAGGGGTACCGCGATGAAGACCATGTCGCTGAAGCCCGCCGATGTCGAAAAGAAGTGGGTTGTGATCGACGCCTCCGGGCTCGTCGTCGGCCGTCTCGCCACCATCGTGGCGTTGCGTCTGCGCGGCAAGCACAAGGCGAATTACACGCCCCATGTCGACTGCGGCGACAACATCGTGATCGTGAATGCCGACAAGGTCGTCCTGACCGGCCGCAAGCGCGACCAGAAGATCTACTACCACCACACCGGCTATGCCGGCGGCATCAAGGAACGCTCCGCCAAGTTCATTCTTGAGGGCCGCTTCCCCGAGCGCATCGTCGAGAAGGCCATCGAGCGGATGCTGCCGCGCGGCCCGCTTTTCCGCCAGATCCTTGGTAACCTGCGCGTCTACAAGGGCGCCGAGCATCCTCATGCGGCGCAAATGCCCGAGGCGCTCGATATCGCCGCGCTCAACCGCAAGAATGCGAGGGTCTGATCATGGCCGAGGTTCTCCAGTCTCTCGAGCAGCTCGGCCAGGTCGCCAAGACCGCCCAGCCCGACGCTCCCGTCCACGTCAAGAAGATCGACGCCCAGGGCCGCGCCTACGCCACCGGCAAGCGCAAGAACGCCATCGCCCGCGTCTGGATCAAGCCGGGCTCCGGCAAGGTCACGGGTGTTGACCGTGATCTTGCCGGTGCCCGGCTTGATCCAGACGCGCGCAATGGCGTTCTTGCGCTTGCCGGTGGCGTAGGCGCGGCCCTGGGCGTCGATCTTCTTGATGTGGAC
>JBKJSB010000300.1:0-5955 GCA_046593015.1 Allobosea sp.
AGGAAGATCAGCGAGATGTTTTTCGGCACGGCGAGTTTGACCGTCGTGTGCCAGCCGGGGCGGTCGAGCAGCAGGACGGCATGGGGTCCCAAGGCGATCCTGATCGTCCCCCGGCCGCCGATGGGCCGCCTTGCACCAATCCAGGGAAATCGGACCTCCCCCGACAGGACCGTTCTCAACGAGGATGGGACGTTGCGGAAATCGTATAGCCATCCTCAGGCCGCTCGCTCAAGAACGGATTACCATTGCTGTTGCGTCGACCCATCGGCGTCCCTCAGATCGCCGATTCTAACCAGTCAGCGCCTTGGAGAGGAATAATCGCCGAAAAACCGATTAAAATCAAGGATTTTCGGCCGAAATGGCGCTCCCATGGGGAATCGAACCCCAGTTTTCGCCGTGAGAGGGCGACGTCCTAACCGCTAGACGATGGGAGCAGCGCGGCAGAGGAGGTTTGTTTAGTCAGCCCGCCGCCGCTCTGCAACTGCTTTTTGCGAGGCCCATATGCAAAACCGGGCCGGGCGGCGCAACACCGTCCGGCCCTGCATGAGATCCACGATCGAGACCGCCGCGTTCAGGCGGCTTTGGCGTCGAGCGCCGGATAGTCGGTGTAGCCCCTGGCGTCGCCGCCATAGAAGGTCTCGACCACCGGCGTGTTCAGCGGGGCGTTCGCCTTCAGCCGTTCGACGAGGTCGGGATTGGCGATGAAGAGCCGGCCAAACGCGATGGCGTCCGCCGCGCCGGTCTCGACCGCCTCGATCGCCAGCTCCCGCGTGTAGAGGTTGTTGCCGATATAGGCGCCGTTGAAGCGCTTGCGCAGCGCGCCGTAGTCGAAGGGCAGGTAGTTGCGGTCGTCCCGCGTCGGGCCCTCGACGACATGGATGAAGGCGATGCCGGCCTGCGAGAGCTTACCCACCAGATGCTCGAACAGCGCCTGCGGGTTGGAATCGCGGGCGTCATTGGCCGGGCTCACGGGCGAGATGCGAATGCCCACGCGGCCCTTGCCGAAGACTTTCGAGACCGCCTCGACCACTTCGAGCGCGAAGCGCACGCGGTTCTCGATCGAGCCGCCATAGCGGTCCGTCCGCTTGTTGGAATCGTCGCGCAGGAACTGGTCGATCAGGTAGCCATGGGCCCCGTGCAACTCGACGCCGTCGAAGCCCGCCGCCTTGGCATTCTCGGCCGCCGCGACGAACTCGCCGATGATGGCGGGGATCTCGTCGAGCGAAAGCTCCCGCGGCGTCGAGACCTCGGCGAAGCCGCTTTCGATATAGGTTTTGGTGTTCGCCTGCAGCGGCGACGGCGCGACCGGCGCGCCATGGCCCGGCTGCAGCGAGACATGGCTGACGCGGCCGACATGCCAGAGCTGCGCCGCGATCCTGCCACCGTCCGCATGGACGGCATCGGTGATCGCCTTCCAGCCGGCCGTCTGCGCGTCGGAATACATTCCGGGCGTCCAGACATAGCCTTGGCCCTGCTGCGAGACCTGCGTGCCCTCGGTGATGATCAGGCCCGCGCCGGCGCGCTGGCGGTAATATTCGACGTTGAGGTCGTTGGGCGCGTCGCTGCCGCGTGAAGCGCGGTTGCGCGTCAGCGGCGCCATGACGACGCGGTTCTTCAGCTCGATCTCGCCGATGCGGACCGGAGTGAACAGGGCGGGAAGCGCGCTGTCTTGAGTGCTCATGGAGATATCCCTCGGGGGGCCGGAACGGCCGGAAACTGAAACCGTGGTCGAGGCGGATCGCCATTCGACAAGGCTCAGATAGGCATGGCAATCTCGATTGGCAGGGCGGGTTTCGGCCGGGCCGGCAGGCGTGGAAGGAATGCCTCCTCAAAGCCGGGACGGGCGATGAACGATCCTGCCGACAGCCCGCTCCGGAGACCAACCATTCTCGGCGGTCTCAGCGCGCGCGGCCGCCATGCGGTGCGCGCGGGCTGGAATGCGACCATCGGCATCGTCTATCCGCCGAGCTGCATTGCCTGCCAGGCCGCGACGGCGCAGGCGCAGGCGCTCTGCCCGCGCTGCTGGTCCGGCATCGGCTTCATCGAGCGGCCCTATTGCGAGCGTCTCGGCACACCGTTTGAGGTCGATCTCGGAGCAGGCCTGCTTTCGCCGGCCGCAATCGCCGACCCGCCGGTGTTCCACCGCGCGCGGGCCGTCTGCCGCTTCGACGGCGCGGCGCGCGAACTCGTCCACAAGCTGAAATATGGCGACCGCACCGAGCTTGCCCTGACCATGGGCGCGATGATGGCGCAGGCCGGCCGCGAATTGCTGACGGATTCCGAGCTGATCGTCCCAGTGCCGCTGCACCGGTTCAGGCTCTGGACTCGGCGCTTCAACCAGGCCGCCGCGCTGGCCGCCGGGCTCTCACGGCAGGGCCACGCTCCGATCGCCCATGACGTGCTAGTCCGGGTCAAGCGCACGCGCCAGCAGGTCGGGCTGACGCGGACGCAGCGCGCCGACAATCTGCAGGGCGCATTTCGGGTTCCACCCTCCGCACGTCCGCAACTGGAAGGACGGCGCGTCCTGCTGATCGACGATGTGCTGACGACGGGGGCGACCGCCAATGCCGCGGCGCGCGCCCTGCTGCGCGGCGGCGCGGCACGCGTCGATATCCTGACCTTCGCCCGGGTCGTGACGGAGACGTGACGGCACACTATATGCGTGGAAGCTCTACTCGGCAGAACGCCTGCAACGTCGGAACCCGCCATGCCTCCGGTCACGATCTACACCACGCCCTGGTGCCCCTATTGCAAGGCGGCCAAGTCGCTGCTCGACCGCAAATCCGTCGCCTATGACGAGATCGACGTGGATGGCCGGCCCGAACTGCGTCAGGCTATGACGGCCAAGGCCGGCGGACGCACTTCGGTGCCGCAGATCTTCATCGGCGAGAAGCATGTCGGCGGCTCGGACGACATCCACGCGCTTGATGCGCGCGGCGAACTCGACAGGCTGCTGGCGGCATGACCCGCCTCTCCGCGAGAGCCGCCGAGCGATGATCCGCTACGCCCTGATCTGCGACAACGCTCACGAGTTCGAGAGCTGGTTCCCGTCTTCGGCCGGCTTCGAGCAGCAGGCGAAGCGCGGCTTCGTGACTTGCCCTTCCTGCGGCAGTGCAAAGGTCGAGCGCGCCATCATGGCCCCCAACATCGCCCGCAGCGACCGCGGCCCGAGGACGATCGAGGCCGTGGTCGAGCCGGCGTCGGAGGGAGCGGTATCCGCCGCAGCCCCGAGCCCACCCGTTCCCGCCGAGGCGCCGGCGCCGCTGGCGCTGATGGGCGAAAAGGAGATCGCCTTCCGCCAGATGCTGACGGCGCTTCACGCCCATATCGCCGAAAACGCCGAGAATGTCGGCAAGGGTTTCGCGCAGGAGGCGCTGAAGATCCATCACGGCGAAAGCGACGACCGCCCGATCTATGGCGAGGCGACGCCCGAGGATGCGCAGATGCTGCAGGAGGAGGGCGTGGCCTTCATGCCCCTGCCGAGGCTGCCGGGGGCGCGGAATTAATGTTACGCGACAGGCTCGTACGCTTTGCCGTCTTTGGGAGCGTGGCTGAGCAATCCAGGCCTGTAGAGCTCGACGTCTCCCTGGATTGCTTCGCTTCGCTCGCAAAGACGGAAGAGAACTGACGCCCCTACAGCGGCACCATCGCCGGCACGCCGAACGTCTCCACCGTACTCGCACCGCCGGCCAGCACCTTCTCCCAGCCGAATTCCGCCTTCACCCGCGCAAGGCACGGCTCCAGCTTCGCCTGCGCCAGCCCATGCGGCACGAAGACCAGCCCGTCATCGTCCCCGATGACGAGGTCGTGGGGCGAGACCGCGACGCCCCCAAAAACGATCGGTCCATTGACGACGCCGCGCTCCATCGAGGACGGGCCGCGCGGCATGATCCAGCGCGAGAACATCATGAAATCGGGCCATTGCGCCACGATTCCGACATCGCGGACCGCGCCATCGACGACGACGCCACTGAGGCCCTTCAGCCGCGCAGCCCCGCTGAGCAGATCGCCGATCATCGCCGCGTCGCATCGTCCCCCGGCAGCCACCACGATGACGTCGCCGGCCTGGGCCACCGCGATCGCGTGATGCACCGGGCCGTAATCGGCGGGCTCGCACCAGGCGGTGACCACCGAGCCGACGAGGCGCTGACCAGCCGCGAAGGGGCGGATCGGCCGGATGCGCGGATCGGCATGGCCCGTGCCGCCAAGCTGGTCCGCGACGACAGAACTCGGCACCGCCTTCCACGCCTCGATCAGCGCATGCGGCAGGCGGGGATGGGCTGGCGTGGCGAGACGGGTCGGCATGGCGGGGTTCCTCGGGTCTTGTCGTTGTGTCGTATCAGGCGGCGCGGCCGGGCCGCGCCGCGAGATAGCGCCGCACTGCGCGTTCAAGCCGACGCACGCCCTCGACCAGAAGCTCGGGCGAGGAGCGGGTGAAGTTCAGCCGCATCGCGTTGGTCAGCGCGCTGTGCGGATCGAAGACGCTGCTCGGCACGAAGGCGACCTTCTCGGCGAGCGCATGAGCATACAGCGCATTGGTGTCGAAGCACGGATCGCGCGCGGTCGCCCAGACGAACATGCCGCCGGGCGGGACCTCCCAGGTGAACCAGTCGGAGAGATGGCTCGCGAGAGCGGCACAGAGCGCGTCGCGCCGCTCGCGATAGGCGGCGAGCATGGGCGGCACATGCCGCGCCTCGAAAGCGTTCTCGATCAGGTTGAGCGCGACGGCTTGAGTCAGCATGCTGGAGCTCAGATCGGTCGACTGCTTGGCCAGCGCCAGCGCCGCGATCATGCCCGCTTCCGCCACCACCCAGCCGACGCGCAGGCCCGGCACGAGGCTCTTCGACAAGGTGCCGAGATAGATCACCGGCCCGTCATAAGGGCCGTCGGGATGGCGCGCGGCGTGGCTCGCCAGAATGCTCGGCGGAGCCGGGCCGTCGAGCTGAAGAGGCAGATAGGGATCGTCCTCGACGAGCCATGTCCCCGCCGCCAGAACCGTGTCGAGCAGCGCCTCGCGTCGGGCTTGCGGCACCAGCACGCCGGTCGGGTTCGAGTAGTTCGGCAAGGCGTAGGCGAATTTCGCCTGCCTGAGCGTGGTTTCGAATCCGGGCTCCGCAAGCGTCCAGTCGAGCCGCTCATAGCGCGGCTGGCGCGGCCGCCAGGCGTCGAGCGCGCCGAGATAGGTCGGGAACTGCGCGACGATCAGGTCGCCTTCGTCGATCAGCGCCTTGCCGAGCAGATCGAGCCCCTGCATCGCCCCGGTGGTGAGCAGCACGTTCTCGGGCGCAAAGCTCCGTCCCGTCGCGGCCGAGATACGCGCCGCAATCGCCGCCCTGAGCGCAGGCAGCCCCTCGACCGGGCCATATTCGAGCGCGACCGAGCCACAGCGCGCCAGAGCGCGCGTGCTCGCGGCCGCGATCTCCGCGACCGGATAGAGTTCCGCCGCGGGAAGGCCGCCGGCGAGGCTGACGATGTCTGGCCGCCCGCCCAGGCTGAGAAACTGCTGCGTGATGCTGTTGCCGGACGAAAGCCAGCGCGCAGGTTTCGGCCGTTGGGTCGCGCTGTCTGGAGAGGTCGGCATGCGAAGGAACTCGATCATCGTGTCAGAAGCGCACGCTAGCGCGCGGAACCAGCCCGCGGAACCCGCAGCGGCGGCATGGGCGGCCTGACGACGCCTGCGCCTAACGTCGCAAGCGACAAACGCCGGCCTCTGGCGTTATCCTTCGCCGCAGTGCAACATCGAGATTGCTCCAGAATAGAGGGTGGCACGCCATGAACGCGATCGGCCCCGTCAGTGACAAGCCGGCTGCGCGCGAAATGCCCGCGCCGCGCGACAAGCCCACTCTGCGCGACAAGCCCTGGATCTTCCGGACCTATGCCGGCCATTCCGATGCATCGGAGTCCAACAAGCTCTACCGCAACAATCTCGCCAAGGGGCAAACCGGCCTGTCCGTC
>JBKJSB010000354.1:0-5850 GCA_046593015.1 Allobosea sp.
GAACGGCCAGAGCGCGGATGAAAACCAGGTATCGAGGACGTCCTCGTCGCGGGTGAGCTGAACCGCGCCGCCGTAATGGCCGAGCGCCTGCGCCTGGGCGGCGGCTTCCGATTCGGCGACGAAGCACTCGCCATCGGGGCCATACCAGGCCGGAATCTGGTGGCCCCACCAGAGCTGGCGCGAGACGCACCAGGGCTCGATGTTCTCAAGCCAGTCGAAATAGACCTTGTTCCAGTTGTCCGGCGTGATCTTCGTCCGACCGTCCTTGACGGCCGCCAGAGCGCGCTGCGCCAGCGGCTTGACGTCGACATACCACTGGTCGGTCAGCCAGGGCTCGATCACCACATCCGAGCGGTCGCCATGCGGGACGGTGTTGGTGTTCGGCTCGATTTTGGCCAGGTACCCGCGCTGCGCCATCATCGCGACCATGGCCTTGCGGGCGGCGAAACGGTCCTGCCCATGCAGCGCCATCGTTTCGGAATCGGGCGACGCGCCCTCCAGGAAATCGTCATTGTCCTGAATCAGGATGCGAGCTTCGCCGTCCAGCATATTGACAATGCGCAGCTTCTGGCGCTTCCCGACGTCGAAGTCGTTGAAGTCGTGCGCCGGGGTGATCTTGACCGCGCCTGTGCCTTTCTCGGGGTCGGCATAGTCGTCGCCGACGAGCGGGATGACGCGCCCGACCAGCGGCAGGACGGCATTCCTGCCGATCAGATGTCCGAGCGTCTCGTTCTCGGGATGGATCGCAACGCCAGTGTCGCCCAGCATCGTCTCCGGCCGCGTCGTTGCGACCTGGATGAAAGTCGACGAGTCGTCGGCATCGTAGGTCGCGCCTTCGAGCGGGTAGTTGAAGTAGTAGAGATGCCCGCCGGGATCGCGGTTGAGCACCTTCTCCAGCTTGGCGGAGTCAAAGGCCTCCTCGCCGCCCCGCTCCCATTTGAACGAGCCGGTCTTTTCGACCTGCAGGACCTCGAGATCGGAGATCGCGGTCTGGAACTTCGGGTCCCAGTTGACCAGCCGCTTGGCGCGATAGATCAGCCCCTGCTTGTGCAGGGCGACGAACACCTTGAGGACGGCGGCGCTCAGGCCCTCATCCATGGTGAAGCGCTCGCGCGACCAGTCGCAGCTCGCGCCGAGCCGCTTGAGCTGGTGGACGATCGTCCCGCCGGATTCCTCCTTCCAGCGCCAGACCTCCTCCAGAAAGGCCTCGCGGCCCATGGTCCGGCGGTCCGTCCTGTTCTCGGCCGCAAGCCTGCGTTCGACGACCATCTGCGTCGCGATGCCGGCATGGTCGGTGCCGGGCTGCCAGAGCACGTCCTTGCCGCGCATCCGCTCGAAGCGGCAGAGCACGTCCTGAAGCGTGTTGTTGAGCGCGTGGCCCATATGCAGCGAGCCGGTGACGTTGGGCGGCGGGATGACGATGCAATAGGGCTCCGCCCCCGGCGCGGCGCCGCGCCCGGCCTTGAAGGCCTCGGCTTTCTCCCAGGCGGCGCTGACGCGCGCCTCGACGGTAGCCGGCTCGAATGTCTTGTCCATCATCGCTTCGCTCGAACGAAAAAGCGGCCGGGGAACTGCCCCGGCCGCGAAAATCAAAGGCCTGAAAAGGTCGGGAGACCTAAGAGCCCAAGCAGGGCCCGCCCGTCAACGGTTACGATGCCGCTTCGGACATAGGGTCCCGGGTCAATCCGCCAGATTCGACTGCAGGAACCACAGCGACTTGTCGAGCATCTGCGAATAGGCGGTCAGCAGGTCGGCGGTGCCGGCGTCGCCGGCTTCGTCAGCGGTGTCGATCGCCTCGCGCACCAGATTGGCGGTCTGCGCATAGCGCTCGATCAGCGCATTGAGATGCTTCTGGATCGCGATGGTCTCAGGTGGATAGGCCTTAAGGCTCGTCGCCTTGGCGGTCGTCTGCGTGGTGCCGAGCGCGATGCCGCCGAGCTGGACGATGCGCTCCGCGATCTCGTCGACATGCGTGTCGAGTTCCTTGCGGAAGCCATCGAGCATCAGATGCACGCCGATGAAACCCGGCCCCTTGACGTTCCAATGCGCCTGCTTGGTCAGCAGCGCGAGGTCGATGCCGTCGGCGAGCCTTGCATTGAGCAGGCCGGCGATCTCGGCCTTGGCGTTGTTGGTCATGTCGACCTTGCTCGAACGGACGATCCTGCTGGAGGCGGCGGTCTTGGCGGCGGTGGTGGTCGCTGGCTTCTTCATGGTGTCACCCCGGAATGGCGCTGCAGGCGGCGCGGGATGCGGCCTGGCCTGCCGGCAACTACGCATGAAGGAGCCACGCGTTCCCACGCCTTGCCAACGGCTGTTTCTCGACCTGCGGGCGGAACCAGCGCGCCTGCCGCTGGTTGACGCTGCAACCGACAGGAGCCTTTCCATGACCCACCACACCGACCAGGACCGCGCCTGGGAGATGATCGAGCAGATCGGCATGTGCATGCTGGTCACCCATGACGGCTCGGGCGACCAGTTGCGCGCCCGTCCGATGGACGCCCACGCCTCACGCGACGAAGATGCGATCTATTTTCTCACCGACGTTCGCTCCCACAAGGACGACGAGGTCGAGATCAACGACAATGTTTGCCTGACCTTTGCCGACAATGGCGGCTGGCGCTTCGTCTCGGTCACCGGCACCGCCAATATCCTTGACGACCGCCGCAAGGTTCACGAACTCTGGTCGCCCGAGAACAAGGTGTTCTGGGACGGCAAGGACGATCCCAATATCCGCGTGCTGAAGGTCCGTCCCTCGCAGGCCGAGTTCTGGGACAGCCCCGGCCAGATCGTCGCAACGGTGAAGATGGCGACCGCCGCCATCACCGGCTCGAAACCCTCGCTCGGCGAGAACCGCAAGGTCGTGCTCTGAGCGGACCCGCTCCGGCCGACATCAAGGACAGGATATCGACATGAATCTTCTCGTTCACGCGCTCGGCGCATGGTTTGCGACCAAAGCAGCCTCTGGCAGCTATTCGCGTCCCGTCGCGGTCGGGATCGCCATGCTGGTCTCGCGACTGGGCACGCCCACAGCCGTGCTGGCGCTGGCCGGCATGGCCTATAAGAAGCTGCGCGATGAGGGCGCATTCGAGCGGGTTCAGGCGGTTCCCACCACCAGGAAGCGCGCGATCAAGCGCTGATCGCCGACACTGATCTCATGAGAGGCAGGCTCGCTCAGGCGGGCCTGCTTTGTCGCTTAACCGGGGGTCAGTGACGCCCGCCGCGCGCCACGCGCTCGATCTCGGCCCTGACCAGCCGCTCGACCATGGTCGGCAGGTTGTCGTCGAGCCAGGTCTTGAGCATCGGCTTGAGCATGTCCTTGACCAGATCCTCCAGCGTCCGGGCGTTGTTGCTCAGCACCGTATGGGCGAGATGGCCGAAAGCGTTGTTGACGGCGGAGCTGGTCTGGTCCGAGAGGAGTTGCGCCATGTCGAACGGGGCGGCCGAGGCGTGGGACGGCTCGTGCTGAGCGAAGGCCGGCATCGGCGGCGGCACGAAGGCCTGCGGAGGCGGCGCGACGAACTGGGGAGCAGGCTCCGGCTCGGCATGCTCCAGAAAATCGATATCGCCGCCGTCATCCAACACGGCAGGAGGCGGAGCTTCCGCCAGGGCCGGCGCCGCGGGCAGTTCGACCACAGGAGCCGGCGCTTCCGCGACCGGCGCGGCGATCAGATCGGCCTCGGCCCCGAGATCGAGCACATCCTCGTCGAGATCGACCGGCAAGGCGGCTTCGGCCGGCAAGGCAGCTTCGACCGCAACCGGCGCGGCCTCGACGGCCGCCTCTTCGGCGGGCTTGACCTCGTCATCCGCAATGATCCGGCGGATGGAGGCGAGAATCTCCTCCATCGACGGTTCGGCGGGCTTCGCTTGCGCGTTCATTTCGGGTCCGGACCACTCGACACCGCGCGCCGACAGAATCAACGCTGCTTAACAGTGAGTATTTCACGCGGAGTCGCTCAGGCAAGGCGGCTTCTCCGCCACCCACAGGAGAAATACGCCTTGTTGCGCGAAAGACGCCTTTTCGGGCGTCAAGCGAAGGAAGGGATGCGCCGCGCCGCTCAGCGCCCGTCGGGCGTCTGCGTTCCCCAGAGCAGGTTCTTGACCTGATCGTAGTGGCGGCGGGCGTCGTAGTGCTCAGCCTTCAGCTTCAGAGTCTCGGCCGAGAGCTTGCCGACCGCCGAGAGCACGGAATAGGACGCCACGACCCGGTCCCGCTGCGCCGTCACCAGCGTCGAGCGGGCGCTGACCAGTTCCTGCTGGGCGTTCAGCACGTCGAGCGTCGTGCGCTGGCCGACCTTGGCCCCCTCGCGCACGCCGGCGAGCGCCGTCTCGGCCGCCTGGCCCTGGGCCTGCCCCGCCACGATCTGCGCCTTGGCGGCTTCAAGCCCGCCCCAGGCCGAGACAACCGCCGCACGCACCGTGTCGCGCTGGGTGTCCACCTCGATCCGGCGCTGGCCGGCGGTTTCCTTGGCCTGCCGCGTCCGCGAATAGACCTGGCCGCCCTCGTAGATCGGAATGGTCAGCGTACCGACCAGGCTGGCGGAGGTGCGGTTGTCGCCAAAAGCGGTCGAATCATAGCGCTGCTGGACCTGGCCGCGCACGCCCAGCACCGGATACAGATCGGCCTCGGTTACCTTCACCAGCAGCTCGGCGGCATCGACGCCATGCAGCGAGGCGATGATCGCAGGATGCCCCGACAGCGCGACCTGCAACGCGCCCGGCAGCGATTTCGGCAGCAGGTTCTCGACCGGCCGGCCCGGCGCCAGCGCCCGCGGTTCGACGCCGACATTCTGGCGATAGCGCGCAATCGAGGTCTTGAGGTTCGATTCGGCCAGGATCGCCTGCGACTGCGACGAGGACAGGCGAGCCTCGGCCTGCGCGACGTCGGTGCGCGTCACCTCGCCGACCTGGAACCGGTCGCGCGTCTGGCGCAACTGCTCCTCAAGGACCTCGACGTTGTTGCGGTTAAGATTGAGGATCGCGGTGTCGCGCAGCACGTTCATATAGGAGGTTGCGGCGTCGAGCAGCACGTTCTGCTCGGTGTTGCGCAGCGTGGCGCGCGCGCCCAGCACCTGCGATTCGGCCTGGCTGACGGAATTGCGCGTCTTGCCGCCGTCGAAGATGTTCTGGTCGACCGAAATGCCGCCGCCGCGCGGCGCAAGCCGCGCGATCGAGGCCGAATGCACGCCGCGCTGGTTGGCGTTGGCCGGCGTGTCGGCCTCGGTGATGCTGGCGCCGATATCGGCCGACGCGGTCACCCGCGGACGGTAGCCCGACAGCGCCTGCGGCACGTTCTCGTTGGTCACGCGCACCGCAGCGCGCTGGGCGTTCAGAGTCGGATTGCCGGCATAGGCGCGCCCAAGAGCGGCCTCCATCGTCTGGGCCGAGGCGCTCGTTGCAGCGCCGCCGAGAAGGCCGGCGGCCACAAACGCGGCAAACCCGGCCCCGGCCGTCTTCCCGTTGAAGAAATGTCGTTTCACTGGACGCCTCATGTGCGGACTCATGTCACGCCCAGGCATCGCCCCAGCCTCGGCATACGATAGAGGCACGATACATAGCCTCCCCGCGCCGCCACGCCAACGCCGGGTTAACGGGCGTTCAGGTTTCCGTGCCAAAGTGCCGCAAAAATGCGACACTCTCGCTCAGAAAACGAATGCCGGAACTCGACGAAACTCGGCCAAAGCCGGCACGGCCGCGTCGAAAACCGGCCTTCCTGAGACGTTTTGCCCGGATTTGCGGTAAAGCTTCACCCGGGCGGCGCGGCCCAGCCCCTCGACCGCGATCAGCCGCCCCTCGGAGGCCAGAAGGCCAAACAGAACCTCCGGCGGCTCCTCGCAGGCGCCGCTCACCAGA
>JBKJSB010000100.1:0-7002 GCA_046593015.1 Allobosea sp.
CCGAGTTCGGTTTTGCAGCTACCGGCCTTGACCAGCCGCTCGTCGATGGCGATGCCTGCCTCGCCCAAGGTCCGGCGGAAGCCCTCAAGGCGGTCGCGCCCGGTCGAGATCGCCATGGTCGAGCCGATATAGGCGATGCGCCGGTGGCCGAGATCAATCAGGTGGCGGGCCGCCAGCCGCATGGCCTCGCCATCCTCTATGCCGAACCAGTCCGACTCGACGCGGTCGCAGTTGCGCACGAACTGGACGTGAGGCGTCGAGCGCATCAGCCGCAGCGTCTCCTGTGCCGGCGTGACGCTGGGAATGATAATGAAGCCAAGTGCCCGGGCCGCGCGCAGATTGCGCAGATGCTCGAGTTCCAGCTTGGGATCGTCGTCGGTGACCGCGAGCACGAGCTGGTGGCCGCGCTTCTGGCAGCAATCGGCGATCGCCTTGGCTGCAGTGGAATAGAAGTCGTTGCGGATGTCGGGGACGATCAAGCCGACGATCGAGCTCCTGCCGTTGCGCATCGCTCTCGCCGCGTGATCGACGACATAGCCCAGGCGCTCGGAGGCCGACACCACGCGGGCGCGTGTCTCGCGGCTGATCCGGGGCGAGTCTGCCAAGGATCGCGCCACGGTGGAAACCGACATCTGCAGCTCGGCCGCGATGTCCTTCATCGTCGGAGGCCGTTTCATCGGTTGGGTCGGCGCACTTTGCGCAATCGATTGCGCATCATTTCTGCAATCCTGTCAGCGTCGCTGGTGGACAGAGGTGGTTTACAGTGACAACGATTGCACATAGCTTTCCGAGTCAAGGAGGGATTTTCGTCTGCGTCTGGCCTGTCGGCAAAATCAGGCCGGAAGAGTGTTCGCGACCTCGCGGTGCGATGCAAGGCCCAACGTCATACCAGAAGGGGCCAACGCCCCACCAAGGCCGGAACATGCCGGCTGTTCACAACGACATCAGGAGAGGAACCACCATGGATTCATCGTCAAAACGCGCCTTCACGCGCCGTCACGTCGTCGGTATCGGACTCGCCGCCCTCGCCGCGCCGACCGTGCTGACATCCGCGCGCGCCCAGCAGAAATTCACCTGCCGCATCGCGCATACCGAGGGTATCGGCACGCCGATCACGCTTGGATTCGAGAAATGGACGGCGATGCTACGGGAGCGCAGCGGCGGGCGCATCGACGCGCAGCATTTCCCGGCGGCCCAGCTCGGCGGGTTGGCGCAGGCGCTCGAAGGCAGCCGCATCGGCACCATCCAGGTCACGACGGCCGGCCCCGATAGCGAGGAGGCGATCGCGCCCGAAATCGCAGCCTTCGGTGGTGCGCCAGGCTTCATCTACAAGGACGAGGCGCATGTCGACCGCGTGCTCCAGGGGCCGCTGGGGCAGGAGGTCTCCGATATCGCCCGCAAGAAGACAGGGGTCGAGTTCGTCGCCTACGGCGAGACCGGCTTCCGCCACATCCTCTCCAAGCGGCCCGTCAACTCGCTGGAGACGCTGAAGGGGCTGAAGATCCGCGTGCCGGAGCTGAGGATCTGGGTCGATTTCTGGAAGACGCTCGGCGCCAACCCGACACCCCTGCCCTATTCGGAGCAGTATTCGGCCCTCTCGACCGGCGTCATCGACGGGCTCGATTCGGATTATTTCTCCATCCTCGGCTTCAAATGGCACGAGCAGGCGAAAGAAGTGACCCCGACGGCGCACTGGTTCCTGCCCAAGGCCGTGCGCGTCAATGCGCGCTGGCTGGACAGCCTGCCCGCCGATCTTCGCGACATGGTGCGCGCCTCCGCGAAGGAGGTTTTTGCCGAACAGCGGGCGACGAACCGCGCCAACGCCGACAAGGCGCTGGCGGATCTCGAAAAGGTCGGCTGCAAGGTCAACCGCGTCAGCGAGGCCGAGCGGGCGAAATGGGCCGAGATGACCGCGCCGCTCTTCGACCAGTTCGGCGCTAAGAGCCCTGAAACCAAGGCGATGATCGAGAAGATCCGCAAGCTGGCCTGAGGCCGGCCCGGCGGCACCGCACGCCGGCCCTTTTAACGAGGGCCGGCGCTTCTCCCGCGCAGTGAGCGATGATCGGACCATGGTTGAACAGGCCCCGACGATGACGTCCCGAGCGCCCGATGCGTCCGCCCGGCTGCTACTCGGTTTCGACAAGGCGTTCGAGGCGCTCTGCGTGACGCTGATGCTGGGATCGGCGGCGGTCGCGGTGCTGCAGGTTTTCTGCCGCTACGGGCTGGACGCCGCTTTGCCCTGGCCGGAAGAGGTCTCGATCTGGCTGTTCACCTGGGCTGTGTTCCTTGGCATGGCGCTCGCCGTCGGCCGGCACGCCCATATCGCCATCGACCTCATCAGCCGGTTCCTTCCGCCGCCACTGCAGCGGCTCCATGCCGGCTTCGTCGCGGCGATGATCGCAGCCACCAGCATCATGATGATCGTGCACGGGGTCGACTTCGCCGGGCGCGCCATCCAGGTTTCGCCTGCGATGCAGTGGCCGCTCTCCTACCTGTTCATCGCCATCGCGGTCGGAGGCGCGCTCAACCTGCTTTATATCATACGACCGGCCGGGGGGCTGCCGCAGCTGTCGGGCGCGCTGGCGGTTCTCGCGGGCGGCGCGATCTACCTCGCGGTGCGCCACGGCGCCGCGCTGGTCTGGCAAGAAGCCGGCAGCCCGACCGCGCTGATGCTGGTCGCCGGATTGCTCGTGCTGTTTGAGGTGCCGATCGCCTTCGCCCTCGCCTTCGGCGCATTCGCCGCATTCGCGCCGCTGGGCGACATCATGCTGGTGATCGTGCCGCAGAATATGGCCTCCTCGCTCAATTCCTTCACGCTGCTCGCGATCCCCTTCTTCATCATGGCGGCGGCCGTGATGAATGTCGGCGGCATCACCACGCGTCTGGTCGCGCTGGCCACCAGCCTCGTCGGGCATTTTCGCGGTGGGCTCGGGCAGGCCAATGTCGTCACCAACACACTGCTCGCAGGCGTCTCCGGCTCCTCGACCGCGGACGCGTCCGCCATCGCCAAGCTGATGGTGCCGGAGATGGAGCAGCACGGCTATCCCCGCGCCTTCAGCTGCGCGCTGACGAGCGCCTCCTCGACGCTGGCCAACCTCATCCCGCCCAGCCTGGGCCTGATCATCTATGCAGCGCTGGCCTCGGTATCGGTGGGCGCGCTCTTCGTCGCCACGATCATCCCGGGGCTGATGGCTGCGGCGTCGCTGATCCTCGTCGTCTATGTCGTTTCGCGGGTGAAGGGCTATGGCGGCGATATCGCCCCGGCCTCATGGGGCGCGCGCGGCCGGGCCCTGGGAACGGCGATCCCCGCACTGCTGCTGCCGCTGCTGATCGTCGGCGGCGTCAGGTTCGGCGTCTTCACCGCCACCGAGGCCGGCGCCATCGCGCTGGTCTACGCCATCCTGTGCGGCCTGCTGTTCTACCGTTGCCTGACCGGCCATGGCTTCTACGACGCCGTGCGCGAATCCACCTTCGACACGGTGTCGATCGTCGTCATCATCGCCGCCGCCTCGCCTTTCGCCTGGGTGCTGGCGGCCGAGCAGGTGCCGCAGAAGATCGCCGCCGCGATGAGCGCCTACACGGACAGCCCCATCGTCCTGCTTCTGCTGATCAATCTTCTGCTGCTCGTCGTCGGCCTCTTCATGGAGATGATCGCGGCGATGGTCATTCTCGTCCCGATCCTGGTGCCGCTCGTGGTGGCGGCGGGCGTCGATCCGGTCCAGTTCGGCATCGTGCTGGTCATGAACCTCGTCATCGGCGCGCTGACGCCGCCGCTCGGCGTACTGGTCTTCACCACGGCTCGTGTCGGCAGGGCCAATGCGGTCGATGTTTTCCGGGCGATCCTGCCCTTCATCCTGGCGCTGGTGACCGTGCTGATGCTGGTGACCTACGTGCCCTCGTTGACGCTGGCGCCGCTGCGCTGGCTCGGCCCCTGAACATCGGATTTGAGACATGAGCAGGTTGCGCATCGGGATCATCGGGCTCGGTATGGCCGTGACGCCCCATGCCCGGGGCCTCGTCGACCTGCAGGACCGGATCGAAGTCGCGGGCGCCTACAGCCCGAGCGCACAACGGAGGGCCGCCTTCTCGGCGGGCTTCTCCTTTCCGCTCGTCAGCGATCTGGATGTGCTCCTCGCCGACCAAAGCGTCGAGGCGATGCTGGTGCTGACGCCGGCCAACACGCATCTCGACATCGCCCGGCGCTGCGCCGAGGCTGGCAAGCACATCCTGCTGGAAAAGCCGCTCGATATCACCACCGCGCGGGCGCAGGAGCTCGTCGCGACCTGTCGTGCGGCCGGGGTGACGCTGGGCATCGTCCTGCAGCATCGCTTCAAGCCGGCGGCGATGGCGCTGGCGGAGCATCTCGCCTCGGGGCGCATGGGCGAGATCGTCAGCTGCTCGACCGTGATCAGGCTCTGGCGGCCGCAATCCTATTACGACGAGCCCGGCCGCGGCAGCTTCGCGCGCGATGGCGGCGGCGTGCTGCTCTCGCAGGGTATTCACACGCTCGATCTGATGCTGAGCCTCGCCGGACCCGTGACAGAAGTCGGCGGCTACGCTTTGACCAGCCCGGTCCACCGGATGGAGACCGAGGACATGGTGTGCGCCGCCGTGCGCTTCGCCAATGGTGCGGTCGGCACCATCGATGCGACGACAGCCGCCTATCCCGGCTTCCCGGAGCGGATCGAGCTGACCTGCCGTCAGGCGACTGCGTCTCTGGTCGGCACGGCGCTCGACATCGCCTGGCATGACGGCACACACACCATGATCAAGGCCGACAGCAGCGCCGGCGGCACGGGCGCCGACCCGATGGCCTTCCCGCATGACTACCACCGCGCGGTGATGGCCGATTTCGCCGAGGCTCTGCGAGAGAAGCGTCCGCCTCGTATCACCGGCGAGGATGCGCTCCAGGTCCACCGCCTGATCGATGCGCTGATCGCCGCCGGCCGAAGCCCGGGCCGCGTCACGGTTGCGTCGCGCTGAGGATCTGGAAGCATGCTGCGTTTCGCCGCCATCGGTCTCGACCACCGGCACATCTATCACATGGTCTCGGAGCTGATCGCGGCCGGCGCGGTCTGCGTGGGCTATTGCCCGCTCACTTCGGATCCGCGCGTGCTCGAAGGTTTCCGCGAACGCTTCCCCGACGTGCCCCCCGCCGACCGGCAACGCCTGCTCGAAGATCCCACGATCGATATCGTCTGCTGTGCCGCCATCCCGCGCGACCGGGCCGGCATCGCCATCCGCGCCATGGCGAATGGCAAGGACGTGATGGTCGACAAGCCGGGGCTGACGACGCCCGGGCAGCTCGCCGAGGTGATGGCCTGCGTCGTGCGGACGGGGCGGATCTTCTCGATCTGCTTTTCCGAGCGCTTCATCGTGCGCGCCTCGGAGATCGCCGCGAAGCTGGTGGCGGAGGGTGCCATCGGCGAGGTCGTCAACACCGTCGGTTTGGGGCCGCACCGGTTGAACCGCGCTATCCGCCCGGAATGGTTCTTCGACCGCCCGGCTTACGGCGGCATCCTCGTCGATATCGCCTCTCACCAGATCGACCAGTTCCTGTTCTATACTGGGGCTGCCACGGCGGAGATCGTCGCCAGCAGCACCGCCAATCACGCGATCCCCGATGTTCCCGATTTTTCAGATTTCGGCGAGATCCTGCTGAGGAGCCGACACGCGACCGGCTACATCCGGGTCGACTGGTTCACGCCCGACAGCCTGCCGAGCTGGGGCGACGGACGGCTGACGCTGCTCGGCACAAAGGGCTTCATCGAGCTGCGCAAATATCTCGACATCGCCGGTCGCGTCGGAACGGACCATGTCTTCCTCTCCAACCATTCCGGAACGCGCCATATCGATGCGAGCACCGAGCCGCTGACTTATTTCAGCCGGTTCCTCGCGGATGTCCGCGACCGGACGCAGACCGCAGCGAACCAGGATCATGTCTTTGCCGTCACGAGGCTTTCGCTTGAGGCGGAAGTCGCTGCGGCGCGGCTGCCGTCAGGGCCGCGCTCCTAGGTCGGCTGCCCTGGCGCCTCGCGTGGCGTCCGGCGACCGCCTCGAACGCAGTCTGACAGACGAAGGGCGGCTCGCCTCGACCCAGCCTTGGCGGGCCAAATTCAGCGCCATCGCTGCTATAGACAGCCAGAAGGCCGGGATCGCCCGGCAAAGTAGGAGCCGCCCGCAGGGCAGCCAGACCTGCGAGCTGGCTTGTCGCCTTGGTCGACACGGACCTGGAGCCGTCGAAAACGCGCTCGACGGACCGCCGCTGTCGTCGTGGCGCTCCCGTGGTGAATCTGGCCCATAGCGCACCCTCGATTCAGGCGTCGAGATTGCACCATCAAAGCCCGGGATCAAACATCTAGCTCTCCGATTTCACCTATGTCAGCACCTGGTCGGGCTTCGTCTACGTCTACGTCTACGTCTACGTCGCCTTCGTCATCGACGTTTACGCCCGCCGCATTGTTGGCTGGCGCGTATCCCGGACTGCGCACCCCGGCTTCGTGCTCGACACGCTGGAGCAGGGCCTGCATGAGCGACGGCCCATCGAGGGGGCCTCGTCCATCATTCCGACAGGGGATCGCAATACGTCAGCATTCGATACGCCGAGCGCCTCTCCGAGGCCGGCATCGAGCCCTCCGTCGGCAGCGTTGGTGACTCTTAACGACAACACTCTCGCCGAGACGATCAACGGCCTCTACAAGGCGGAACTCATCCACCGGCGCGGACCCTGGCGAAGCTTCGAGGCCGTCGAGTTCGCCACGCTCACCTGGGTCGACGGGTTCAACAATCGCCGGCTGCTGGAGCCCATCGGCAACATCCCGCCGGCCGAGGCCGAGGAACGCTATTACGCCATGCTGGACGAGCCAGCCATGGCGGCGTGACTCAAACGAAATGGCCTCCGGGAAAACCGGCGCGGTTCACTCCTGTAAGGAGAGGGCAGGGTGAGGTGTCGGCCATCTCCGAATATGGCTCTGAGCAGCGGCGGCGAGGCTCGCGCTCCGC
>JBKJSB010000189.1:0-9708 GCA_046593015.1 Allobosea sp.
CTGCGCCATGGTCTGCTGGCCGTAGCAGATGCCCAGCAACGGGAGCCCTGAGGAGAACACGGCCTCCGGCGCACGCGGCGAGCCTTCGTCTGGCACCGAGGCCGGGCCGCCCGAAAAGATAACGCCTTTAGGCTTGATGCGCTGGAACGCCTCCGAGGCGGACTGGAATGGCGCGATCTCGCAATAGACGCCGATCTCGCGAACACGCCGCGCGATGAGCTGCGTCACCTGCGAGCCGAAGTCGATGATGAGGATGGAGTCGTGGTTTTTTTCGCTCGTCATCGCGCTCGGTTAATGGATCGCGCCGGGGCGCGCAACGCCAGAAAGACCCGTCACCCCGCGCGTTCCATGCAGGCCAGATAAAACCCGTCCGTGCCCGTCCGCCGCGGCGACAGCTGCAATCCATGCCGCGTGGCGAAACGCGCAAGCAGGCCGAAATCACCGGCAGGCGATGCAAGCACGCTCGCCATGTCCAGCACGGCCAGCCCCTTATGCCGACCAAGGCAGGCCTCCACCGCCGCGTCGTTTTCTTCCGGCAGGACCGAGCAGGTGATATAGGCAATGCGGCCGCCGGGCTTCACCAGGCGCGCCGCGCGGTCGAGCACCTGCGCCTGGTCCTTGATCCGCTCCTCCAGCGCGCCCGGCCGCACGCGCCACTTCGCATCCGGGTTGCGCCGCCAGGTGCCCGAGCCCGTGCAGGGCGCATCGACGAGGACGAGATCGACTTCGCCGGCCAGCTCAGCCAGGGGCTCGTGGCCGCGCGAGCGCGGGATGCGGATTTCGACGTTGGTCGCGCCCGAGCGCGCCAGCCTGTCATGCAGCGGCGCGAGGCGGCGGCTGTCGAGATCGGTCGCAAGGAGCCGCCCTTCGTTCTGCATCAGGGCGGCAAGCGCCAGCGTCTTGCCGCCGGCCCCGGCGCAGAGATCGACCACCGTCTGGCCGGGCTGCGCGCCCGCCAGCAGCGTCACCAGTTGCGAGCCCTCGTCCTGGATTTCGAATCCGCCCGCCATGAAGTCCGGCTCGGACTGCAGCGAGGGTCCGCGGCCGTCATCGCCATGCTGGAAGCGCAGCGCATCGGGCGACCATGCGCCGGGCTCAGGCGCAAGGTGAGCGAGATCGTCCAGCAGCCTGTCGCGGCTCGTCTTCAGCCGGTTGGCGCGGATGTCGATCGGAGCGCGCGCCGCCAGCGCCTGCCCCTCGCCGATGGCATCCGCACCGAAGCTCGTCACAAAAGCAGGCCATAGCCATTCGGGCACATCGGCGCGGACCCAGTCCGGCGCGCCGTCCAGCGAGAAGGCCGCGAGGCGGTCATTTTCCTCCGCGCTCAACGGCGGCGGTGCGTGGTTCTCGCCGTTGCACAGACCGGCGATCTCGGCGGCCGGAAGCCCGCGCAGCCGGGCGAGCATGCCCAGCACCAACGCGCGCGGCGTCTCCGAGCCCATGGCGTAGCTCGAAGACGATCTGCGACGCAGCGCGTCATAGACCAGCGAGGCGATGGCGGCGCGGTCCTTCGAACCGGCGAAACGGCGCGACAGGCCCCAGTCCTTGAGCGCGTCGCTGGCGGGGCGGCGACGCTGGATGAGATCCTCCAGCACCTCGATGGCGGCACTGATGCGGGCGGCTGGGGTCATGGTCGTCGAACAGTCCTGGCGCGGAAGCGGCTATGGTCGCGAGGGCGAAACAGGCGGCAGCCAGCTTCGAACGAATCCAGCATGACGCTGCGGAATGGCAGCGCTCGCGTCATGCTCTTGACGCGGTCGTTTCATAAGCGGAAAGACGTGGCAACCGCCTCTTCGCGACAAAGGTCCTCGAACATGCTTCGCGCAACCCGTCTCACCCTCGCCGGCCTCCTCGTTCTGGCGCTCGGCGCCTGCGCCACCCAGCAGCCCGACCTGACCGCGCCGCCGGCCAAGCGCCTCGACGCCAAGACGACGCTCGAAAGCGGCCCGCGCCGCTGATGTTTTCGACCGGAGCGCCGCCTACGAATATCCCAGCGGCACTTCGGTCGTCTCCTTGATCTCCTCCATGACGAAGCTCGCGGCGACATCGACCATGTCGACGCGCGCGATCAGGCGCTGATAGAGCCGGTCATAGGCTGCGACGTCTGGCACACGTGCCCGCAGCATGTAGTCGATCTCGCCCGAGGTCCGGTAGGCCCCGACGATCTCGGGCAGAGCCGCGATCGCCTCGCGAAAGCTCTGCGCCCAGGCGGCGCTGTGCTGGCTGGTGCGGATGCGGATCAGCACCGTCAGCCCCGCATTGAGCTTGGCCGCATCGACAAGCGCGACGCGCGCCCGGATGATTCCCGCCTCCTCCAGCAGCTTGACGCGCCGCCAGCAGGCGTTGCGCGAGAGATGCACCAGCCCGGCCAGTTCCTCGATGCTGCGCGACGAATCGCGCTGCAATTCGCGCAGGATGGCGCGATCGAAGTCGTCCAACCTGAAGTCCTGGGACATTTACTCGCTCCCTCTCATCTGGCGGTATGGTTATCCCAATCAGGCGGCAGATGACATCGTTATTGGGAAGCTCTCTCGTAGGATTTCGAGGATTCTGACGTCATCGAAGGAGATTGATCCATGGCGCAGCCCGGCATCACCGAACTTTTCACCCGTCACCCTGAAGCGGTCGGCGAGACCTATGGCGAGCATTTCGGCGTCGCGCTCCGCTATTCGGGCACAATGTTCAAGGCCGCGTTCTGCGCGCTCGTTCACGCCTTCCTGCCGTTCTGCTTCGAGAAGACCGCAAGCGGCATCGTCCGGGGCATGGTCGCCGACATGGACCGGCGCACGGCCCCGCAGCCCAACGCCCTGCCCGCCGAGTAAGGGCTGGACGGCGGCGCAGCCGCTGGACGTTCGGGTCACGGGGCTGTCACATCGCCTGATCAAGGTCGCGCCAAAGCCGACCGATCAGGGATGACGCCGATGACGAAACTCCGCCACTCCACCAGCCTGTTCGCAGCGCTGGCCGCGTCCATATGGCTCGCCACCCCGGCCGCCGCGCAGACCCCCGTACCGACGCTGGATGGCCGCCCGCCGCTGGTGGTCGGCCATCGCGGCGCCAGCGGCTACCTGCCCGAGCACACGATCGAGGCCTACAAGCTCGCGATCGAGCAAGGCGCCGACTTCATCGAGCCCGATCTGGTGGCGACGAAGGACGGCGTGCTGATCGCCCGCCACGAGCCCATGCTCGGCGGCACCACCGATGTCTCGACCAAGCCCGAATTCGCCAGCCGCAAGACGACGCGCAAGGTCGACGGCGTCGATACGAGCGAGTGGTTCGCCGGCGATTTCACGCTGGCCGAGATCAGGACCCTGCGCGCCAAGCAGGCGATGGCCGATCGCGACCAGTCTCATAACGGCAGATACGCCATCCCGACGCTGCAGGATGTGATCGACCTCGCCAAGGCGGAAAGCACCCGCACCGGCCGCACGATCGGCATCTATCCCGAGACCAAGCATCCGATCTTCCACGCCGCGATCGGGCTTGCGCTCGAAGACCGTTTGCTCGACCTGCTGAAGGCCGCCGGCTGGACCGAAAAATCCTCGCCCGTCATCATCCAGAGCTTCGAGACGGCCAACCTCAAATATCTGCGGACGAAGACGCAGCTTCGCCTCGTCCAGCTCGTCGATGCCGACGATGTCGACAAGGATGGCGGCATCGTTCTCGCCGCGCCCTTCGACAAACCCTATGATTTCGTCGTCACGGGCGACAAGCGGACCTTCAAGGATCTGGTGACGGCCGAGGGACTGAAGGAGATCAGGACCTATGCCGACGGCGTCGGTCCCTGGAAGCCATACATCCTCGCCGGCAAGCAGATGATCGGCGCGGACGGCAAGCCGGAAGACCTGAACAGGGACGGCAAGATCGACGAGCAGGACCGCCTGCTGATCGCGCCGACCAATGTCGTGCGGGACGCCCATGCGGCCGGGCTCTTCGTCCACACCTGGACTTTCCGCAGCGAGCCCAAGCGCCTCGCCTCGAACTTCAAGGGCGACCCCGCGGCGGAATACAAGGCGTTCTTCGCTCTCGGCGTCGACGGGCTGTTCTCGGATTTCCCGGACCATGCCGTGAAGGCGCGCGGCCGGTAAGCCGCCAGGGTTCGACATGCCGGCGCGGCTTGCCCAGTTCCGGCAGGCGGCGTAAACCCCCGCGACCTGCCGCAAGCGGCGCGGTTGCCTTGCTTGCGCCCGAAAGGCGCGTCACAGCGGCGCGCCTGCGCATGCCACGCATCGCGACAGGCTCTCCGCCGCATCCGGCGACAAGACTTCAAGCGCGGCCCTGGCTGGTCGCGAGGATCGCCGATGGTTTCGCTGACGCCCCTGTTCGACCGCCCGCTTGCATGGGCCAGCGCCGGCCATTGGCGCGCCTGCGCCCTGCTCGTGCTGCTCTCGCTTGCCGCTTTCCTGCCGGGGTTTTCGACGCTGCAGCCGCTCGACCGCGACGAGCCGCGCTTCGCCCAGGCCAGCAAGCAGATGCTGGAGACCGGCGATTTCGTCGATATCCGCTTTCAGACCGAGGCGCGCCACAAGAAGCCGGTCGGCATCTACTGGCTGCAGGTCACCGCCGTGAAGGCCGGCGAGGCGCTCGGCGTGCCGGAGGCGCGCACGCAGATATGGCTCTACCGACTGCCCTCGTTGCTCGGCGCGATCGCGACCGTGCTGCTGACCTATTGGGCGTTGCTGGCTTTCGTGAGCGCGCGGCTGGCCCTGCTTGGCGCGGGGCTGATGGCGGCCTGCGTGCTGCTCGGCGTCGAGGCGCGCATCGCCAAGACCGACGCCGTCCTCGCCGCCTGCGCCGTCGCCAGCATGGGCGCACTTGCCCGGATCTGGCTCGACTGGACGCGCTCGCTGCCCTTCGTGCCTTCCCGGCATACCTGGCTGGTGTTCTGGGGCGCGACCGCGCTGGCCGTTCTGGTCAAGGGGCCGATCGTCCCGATGGTCTGGGGGCTGGCGATCCTCGTCCTGAGCCTCAACCAGCGCTCCGTCCGCTGGCTTGCGCCGTTGCATTTCGGCCGTGGGCTCCTGCTCTGCCTGCTGGTCGCCCTGCCCTGGTTCCTCGCGATCGCATGGAAGACCGGGGGCAGCTTCTTCGCCGAGAGCGTCGGCCAGGACATGCTCGGCAAGGTCACTGAAGGACAGGAGAAGCATTGGGGGCCTCCCGGGCTCTACCTGCTGATCTTCTTCGGCACCTACTGGCCGGCGGCCGCCTTCGCCGCGATGGCGGTCCCGTTCACCTGGGCGCGGCGGCGCGAGCCGCAGGTGCTGTTCCTGCTGGCCTGGATCGTCCCGTCCTGGCTCGTCTTCGAGGCGGTGCCGACCAAGCTCCCTCATTACGTCCTGCCGCTTTATCCGGCGATCACGGCGCTCCTGCTGCTCGCCATCGTCAACAGCGGCATCGACCGGTTCCGGCGCGGCTCGCTTGCGACCGCCGCGCTGGTCGTGATCGTGCCGCTCGCGCTGGTCGCAGCCATTGCCTATGGCAACTGGACGCTGGACGGCGCCCTGCCCCGGTTCGCCTTGCCGTTCCTGCTGCTGGCCTTGCTTGCGGCGTGGCGCGTCTTTGCAGCCTTTCGCCGTGAAGATTTCGAGGGCGCGCTCTGGCGCGGCGTGGCGGCGAGCCTGCTGCTCGGCATCGGCGTCTACGGCTTCGCGGTCGAGAGCCTGCGCTCGTTCAAGCTCTCGCCGCGACTGGCCGAGACGGTCCGCGCCATCGGCTGTGCCGATCCGGCCGTCATCACGGTCGGCTACCGCGAGCCGAGCCTCGTCTTCCTCGTGGGCACCGACCTGGCGATGGGCTATGACGGACAGGCTGCGGCCGCCTTCCTGAACCAGCCCGGCTGCCGGATCGCTCTGGTGGAAAGCCGGGCGATGGCTGGCTTCGAGGCGGCTCTCGCGCAGCTCGCTTTGGCGCCACGCCTTGCGACGACGATCAACGGCTTCAATCTCAATGGCGGCCGCAAGCTCGCCATCGGCGTTTTCGTCCGTCAGTAAAGCTGGCTGAATACGCCTTGCCCCGCCCGCCGGCTTGACGCAGTTTGCGCGCCGCCCCTCCGGAATGCCGTTTTGACCGAGATCACCTCCCGCACCCCGCCGCTGCTCAGCATCGTCGTTCCGCTCCGCAACGAAGTCGGCAATGTCGGGCCGCTGCTCGCCGGCATCGAGGCGGCCTGTGCCCCGCTCGGAACCTTCGAGGTCGTCTGCGTCGATGACGGTTCCAGCGACGGCACGCCGCAGGCGCTGCGCGATCTCGCCGCCGCGCGCGACTGGCTCGTCATCGTCACCCACGCACAATCCTGCGGGCAGAGCGCGGCGGTGCGCAGCGGCGTGCGCCGGGCGCAGGCCCCGGTCGTAACCACGCTCGACGGCGACGGCCAGAACGACCCAGCCTTCATCCCGGCGATGGTCGCGGCTCTCAACGAGGCCGGGCCGGATGCCGGGCTTGTCCAGGGCCAGCGCGTCGGGCGCAAGGACACCGGCTTCAAGAAGCTGCAATCGCGCATCGCCAATGGCGTGCGCGGGCGCATCCTGAAGGACGGCACGCGCGACGCCGGCTGCGGGCTGAAATGCTTCCGCCGCGAGGCCTATCTCGCCTTGCCCTATTTCGACGCGCTGCACCGCTTCATGCCCGCGCTGATGGTGCGCGAGGGGTTTCGCGTCGTCCATATCGACGTGCGTGACCGGCCGCGCCTGACCGGCGTCTCGAATTACGGTTTCTTCGACCGGCTCTGGGTCGGCATCGTCGATCTCGTCGGCGTCTGGTGGCTGATCAGGCGGCGGCGGCGCGTGCCGCAGATCATCGCAAGCGAGACGGAGGCGCGGCCATGATCATCTCGATCGGACACGCCATCTCCGACTACATCTACGACGTCTTCGTGCTGAAATTCGACTTCTGGCTCGCCTTCGGCATCGTCGCGCAACTGCTCTTCACCGCCCGCTTCCTGGTGCAGTGGCTCGCCAGCGAGCGCGAGGGCAATTCGGTGATGCCGCTGTCCTTCTGGTATTTCTCGATGGCGGGCGGCCTGATGACGCTGGTCTACGGCATCGTCAGGCGCGAGCCGATCATCATCATGGGCCAGGCGCTGGCCATGGTGATCTACACCCGCAACCTGATCCTGATCTTCCGCAATCGCCGCAGAGCTTCAACCCGGTCCTAAGGCAGGTCGTCCGCAGCGAAGCCGTAACGCATCATCACCTCTCGATGCCAAGCGCTGCCGACGAGCCGATCGAGCACACGGTTGAACTCCCGCTGCAGCGGACCGGATGATTTCGCGAATGCGAAGGCACCCTTGGCCCGCATAGATCCGGCGATGGCGACGAAAGCCAGACCGTTCTCCGGCGCGCGAGCGAGATAACCGCGGTGCGCCATGGCGACGCTGGCGTAAGCGTCGGCCTCTCCGGACCGCACCATTCCAACTGCATCCTCCTGGGTGGCGACGCGACGCATGCGCGCTTCGGGCACGCCGGCGGCAAGGCCCGTCCGCTCTTGAACCTGGTCCGCAACGACGACGAGACGCGCCTTTTTATCGCGAGCCACGGCCTCGTAGCCATTCAGCCGGCTGCGATCCGCCTCCCGCACCAACAGGCCATCGCCCAGAGCCCAGACGGCGCGGCTGAAGTCCACAATTCGCGCTCGCTCGGCCGTGATGAAGAGCGGCGTCGTCACGGTCCAGCGGCCGTCGCTCAAGCCCGGCAGCAATTCGGCAAAGCTCGTGAGCCTCATGTCGAAGGACGTAACGTCGAGTTCGTGAAGCGCCGCCGCGACAAGCTCGACATCACAGCCCAGCGCGGCACCACCTTCGACAGGAAAGCAGAAGGGTGGCTCGTCGAGATAGGCGAACACAAGCCGATCGCCCGTCGTTTCCATGCTCACGCAGCCGCCCTCAGCCTGGCGAAGCCGGCGTCGAGATCGGCCTTCAGATCCTCCAGATCCTCCAGCCCGATATGGAGACGGATCGTCGGCCCCTGGAAGGACGGCACGGTCGCGGTGCGGTAGGGCTTGCAGTCGAAGGGCAGCGCGAGGCTCTCATAGCCGCCCCAGGACGCGCCCATGCCGAACAGCGCCAGGCCGTCCAGCATCGCGCCGACGGCCTTCATCGAAGCCGGCTTCAACTCGATTGCAAACAGCGACGAAGCGCCGGTGAAATCGCGCGTCCAGAGGGCGTGGCCCGGATCCGAGGGCAGTCCCGGATGCAGCACGCGGGCGACCTCGGGACGCTGTTCCAGCCAGCGCGCCATTTCCAGCCCCGCCGGCATCTGCTCCTTCAGGCGAAGCTGCATGGTGCGGATGCCGCGCAGGGTCAGGAAGGCGTCCTCCGGCGCGATGATGATGCCGAGCAGGTCCCAGGCGTCCTTCAGGCGCTTGTAGAGTTCGGGCGTGCGGGCGGAGACGGTGCCGATCAGCACGTCGGAATGGCCGGCATAGTATTTCGTGCCTGCCTGCACCGAGATGTCGACGCCTGCCTTGTGGCTGTCGAAGAACAGCGGCGTCGCCCAGGTGTTGTCCATCATCACGAGGATGTCGCGCGCGCGGGCGGCCGCCACGATCGCCGGAATATCCTGCATCTCGAAGGTCTGCGAACCGGGCGCCTCGGTCCAGATCGCCCTCGTGTTGGGCTTGAACAGCGTGCCGATGTCGCCCCCGATCGCGGGATCGTAATAATCGACCGAGATGCCCAGACGCGGCAGCATCTTGTCGCAGAAATTGCGCATCGGACGGTAGACGCTGTCGGTCACGAGCATGTGGTCGCCGGCCGACAGGGTCGCCAGCACCGGCAGGGTGCAGGCCATCAACCCCGATGAACAGACCACCACGCCGGCCCCGCCCTCGATTGTGTTGAGCGCCGCCAGCAGCGCGTCGATCGTCGGATTGCCTTGCGTGCCGTAGGTGTAGCGCGCCTTGCGGGCGAGAAAGTCCTCGGTGCTCGGATAGATCACCGTCGAGCCGCGCACGATCGCCGGGTTTACGAAGCCGTAGCTGTCGGCCGGATCGCGCCCGGCCAGAACGAGGCGGGTCTTCTCGCGCAGGCGCGCGAAGTCGGACGGAGGCAGCTTTTTCATGGAACCGGCGGGCTTGAGAGGTGGCAGGAGGGGCGCTGGTCAGGCTTGACCGCCTTTTGAAACTCGCATGTGATGCGAAGGCTGGAAAGAGGCGCTGCCGTGGGCGGCTTTGCTTGACGCTCATGCACGGCTCTGGCAATCGACTCAGGTGGGACGTCGCTTAATTTCTGTGCAGGCGAGCCGGATCAAACCGGCTGTCGCATCAAGGGGACAAATCGCCTGCAGGCCGACCCAAAGACCACCTCAACGGGAGAGAGTTTGATGAAAAAGTTCTTTGCAGCCGCGATCGCAGGGCTTGGGCTCGCGGTCACCGCCTCGGCGGTATCGGCGCAGGCGCCTTCCACCCTGGCGCAGGTCAAGCAGCGCGGGATGCTGAACTGCGGCTCCAACACCGGCCTCGCCGGTTTCGGCGTGCCTGATGCCCAGGGCAACTGGCAGGGCCTCGATGTCGAGTATTGCCGTGCGGTTTCCGCGGCGATCTTCAACGACCCCAACAAGGTCAAGTTTATCCCGCTTTCGGCCAAGGACCGGTTCACGGCCCTGCAGTCGGGCGAGGTCGATCTGCTCGTCCGCAACTCGACCTGGACGATGACGCGCGACGCCTCGCTCGGCATCGTCTTCACCGGCGTGAACTACTATGACGGCCAGGGCT
>JBKJSB010000306.1:0-31012 GCA_046593015.1 Allobosea sp.
CGCCGAGGGCGACATCGCCTGGAAGGTGGTGGGCCAGTTCTTCACCAGTCCGCCAAGGATCGCCGGCGCGGTGAAGAACTGGCCCACCACCTTCCAGGCGATGTCGCCCTCGGCGAAGGCCTTGATCACGAGCGCCAGCGCCAGCAGCACGAGCGCCGCAGAAAGCCAGCGCCCGAGATGCAGCCGCCCGACGCGCGGCAGGTTCAGGATGGCGGGGTCGAAACTCGGGACCTGCGTCGCTCTCTCCATCATGGCGTCGGCCCCCGATAGTCCAGCGCCCAGGCGCGATGCAGATCGAGCGCCTGCGTCAACCGCTCGATCTGCTCGCCGACCCGTGCAGGCGACGTGCCACCGCGCGCCATCCGCGCATCGAGCGCGGCCTCCAGAGTGAGATGGGCGCGAATGTCGGGCGTCAGTCGCGGATCGACGCCCGCCAGGCCGGCATCGTCGATCTCGTGGAGTTCGCAGCCGCGCTCCTCGCAGAGCCTGACCAGCGCGCCGGTGATGTCGTGGCCTTCGCTGAAGGGCACGCCCTTGCGCGCCAGGAAATCGGCCACCTCGGTGGCGAGCGTGAAGCCCTGCGAAGCCGCCTCCCGCATCGTGCCGGTGTTGACGGTCATGGTCGCGATCATGCCAGCCATCGCCGGCAGCACCAGCGCCAGCGCGTCGACGGCGTCGAAAGCGGCTTTCTTGTCCTCGGCGAGATCGCGGTTGTAGGAGAGCGGCAGGCTCTTCAGCGCCGCCAGCATCGTCGTCGCGCCCCCGATCAGCCGGGCCGAACGGCCGCGCGTCAGTTCGGCAATGTCGGGGTTCTTCTTCTGCGGCATGATCGAGGAGCCGGTCGCGAAGGAATCGTGCAGCGAGATCCAGCGATAGGGCTGGCTGCACCAGATCACGATCTCCTCGGCCAGCCGCGACAGGTTGACCGCCAGCATCGCCGCGACGAACAGGAACTCCGCGACATGGTCGCGTGCGCCGACCGCATCGACCGAATTCTCGAACGAGCCGTCATAGCCGAGCTCCTCGGCCGAAAGCTCGGGATTGAGCGCGATGGCCGAGCCGGCAAGCGCGGCCGCGCCGAGCGGCGACACCGCATTACGCCTGTCCCAGTCGATCAGCCGTCCGGCATCGCGCGAAAAGGCCTGGGCGTGGGCCATCAGATGGTGGCCGAACGTGATCGGCTGCGCCGCCTGCAGATGGGTCACGCCGGGAACCGGCGTCGCCCTGTGAGCGAGCGACTGCGCGACGATCGCATCCTGCAGCGCCAGCAGATCGGCCATCAGCGTGCGGGCGCGGTGGCGCAGGAACAGCTTGAGATCGTTGGCCGCCTGGTCGTTGCGCGAGCGCCCGGCGCGGATTTTTCCGCCAAGCGGGCCGAGCTTCTGCGTCAGCACGCGCTCCAGAAACGTATGGACGTCCTCGTCTTCCGCCCAGGGCTCGACAAGTCCTGCCGCAAACTGCGTTTCGACCTCGTCGATCGCCTTCAACACCGTGGCGATCTCGGCGTCGTCGAGCAGCCCGGCCCGGCCGAGTTCGCGGATATGCGCGCGCGAGCCGGCGAGGTCATAGGGCGCGAGCCGGAAATAGCTCGGCTCGGAGCGCGAGAGCCGGGTCAGCGCGGGGTCGGGCTCGGCGGTGAAACGGCCGCCCCAGAGGCGCAAGGGCTGGTTCACGGGGACATCTCCGCTGGTGTCGCTGGGGCAGCGTAGTGCCGCAGCGCCGATGTCGGCAAAGGAGATGATTTCCGGTCTGCATTCCATTCTGGAATAGCACTTTGCCTCAGTCGCGGCGCGCTTGTAGGATCGGGCATGAGCGGCAACCCGCATGTCCTGCCATCGACCACCGGCCTGCGCGTCGTCGAGGCAGTGGCGCGCCATGCCTCGTGCTCGGGTGCGGCGACCGAACTCAACATGACGCAGAGCGCCGTCAGCAAGCAGCTCAAGGCCGTGGAGCAGGTCGTCGGCACGGCCCTGTTCCTGCGCAACCGGCGCGGGCTCGAGCCGACCGAGGCCGGCCGCGCCTTCATCGGCCCGGCGCGCGCGGTGCTGGCGGGGTTGGTGTCGGCGGTGGCCGGGCTTGCGCCGTTCCGGCCGGCCCAGCATCGCGTCCGGCTGCATGTCCTGCCGATTCTCGGCGATCGCTGGCTGGTGCCGCGCTTCTCGCGCTTCGCCGAGCTGCACCCGGAGATCGACGTGCAGTTCACCACCTTCGTCACGCAGGAGACGAGCGAGGCGCCCGATGCGGTCTTCCGCTTCGGCGAGGGCGATTGGCCGGGGCAGATCTGCGACTACCTCTTCGGCCGCGACGTTGCGCTGGTCGGCGCGCCCGAAGCCATCGCGCGCCTTGGCGGCATCGGGGACGCGGCCGACGTGGCGCGCTTTCCGGTGCTCGACCATTTCCAGACGCCGCTGCGCTGGAGCGAGTTCGGTGAGGCCAACGGAGTCGAGGGGCTGCAGCCCCAGCGGGTGATCCGCTTCGGGTTCTACGCGCTGGTGATTCGGGCCGCGATAGCCGGGCAGGGGCTCGCGCTCGTCCCGCGCGCCCTGGTCGGCGAGGAACTGGCGGGCGGCCAGCTCGCAAACCCCGCCGGTCTCGGCTTTCGCAGCCGCCATGGCTACTGGCTGACCTATCCCGCCGACCGTCCGCCGAGCCCGGCCTTCGCGCTGCTGCGCGACTGGCTTGTCGCCGAGGCCGCCGGAATGCGAGAAGCGCTCTGACGGATTTTCGAGTATCGCGCCGGCTGGCGTGGATGAAGGGTCGAGACGATGCAGCTTGGAATGGTCGGCCTCGGCCGCATGGGCGCCAACATCGTGCGCCGGCTGATGCGCGCCGGGCATGATTGCGTGGTCTATGACCGCGATCCCAAGCCGGGCGCGGCATTGGCCGCCGATGGAGCCGTCGTCGCATCCGACCTGAAGGACATGGTCGCGAAACTGACCGCGCCTCGCGCGATCTGGGTGATGCTGCCGGCCGGCGCGATCACCGAGGCGACGCTGGCCGAACTCTCCACGATGCTCCAGCCCGGCGACACGCTGATCGACGGCGGCAACGCCTTCTGGAAGGACGATGTCCGGCGCGGGCGGGAGCTTGCGGCCAAGGGCATCCACTATATGGATGTCGGCACCTCGGGCGGCGTGCATGGGCTCGATCGCGGCTATTGCCTGATGGTCGGTGGCGACCGGCAGGCCTTCGGGCGGCTGGAGCCGATCTATCAGGCTCTGGCGCCGGGCAAGGGAGAGATCGAGCCGACGAAGCATCGCGACGGCCGCAACCCGACGAGCGAACAGGGCTATCTGCATTGCGGCCCGGTCGGGGCCGGGCACTTCGTCAAAATGATTCATAACGGCATCGAATACGGCATGATGCAGGCGTTTGCCGAAGGCTTCGACCTGCTGCGCAACGCCTCGGCCAAGGAAGGCCTGCCGCCGGAATACGGCTTTGATTTCGACGTGGCGGAGATTTCGGAGGTCTGGCGGCGCGGCTCGGTCGTCACCTCCTGGCTGCTCGACCTCACCGCAGAGGCTCTGGCGGCCGACGAGGACCTGTCATCCTATTCGGGCAACGTCTCCGACTCCGGCGAGGGCCGCTGGACCGTTCAGGCCGCGATCGAGACCGCCACGCCGGCCGAAGTTTTGACCTCCTCGCTCTACACCCGCTTCCGTTCGCGCAAGGACCACACCTTCGCCGAAAAGGTGCTCTCAGCGATGCGCGCCGGCTTTGGCGGCCATGTCGAGCCGAAGCCCGGGACGGTCGTTCCTATCGGTCCCGTCGCGGTCGGGGCGGATCCGATCCCGCTGGCGTCCGATAAGGCTTGAACGGTGGCTTCGATCGACACCAGGCCGGCTCGCCCTGCCGTCATCGTTGTCATGGGCGTCGCCAGCTCCGGCAAGACCTCGCTCGGCGAGCGGCTCGCCAAGCGCCTCAACTGGCCCTTCCGCGACGCCGACTCGTTCCACCCGCCCGAGAACGTCGCGAAAATGTCGGGCGGCACCCCGTTGAACGATGATGACCGCAAGCCTTGGCTAGCTGCGATCGCGACCTGGATCGACGATCTGCGCGCCACCGGCAAAAACGGCATCGTCACCTGCTCGGCGCTCAAGAAGCGCTACCGGGACGTCATCGTCGGCGATCGCCCGGACGTCGCGCTGGTCTATCTGAAAGGCTCGCGCGAGCTGATCGGCGCCCGCATGGCGGCCCGCCAGCATCACTTCATGCCGCCGGCCCTGCTCGACAGCCAGTTCGCCGCGCTCGAGGAGCCGGGCGAGGACGAGCGCCCGCTGGTCGTGCCCGTGGATCTGCCCAAGGCCGAGATCGAGCGGCGCGTGCTGGGCGAACTCGGGTTGGGGTGAACAGGCCGATCACGCGCTGCCGTCGCGAGCGGCACGGCCAGCCTTGCATTCCCGCCCCATCCGCTATATGGCCCACCCCATTCCACATGGGGAGCACCGTCTTTAATCCGAAAGGCGTTCCGGTGGCTTGGCAGCTTATGCCTCGTTCATTCGCACCCCAGAGGCTCAACCGGTAAGGACGAACACCACCATGGCACTGCCCGATTTCACCATGCGCCAGCTTCTTGAAGCCGGCGCGCATTTCGGCCACCAGTCACATCGCTGGAACCCGAAAATGTCGCCGTTCATCTTCGGAACGCGCAACAACATCCACATTCTCGATCTCTCGCAGTCGGTGCCGATGCTGTCGCGCGCCCTGCAGGCGGTGTCCGACACGGTCGCCCGCGGCGGCCGCGTTCTCTTCGTCGGCACCAAGCGCCAGGCGCAGGACTCCATCGCCGACGCCGCCAAGCGCTCGGCCCAGTATTATGTCAACTCCCGCTGGCTCGGCGGCATGCTGACCAACTGGAAGACCATCTCGGCCTCGATCCAGCGCCTGCGCAAGGTCGACGAGTTGCTCTCGGGCGGCGGCACGGGCCTGACCAAGAAGGAGCGCCTGATGCTGGCGCGCGAGCGCGACAAGCTTGAAAAGGCGCTCGGCGGCATCAAGGACATGGGCGGCACGCCCGACATGATCTTCGTCATCGACACCAACAAGGAAGCGCTCGCGATCAAGGAGGCCCAGCGCCTCGGCATTCCGGTCGCGGCCATCATCGATTCGAACTCCGATCCCGACGGCATCACCTTCCCGGTCCCGGCCAATGACGACGCCGGCCGCGCCATCGCGCTCTATTGCGATCTGGTCGCCCGGTCTGCGATCGACGGCATCGGCCGCGCCTCGGGCGACCGTGGCGAGGATATCGGCGCGTTGGTTGCGCCGGTCGTCGAGGAGGCTGTGGCCGAGCCGGTCGCCGTCGATGCGCCCGTCGACGCCGATGCTCCCGCGATCGTCGCTTTCGAGTTGCTGACCGCTCCGCGCGGCGCGCCCGACGACCTGATGAAGCTGTCGGGCATGGGGCCCGAGCTGGTGCAGAAGCTCAATGATGGCGGCCTGTTCCACTTCTGGCAGTTCGCCGCAATGGCGCCGTCCGATGTGACCAAGGTCGATCACGACCTGAAGCTCGCCGGCCGCATCGAGCGCGACGGCTGGGTCGCCCAGGCGCGCGAACTCGCCGACGCCTGAGCCGATTTTGGCGACGCGTCACAAGCGCGTCGCACATGAATAGTCTCGACTGATGTCGAGGACGCGCCGACGGCCGGAAACGGAGCGTCGGCGTTTCCCCGTCACGGGACGCCTCGCATCATATTCTGTTGCTGCATCGCGTCACGCACGCAGCACGCGACGACAAGGACAAAGAAAATGGCAGCGATCACCGCCGGCATGGTGAAGGAACTCCGCGACAAGACCGGCGCGGGCATGATGGACTGCAAGACCGCGCTCACGGCCGTCGATGGCGACATCGAAGCCGCGATCGACTGGCTGCGCACCAAGGGCCTCGCCAAGGCCGCCAAGAAGGCCGGCCGCGTCGCCGCCGAAGGTCTCGTCGCGGTCTCCGTCTCCGGCCATCAGGGAGTCGTCATCGAGCTGAACTCGGAGACCGACTTCGTCGCCCGCAACCTCGAATTCCAGGCCATGGCCCATGGCATCGCCAACGTCGCGCTGGAGCGCGGCGGCGATGCCGAGGCTGTGCTTGCCCATCACTATCCCGGCGGCGGCACGGTCGCGAACGCTATCGCCAACGCTATCGCCACCATCGGCGAGAACATGACGCTGCGCCGCGTCGCCTCGCTGAAGGTTTCGGCCGGCGTGATCGGCCAGTATGTCCATGGCGCAGTCGCGGACGGTCTCGGCAAGATCGGCGTCATCGTCGCGCTGGAATCGACCGGCAAGGCCGAGGAGCTCAGCCTGCTCGGCCGCCAGCTCGCCATGCATGTCGCCGCCACCAACCCGATCGCACTCGATCTCGCCTCGGTCGATCCCGAGGTGCTGGCGCGCGAGAAGGCGATCCTGGCCGAGAAGAACGCCGGCAAACCCGAGCATGTTCTGGCCAAGATCACCGAGAGCGGCCTGAAGAGCTACGCCAAGGAATATTGCCTGCTGGAGCAGGCCTACATCCATGACGGCTCGAAGTCGGTCGGCCAGGTGCTCAAGGAGAGCGAAGGCAAGGTCGGCGCGCCCGTCGCGCTGACCGGATTCGCGCGCTTTGCGCTCGGCGAGGGCATCGAGAAGGAAGAGCAGGATTTCGCGGCCGAGGTCGCGGCCGCCGGCGGCACGACCGGCTGATTTGGCGGTTGATAGCATCATCAAAAGGCCGCGCCCCGCGCGGCCTTTTTTGTAAGAAGACTTCGTGCGGCGGCGAATCGGCGCTGTATCAGGCGGTGAGACCGGGAGACGATCGATGAGACCCAAACGCGTCCTCGTGAAGCTCTCCGGCGAAGCCCTTGCGGGACAAGCAGGATCTGGCCTCGACGGCGGCACGCTGACGGCTCTCGCCGACGACATTTCTCACGCAGCGCGCGAGGGGGTCGAGATCGCCATCGTCGTCGGCGGCGGCAATTTCTTTCGCGGCGTGCAGGGCCTGAACAAGGGGCTCGATCGCACCAGCGCCGATTCGATCGGCATGCTAGGCACGGTGATGAACGCGCTGGCGCTCGAGCATGCGATCGAGAGCGCCGGCGCGCCTGCTCGCGCCATGTCGGCCGTGCCGATGCCTTCGCTGTGCGAGAGCTATGCCCGCAAGCGCGCGCTCGACCATCTCAGCCATGGCAAGGTCGTCGTGCTGGGCGGCGGCACGGGCAACCCCTATTTCACCACCGATACGGGCGCGGCCCTGCGCGCCGCCGAACTGGGCTGCAGCCATCTGCTCAAGGCGACGCAGGTCGATGGCGTCTACACCGCCGACCCGAAGACCGACCCCTTGGCGACGCGCTACGAGACGCTGACCCACGCCGAGGCGATCAGGGGCGATCTCAAGGTGATGGACACCGCCGCCTTCGCGCTCGCCCGCGACGCCGGCCTCACCATCGTCGTGTTCTCCATCGCGGAAAAGGGGGCGCTGGCCGCCGTCCTGCGCGGCGAGGGCAGGGCGACCTATGTGACGCCGTGACCAAGTGCCTGTAAGATGAAAACCTTGACCCTTTGCGGCCCCGCCGCCATGGTCGCGCCCGGTTTCGTATAAACTCCAAGGTCTTGAAGACGATGGCCCAGACGACATTCGATCTCGCCGACGTGAAGCGCCGCATGGACGGCGCCGTCACCTCCTTCAAGGGCGATCTCGCCTCGCTGCGCAGCGGGCGGGCATCGGCCAATATGCTCGATCCGATCCAGGTCGAGGCCTATGGCGCGCGCACGCCGCTCAGCCAGCTCGCGACAGTCAGCGTGCCGGAAGCGCGCCTGCTCAGCGTGCAGGTCTGGGATCGGAGCATGGTCAACGCCGTCGAAAAGGCGATCCGCGAATCCGATCTCGGCTTGAACCCGCAGACCGAAGGCGCTGTGCTGCGCATCCGCATCCCGGAGCTGAACGAGCAGCGCCGCAAGGAGATGGTGAAGGTCGCGCATAAATATGCCGAGGAATCGAAGATCGCCGTGCGCCATGTCCGCCGCGACGCCATCGACATTATCAAGAAGGTGGAAAAGGACGGCGCCTTCACCAAGGACGACGTGACCCACCAGTCAGACCTCGTGCAGAAGGCGACCGATCAGCATATCGTCGAGATCGACCAGGCGCTGGCGACGAAGGAAAAGGAAATCCTGAGCGTCTGATCGCTCAAGCATGTTCCGCAAAAGTGGACACCACTTTTGCGATCAGAACATGCTCCAGATCGATCTGGCGCGAAGCGCGCCAGAGGCGCGCGGGATGACACCTGCGGCGTTCATCCGGGGCAGGCCGAACGGGATTCAAGGAATGTCAGCAGGCCACCGCCAGCCGGAACGGAGCGCAGGTCCAGTGCATGCCTCGCCGGCCCATGTCGCCATCATCATGGATGGCAATGGCCGCTGGGCAAAGCAGCGCGGGCTGCCACGGCAGGAAGGCCATCGCCGCGGTCTGGAGGCGCTGCGCCGCACGGTCAGGAACGCCGGCGAACTCGGCGTCAGGGTGTTGACGCTCTACAGCTTCTCGACCGAGAACTGGCGGCGTCCGCAAGCAGAGGTCTCCTTTCTACTGGGTCTGCTCAAGCGCTTCGTCGAGAACGACCTCGCCGAGCTGCACGAGTCGGGCGTCCGCGTCTGCATCATCGGCGGCCGAGATGATCTCGCGCCCGATCTGCGCATGCTGATCGAGCGGGCCGAAACCCTGACGCGCGGCAATGACGGCATGACGCTGGTCGTCGCCTTCAACTACGGCTCGCGCGACGAGATCGCCCGCGCCGCCCGGCGCATGGCCGAGGCAGCCGCAGCCGGCCGCCTGAAGCCCGAGGCGATCACCGAAGCGCTGCTCGACGACTATCTCGACACCGCCGACCTGCCAGACCCCGAACTGGTGATCCGCACCTCGGGCGAGACGCGCATCTCGAATTTCCTGCTCTGGCAGGCCGCCTATGCCGAGTTCGTCTTCACGCCCGTGCTCTGGCCCGACTTCGACAAGGCGGCTCTGGAGGAGGCGCTGGCCGAGTTCCGCCGGCGCGAGCGCCGCTTCGGCGGGCTCGGCGAGGCCGACGACCGCAATGTTGGCGCGGCGTGAACGCTCCGCTTCCCGGCCAGCCGAACTCCAGCGACGCCAGACCGGGCGCGAGCGAACTCAGGCTCAGAATCGTCTCCGCCCTCGTGCTGGCGATCGGCGTGCTGCTGACGACGTGGTGGGGCGGCTGGCCGTTCCGGCTGGTCTGGACGGCGGTCGCCGGTCTCGTCGCTTATGAATGGCTTTCCATCGTCAGCCGTCGCAATGCGGCGCCCGGCGGCATCGGTGTGGCGCTGGCGGGGCTGGCGCTCGGCTTCGTCCCGGTCAGCGCCGCGGCGCTGGCTGGCGTCGCGGCTTTGGCCGCGCTGATCGGCGCGGTCCTGACTCCGCTGGTCGTCGATCGCCGCTTGCTGGAAGCCTGTGGCGTCGCCTATGCGCTCGCCTTCGCCCTGATCGGGCCGGCGCTGCGCGGCGTGCCGGAACTCGGCCTGGCGCTGATCATCTGGAGCTTCGCCGTGGTCTGGCTGACGGATATCGCGGCCTATTTCACCGGGCGGCGGCTCGGCGGGCCCAAGCTGATGCCCAGCGTCAGTCCGAAGAAGACCTGGTCTGGAGCGCTCGGCGGCACGCTAGCGGGACTGCTCGGCGGTTTTGCGATCTGGTGGCTGACGCCTGCTGCATCCACGCTGGTCGGACCATGGACCGCGATCGCCGCCTCGCTCTTCGCCTCGATCGTCAGCCAGGCCGGCGATCTGTTCGAATCGGCGATCAAGCGCCGCTTCGGGGCCAAGGATTCGAGCCGGCTGATCCCCGGCCATGGCGGCTTCCTCGACCGGCTCGACGGCTACTGGGCTGTGCTTGTCTTTGCAGGCCTTGCCCTCTTCCTCTCGCATGTCGATGGCTGAGACAGGCATGCGCCGCACCGTCACCCTTCTGGGCGCGACGGGCTCGATCGGCCGCTCGACGCGCGATGTCGTAGCCGAAAACCCCGAACGGTTCGGCCTCATTGCGGTGGTCGGCGGTCGCGACGCCTCAGCGCTGGCCCGCGTCGCGGTCGAGACCGGCGCGCGCTTCGCTGCGCTGGCCGACGAGGATGCCGGTCCCGCGCTCGCCGAGGCGCTGTCGGGAACCGGCATAGCCTGCGGGGCAGGGCGCTCGGCCGTGCTCGAGGCCGTCGCGATGGAGAGCGACATCGTCGTCAGCGCGATCTCGGGCGCGGCCGGTCTTGAGGCGACGTTCGCCGCGCTGACGCCGGGCCGGATCGTGGCGCTCGCCAACAAGGAGAGCCTGGTCTGCGCGGGCGCGGCCGTGATGGCCCGCGCGCAGGCGGTCGGCGCGCGCATCCTGCCGCTCGATTCAGAGCACAACGCGCTGTTCCAGGTGCTGGGCGCCGAGCCGGTCTCGTCGATCGCCAGCATGATCCTGACGGCGTCGGGCGGTCCGTTCCGGACCTGGAGCGCCGACCAGATCGCGGCCGCGACGCCCGAGCAGGCGCTGAACCACCCCAACTATGCGATGGGCACCAAGATCACGATCGATTCGGCCAGCATGATGAACAAGGGGCTGGAGTTGATCGAGGCCTGTTTCCTGTTCGGGGTCCGGCCCGACCAGCTCGAGGTGCTGGTGCATCCGCAGCAGATCGTCCACGGGCTGATCGCCTTTCGCGACGGCTCGGTCAGCGCCGGCATGGCCCTGCCCGACATGCGCGTCGCCGCCGCCCATTCCTCGGGATCGACGGCCGGCTCGATGCGCCGCCGGCGCGTTTTCTCGATCTGGCGAAGACCGCTCCGCTGAGTTTCGAACGGCCGGACCTCGCGCGCTTTCCGGCGCTCGGTCTGGCGATCGCGGCGCTGCGGGCGGGAGGGGCGAGCCCGGCGGTCCTGAACGCGGCCAACGAGGTCGCGGTCGCGGCCTTTCTCGCCGGGCGCATCCCGTTTCCGGGCATCGCACGGCTGGTCGAGCAGGTCTGCGCCATGGCGTTCGCCGATCAGGCGTCGCCTGCCGATGTCGCCGCGGCACTCGCCATTGACCAAGAGGCGAGAAAACGCGCCCTGGCGCTCTTGCCCCACGCTGCCGCGACTGTCACCTAAGGCGCGACGCGGATGGACGTATGGTCGTTTTTTCGCACGAATCCTGCGCTAGCTGCTCGGATGAGCGGGTTCGGGACGATCCGCCGCTGAGGCAGTTCTGGAGACGATGATGGACATTGCGGCGGCGATCACGGGCGCGGGCGGCTTTCTGCTGACCTATCTGCTGCCTTTCCTGTTCGTGCTGACGGTCGTCGTCTTCGTCCATGAACTCGGCCACTTCCTCGTTGGCCGCTGGTGCGGCGTCGATGTGAAGGTGTTCTCGATCGGCTTCGGCCGCGAGATCTTCGGTTTCGACGACAGGCATGGCACGCGCTGGCGCTTCGCGCTGATCCCGCTCGGCGGCTATGTGAAGTTCTCCGGCGATGCCGACGCCGCGAGCGCGCCCGACAATGCCGAGGTCTCGCGGATGAGCGAGCGGGAGCGCGAACGCTCCTTCCCGGCCCAGTCGATCGGAGAGCGCGCGGCCATCGTCGCGGCGGGGCCGATCGCGAATTTCCTGCTGGCGATCGTGATTTTTGCCGGAACCGTCTTCTTCTTCGGCAAGCAGGTGCTGATTCCGCGCATCGAGCAGGTCGTCGCCGGCAGCGCCGCCGAGCGCGGCGGCATCCGCGCCGGCGATCTCATCCTGTCCATCGACGGCAGCCCGATCACCAGCTTCAACGACATGCAGCGCGCCGTCTCGGGCCGCCCCGACGACGTGCTCCAGATCACAGTCGAGCGCGCCGGCAGCCGACTGACGCTGCCGGTGACGCCAAGCCTCGTCGAGACATCGACTCCGCTCGGCAAGCAGCGTATCGGCGTGATCGGCGTCCAGGCCTCGCGCAAGGCCGAGGACTGGACGACGCAGCGCTACGGGCCGCTGGAGGCGCTCAAGACCGGCCTGTCCGAGACCTGGTATGTGGTCGACCGCACCTACGACTACGTCGCCAAGCTGGTGACCGGGCGGGAATCGACCGACCAGCTTTCGGGACCGATCCGGATCGCCCAGGTTTCGGGCCTCGTCGCCACAAGCGGCGGCATCATGGCGCTGATCAACCTCGCCGCGATTCTCTCCGTCTCGATCGGCCTGATGAATCTGCTTCCCGTGCCGATGCTGGATGGCGGCCACCTGATGTTTTACGGCATCGAGGCCCTGCGCGGCCGCCCGCTGAGCGACAAGGCGCAGGAACTCGGCTTCCGCTTCGGGCTCGGCCTCGTTCTGATGTTGATGCTTTTCGTGACCTGGAACGACCTCGTTCACGTAAAATCACTGCTTTGAGGGCCTGGCGGGCCGCGCGGCCGCCAATTTGCGGCAAAATAACGGCAAGCCGCGTGGCCGCATGGCCACGCGGGGTTTAAAAATATTTTGTTAACGACAAACCCGGTTTGCACCCTGCGGGAAACTTTGTAGAAGCGATTGGACTGCAAAGTTCCCGAGCTTCGGCTTAGTGGCCGGAACCCCCGCTTGGGGTGGCGACCTTAGAGATGGAATAGGCGACCCGATGACGTCGACCCAAAAGAGCCTGCCCTTCAAGACGCGGCTCTCTCGATCAGTCGGACTTTCGGCCTTCATGCTGGCCGTCAGTGGCGGCGTGGCGTTCGCACAGGCTGTGATTGTCCAAGGCAACAGGCGCGTCGATGCGGAGACGATCCGCTCCTACGCCAACCAGGGCGGCCCGCAGGAGGTTCGCCAGAACCTGCTATCGACAGGTCTGTTCTCCAGCGTGCAGGTCAGCCGTCGCGGCTCGCAGACCGTCATCTCCGTGCAGGAGAACGACACCATCAATCGCGTCGCCTTCGAGGGCAACCGCCGCGTCAAGAGCGACCAGCTTTCCCAACTCGTGCAGACCAAGGCGCGCGGCCCGATCAGCCAGGCGCTGCTCGATTCAGACGTCGAGCGGATCAAGGAGGCCTATCGGCGCTCCGGCTATGGCGCGTCGTCGGTCACGGCCCGTGTCGCGCCTCTGCCGAACGGCCGGCCTGACGTCGTTTTCACAATCGTCGAGACCGGCAAGACCGGCATCAAGAGCATCAACTTCTCGGGCAACGGCACCTATTCCTCCGGCCGCCTGCGCGGGCTGATGCAGTCGACCGAATCGAACTTCCTCAGCTTCATCAAGACCTCGGACGTCTATGACGCCGACCGCATCTCGGCCGATCTCGAACTGGTCCGGCGCTTCTATCTGAAGAACGGCTATGCCGATTTCCAGATCGTGTCGAACACGGCGCGTTTCGACGATACCGCCCAGGGTTGGGTCATCGACATCGCCGTGGACGAAGGTCCGCAATACCGCGTCGGCAATGTGGCGGTCGATTCCCGGCTGCGCGACCTCGACCCGAACGCGCTGCAGCGTCTCGTCGCGACCTCCGCCGGCGATACCTACAATGCCGAGGCGGTCGAGAAGTCGCTGGTCAGCCTCACCACCGAGGTCTCGCGCCGCGGCTACGCCTTCGCCCAGGTTCGCCCGCGCGGCGACCGTGACGCCGCCGGCCGGCTGATCGGCATCACCTACGTCGTCGATGAGGGTCCGCGCGTCTATGTCGAGCGCATCAACGTGCGCGGCAACACGCGCTCTCGCGACTACGTCGTGCGCCGCGAACTCGATCTCGGCGAAGGCGACGCCTACAACAAGGTCCTGATTGACCGCGCCGAACGCCGGCTGACCAATCTCGGCTTCTTCACCAAGGTCCGCATCACCAACGAACCGGGCAGCGCGCCCGATCGCGTGGTGGTCAACATGGACGTCGAGGACAAGGCGACCGGCTCGTTCTCGATCGCCGGCGGCTACTCCACCTCCGACGGCGTCATCGGCGAGGTCTCGCTGTCGGAATCGAACTTCCTCGGCCGTGGCCAGTTCGTCCGTATCGCGGGCACGCTCGGCCAGCGCAGCAAGGGCATCGACTTCTCCTTCACCGAGCCCTACTTCCTCGGACGGCGCATCGCGGCCGGCTTCGATCTGTTCTCGAAGTTCAACGACAACTACAACACCGGCCGCTTCGAGAGCCGTGTGACGGGTGGCCAGATCCGCGCGACCTTCCCGATCACGGAAGAGTTCTCGATCACGCCGCGCTATTCGATCTACACGACCGAGATCGAAATCCCGAACACGACCGCCAATCCGTTCAACGATTGCACGCGGCCGCTCGTCGGCGTGACGCCGGGCACGCTCGGCTCGGGCCTGCCGCTGAGCGGCCAGTTCAACTGCGTGACCAATGGCGAGGCGACGATCGCGGTCAAGGAAGCGCAGGGCACGACCCTGACCTCGCTCGTCGGCGTGAATTTCAACTACAACTCGCTCGACAACGTGCAGATTCCTCGCAACGGCTTCGTCGCCGAGCTGAAGCCTGAGTTCGCCGGTGTCGGCGGCGATTCGAAGTTCCTGCGCGTTTCGGCCGATGCGCGCTACTACCGCGAAATCTTCGACGACGTCGTCGGCTTCATCCGCGGCCAGGCTGGCCATGTGCAGGCCACCAGCGGCAATCTGCGCATGATCGACCACTACTTCCTCGGACCGACGCTGGTTCGCGGCTTCGCGCCGTCTGGCATCGGCCCGCGCGACGTGCTGAACGATCCGACGGCGAACGCGCTCGGCGGCACGACCTATTTCGGCGGTTCGGTGGAGATCCAGTTCCCGATCTTCGGCCTGCCGCGCGACCTTGGACTGCGCGGTGCGATCTTCGCAGATGCTGGCACGCTGTTCAATTATGACGGCGGCTCCAAGTCGATCACCACCGCGCAGGTTTGCCCGACTGGCTCTGAAGCCAGGCAGTTCAACGTCGCATCGACGGGTGGTCCGTTCGGTCAGAGCAACGTCGCCTGCGTACGCGACAAGAACGTCATTCGTTCGTCGGTCGGCGCGAGCCTTCTGTGGCAGTCGCCGCTTGGGCCGATCCGCTTCGACTACGCTTTCGCGCTGTCGAAGGACGATGGTCAGATCAACGTGGCGACCGGCCAGAAAACTGGCGGCGACCGTCTGCAGGCCTTCCGCTTCTCGGGCGGCACGCGCTTCTGACGCGGCGGGGCGCTCTGGCGTCCCGCCCCGGACCTTCCCTGATGTCAGAGCCACACTTCTTTCCGGCCGCGACCGCGCTCGATTTCGGCGCAGTCGCCGCCATGTCCGGCGTCGCGCTGCCTGAAGGCATCGATCCCGCGCGCCGCATCGCAGGCGTCGCGCCGCTCGAGACGGCGGGACCTGACGACCTCGCCTATATGGACAATGCCAAATATACCGATGCGCTGGCCGCAACAAAGGCTGGCCTGTGCCTGGTCTCGCCTCGTTTTGCAGCCCGCGTTCCGGCCGGATCGGTCGCGTTGGTCACTCCGGTTCCCTATCATATCTTCGCAAAGGTTCTGGCCCGGCTGTTTCCGCAGGCGTTGAGCCCCGGCTCGGTCTTTGGATCGCAGGGCGGCGTGGCGCCGGGCGCGTTCGTCCACGCAACGGCTGTTCTGGAGGCCGGGGTCAGCGTCGATCCAGGCGCCGTGATCGGCCCCGGGGCGGAGATCGGCGCGGGCACCGTCGTCCAGTCGCATGCCGTGATCGGGCCGCAGGTCCGGATCGGGCGCGATTGCGCCATCGGAGCCGGCGCCACCCTGCAATCCACGCTGATCGGCAACCGCGTCATCATCCATCCGGGCGTAAGGATCGGTCAGGACGGCTTCGGCTTCGCCATGGGCCCGAAAGGGCACATGAAGGTGCCGCAGATCGGCCGCGTCATCATCCAGGACGATGTCGAGATCGGCGCCAATACCTGCATCGACCGAGGCGCCAGCCGCGACACCGTCATCGGCGAAGGCACCAAGATCGATAATCTCGTCCAGATCGGCCATAACTGCGTGATCGGCAGGCATTGCGTCATCGTCGCCCAGGTCGGCATCGCCGGTTCGACCACGCTGGAGGATTTCGTCGTGCTTGGCGGCCAGGTCGGTCTGGCTGGCCACCTGACCGTCGGCATGGGTGCGCAGGTCGCGGCCCAGAGCGGCGTTACCGGCGACGTTCCGCGCGGCGCGCGCTATGGCGGCTCGCCCGCACAGCCGGGGCTGGCCTGGGCGCGCGAGAGCGCCTTTCTCAAATTGCTCGTCGCCAGACGTGGCAAGACGACGGATCGTCCGGAAGGCTGAATCCGTTCGTATCGAGCGGCCTGCATCCGCCATCTGTCGATTTGTCTTGCCGGGCGGGTGGTCTTTCCGGCACATCGGCGGCGATAGCATGTTGCGTGACGGTCAAGAGAGCGCGACTGGATCGCGACGGTGAAGGGATGGGCCGGGCCAGGCCACGGCCCGTTTGGGAGATCAGGACACGATGAACGATCCGAAGACGGCGCTGGGCGTAGCCGATATCCAGAAGATCATGGCCTGCATCCCGCATCGCTATCCGTTTCTGCTGGTCGACCGAGTCGTCGAGATCAACGGCGACGAATCGGGCATCGGCATCAAGAACGTCACCATCAACGAGCCGCAGTTCACCGGCCATTTCCCCGGCCAGCCGGTCTTCCCCGGCGTGCTGATGATCGAGGCCATGGCCCAGACTGCCGGCGTGCTGGTCGTCAATGCGCGCGGCAGCGTCGATGCTGGCGTGACCAGCGTGCTCTTCACCACGATCGACAAGGCGAAGTTCCGCAAGCCCGTCGTCCCGGGCGACCAGTTGCGCTTCCACCTCACCAAGATCACGCGCAAGCGCAATCTCTGGTTCTACCGGGGCGAAGCGCGGGTTGACGGCGCGCTGGTGGCCGAGGCGGATCTCTCCGCCATGGTCGTTTGAGCCGCCACCGACACGCCGAAAATCAGGACAGCCCTATGAGCGCCACCATCCATCCGATGTCGGTCGTCGATCCCCGCGCGCGCCTCGCCGCCGGCGTCGTCATCGGTCCTTTCTGCACGGTCGGCCCTGAAGTCGAACTCGGCGAGGGCGTCGAACTCGTCAGCCATGTCGCCGTCGCCGGCTACACCACGATCGGCGCGCGCACGAAGATCTACCCCTTCGCCTCGATCGGCCATCCGCCGCAGGATCTGAAATATCGCGGCGAGCCGTCGACACTGACGATCGGCGCCGACTGCATGATCCGCGAAGGGGTGACCATGAACCCCGGCACCGAGGGTGGCGGCATGAAGACGACGGTCGGCGACCGCTGCTTTTTCCTCGCCAACTCGCATGTCGCCCACGACACTGAGATCGGCGACAGCGTGATCTTCTCCAACAACGTCATGTGCGCCGGCCATGTGAAGGTCGGCAATTTCGTCATCGTCGGCGGCGGCACCGGGCTGCACCAGTTCATCCGTGTCGGCGACCACGCCTTCATCGGCGGCGGCGCCGGCGTGATGCACGACGTCATTCCCTTCGGCATGGTGCGCGACAACCCGGCCCATCTTGCCGGGCTGAATCTGGTCGGCCTGCGCCGGCGCGGCTTCACCCGCGAGCAGATCCACGAGTTGCGCCGCGCCTACCGGCTGCTCTTCGCCGATGAGGGCACCTTGTCGGAGCGCGTCGAGGATGTCGCGGGCGAGTTCGCCTCGCATCCGCTGATCCACGAGATCCTCGACTTCATCCGCAATGGCGGCGAACGCGCGATCTGCGTTCCCCATGACGTCAACACCGCCGACCGGTGAACCCTGATCGCGCAGCTGCGCCGATGCGCGGGCCGCTCGCCATTATCGCGGGTGGCGGGGACTATCCGCCGCTGCTGGCGCGGCTGGCGGCAGATCGCGGCAACGCCGTCTTCGTCGCGGGGCTGGACGGCGCGGCCGATCCCCACGCCTTCGCATCGGCGGAGATTCAGATGTTCCGGCTCGGGCAACTCGGCCGCCTGCTCGAGGTGCTGCGCCGGCGCGAGATCGGCGACCTCGTCATGCTCGGCTCGCTGCCACGGCCCAGCTTTGGCGGACTCCGGCCCGAGGCGTCGACGCTGAAATACCTGCCGCATTTCGCCCGGGCCTTCAAAGGCGGCGACGACCATCTGCTGCGCGGCGTCGTCCAATTCTTCGAGGCGCAGGGCTTTCGCGTCCATGGCCCGGCCGCGATCGCGCCGGAGCTCACGGCACAAGCCGGCGCTCTCGGCCGGCGAACTGCAACAACCGAGCAGAAAGCACTGATCCAGCGCGGCTTTTCGCTGCTGTCGGCCTTGTCGCCCTTCGATGTCGGGCAGGCCGCCATCCTCGCCGACCACCGCGTCATCGCGATCGAGGCGGCAGAAGGCACCGACGCCATGATCGCGCGCGTCGCCGGGATGGTCGCGTCCGGCCGGCTCAAATTCGCCAAGGGCGACGGCGTCCTCGTCAAGGCGCCCAAGCAGGGCCAGGATCTGCGGGTGGACATGCCGGCGATCGGCTCGCGAACGCTCGAACATGTCGTCGAAGCCGGCCTGGCCGGCATCGGCTTGCGCGCCGGGCAGGTGCTGGTCGGCGATGCGGCGGCATTGGGCGCGCTCGCCGACCGCCAGAACATCTTCATCGAGGGCGTCGCGTGAGCCGTCCCTTCCGGCTGGCGATCGTCGCGGGCGAGGCCTCGGGCGATGCGCTGGCCATCCGCTTCGTCGGGGCTCTGCGTGAGCGGCTCGGCGAGCGGGAACTGGTGATGGCGGGGGTCGGCGGGCCGGGGTTGGTCGAGACCGGGCTCGCCCCACTGTTCCCGCAGGCTGATATCGCCGTGATGGGCTTCGGCCCGGTGATCGCCCGCCTGCCGCTGCTGCTGCGGCGGATAGAGGATGCTGCGCGTGGCGTCGCAGCCTTCGCGCCGGACCTTCTGCTGACCATCGACGCGCCTGATTTCTCGCTGCGCGTGGCGAAAAAACTGCGCAAGCGCGCCCCGTCGATCCCGATCGTCCATTGGGTTTGCCCCAGCGTCTGGGCCTGGCGACCGGGCCGGGCGAAGCGGATGACGCCGCATGTCGACCGCATCCTGGCGCTTCTGCCGTTCGAGCCGGCGGCCCTTGCACGGCTGCATGGTCCCGATACCGTCTATGTCGGCCATCCGCTGATGGAGCGCCTTGGCGAGATGCGGCCCGACGCGGACGAGGCAGCCCGGCGCGCCGATTCCGACAGCCCACTCGTCCTGATCCTGCCCGGCAGCCGCCGCTCCGAGATCAACCACCTGATGCCGGTTTTCGGCGAGGCGATCGCCAGGGTGGCGTCCGCTTTGCCGGGTGCGCGCTTTGTCCTGCCTGCAGTCCCGCATCTGGCGGCGCTGATCGGAGACATCACGGCGCAGTGGCCTGTCAGGCCGGAGATCGTGACGGGAGAGGCGGCCAAGCTCGCCGCCTTCCGCTCCGCGCGCGCTGCGCTGGCGGCATCGGGCACGGTCACGCTCGAACTGGCCCTGGCTCAGGTGCCGACGGTCGCCGCCTATCGCGGCGCGAACTGGGAAGCCGCCATCGCCAGGCGCCTGATCAAGCTGCCGACCGTGATTCTGCCGAACCTGATTCTGGGCCGCAGCGCCGTGCCGGAATTCATCCAGGACATGGTGACGGCTGATGCGCTCGCAAGCCATCTGCTGGCCGCGATTGCCGAAGGTCCAGCCCGCGCCGGCCAGCTTGCCGGCTTCGCCGAGGTCGAGACGATCATGGCGGCGGCGGGCCCGAACCCTGCCGCGAAGGCTGTAGCAGCAGCTCTTGCCGTTCTTCAGAACGGGCCCGACCGGCCCTGAAAGCGAAAAGGCCGCGGCGCGCTGACGCCGCGGCCCTGCAGCCCTTGAGCTGGCCTGACGACCGCGTCAGCGACGGCCGATCGGGGTGTAGTCGCGCGCCGGCGAGCCGGTATAGAGCTGGCGCGGGCGGCCGATGCGCTGGGACGGATCCTCGATCATCTCCTTCCACTGCGCGATCCAGCCGACGGTGCGCGCCAGTGCAAACAGCGCCGTGAACATCGAGGTCGGGAAGCCCATCGCCTTCAGGGTGATGCCGGAATAGAAGTCGATATTCGGGTAGAGCTTCTTTTCGATGAAATACTCGTCGTGCAGCGCGATCCGCTCCAGCTCCATCGCCACGTCGAGCAGCGGGTCGTCCTTGATGCCGAGCTCGGCCAGCACCTCATGCGTGGTCTTCTGCATGATCTTGGCGCGCGGATCGTAGTTCTTGTAGACGCGGTGGCCAAAGCCCATCAGGCGGAAGGGGTCGTTCTTGTCCTTCGCCTTGGCGATGAATTTCGGAATGTTCTCGACCGAGCCGATCTCCTGCAGCATCTGCAGGGCCGCTTCGTTGGCGCCGCCATGGGCGGGACCCCACAGGCAGGCAGCGCCGGCTGCGATGCAGGCGAAGGGGTTGGCGCCAGACGAGCCCGCGAGCCTGACCGTGGAGGTGGAAGCGTTCTGCTCGTGGTCGGCATGCAGGATGAAGATGCGGTCGAGCGCGCGCGACAGCACCGGGTTGACCTTGTACTCCTCGGCCGGCACCGCGAAGCACATCCGCAGGAAGTTCGAGGTGTAGTCGAGCGAGTTCAGCGGATATACGAAGGGCTGGCCGATCGTGTATTTGTAGGCCATCGCCGCCAGCGTCGGCATCTTCGCGATCATCCGCATCGAGGCGACCATGCGCTGATACGGGTCGGAGATGTCGGTCGAGTCGTGATAGAAGGCCGACATCGCGCCGACCGAACCGACCATGACCGCCATCGGATGCGCATCGCGGCGGAAACCCTGGAAGAAGCGGGCCATCTGCTCGTGGACCATGGTGTGGCGCGTCACGCGATAGTCGAAATCGGCCTTCTGCGCGGCAGTCGGCAGGTCGCCTTCCAGCAGCAGATAACAGGTCTCGAGGAAGTCGCCATGCTCGGCGAGCTGCTCGATCGGGTACCCGCGATAGAGCAGCACGCCCTCGTCGCCGTCGATATAGGTGATCTGCGACTCGCAGCTCGCCGTAGAGGTGAAACCCGGATCATAGGTGAACATGCCCGTCTGGGCGTAAAGCTTGGCGATGTCGATGACGGAAGGGCCGATCGAGCCCTTCTTGATCGCCATGTCGACGGTCTTGTCGCCGACCTGGAGCTGTCCGTTGTTTCCGCTCATCGAAACCGATCCTTTCAGGCTTGCTGCCAGTCAGTCGTCGCTCCTGCCGCCCCGGCGCCGAACGACTGTGCAGGAGACAGAGCCATCATTGGAGGGCCTTGAAGCGACGGCCCCGTGACGGAACGGCAAATGCGCATACGAACGGGAGGACAGGAGCATCCGACTGATATTCAAGCAATATTTGTGCCCCTCCCGCCGCATGACGGGAGCGTTCACATGAGGCGTCACTAGACCATTTGCGATAGCGCTTCAACCGAGCCGAAAGGCGATCGCGTCGCCGATTGCTCAGCTCTGGTCGGAGAGGCGAGCAAGAGTTTCCTCGCGCCCGAGCACCGCCATCACATCGAAAAGACCAGGCGACATCGCCCGCCCGGTCAGGGCCGCGCGCAGCGGCTGCGCCGCCTGTCCGAGCTTCAGCCCATGCTCCTCGGCAAAGCCGCGCACGGCCGCTTCGAGCGCTTCGACAGACCAGTCGTTGACCGAGCCTAACGTGGCGGCGAGGCCGGGCAGGCGCTGTCGGCCGGCGTCGTCGAGAAGCGCGGCAGCCTTGGCGTCGAGCTGCAGCGGCCGCGCGGCATAGAGATAATAGGCCGAGTCGAGCAGCTCGATCAGAGTCTTGGCGCGCTCCTTCAGCCCGGGCATCGCGGCGTGGAATTTGGCTTCCAGCTCTGGCGACAACCCGTCCTGCAGGCCGCGAGCCGGCCCGATCTCGGGCAGGATGACTTTGAGCGCGTCGAGCAGGTCGCGGTCCGAGGACTGGCGCATATAAAGCCCGTTCAGGCTCTCGAGCTTGGCGAAGTCGAAGCGCGATGGCGAACGGCCGATTGACTCGAGGTTGAACAGCGCGATCATCTCGTCGGTCGAGAAAATCTCCTGGTCGCCATGGCTCCAGCCCAGGCGCAACAGGTAATTGCGCAACGCCACCGGCAGATATCCCATCGAGCGGTAGGCCTCGACCCCCAGCGCGCCATGGCGTTTGGATAGTTTCGCGCCATCGGGGCCATGGATCATCGGGATATGAGACATGCTTGGCACGGGCCACCCAAGCGCCTGGTAAATCTGGGTCTGGCGCGCGGCGTTGGTCAGGTGGTCGTCGCCCCGGATGATATGGGTCACGCCCATGTCGTGATCGTCCACCACCACGGCGAACATATAGGTCGGGTTGCCGTCGGAGCGCAGCAGCACGAGATCGTCGAGATTCTCGTTCTGCCAGACGACGCGGCCCTGGACCTGGTCCTCGACGACGGTCTCGCCGGTCTGTTGGGCGCGCAGGCGAATGGCCGCCTTGACGCCGGCAGGCGCGGTCGCCGGGTCGCGGTCGCGCCAGCGCCCGTCATACTTCATCGGCTTGCCCGCTGCCTTGGCAAGCTCGCGCATCTCGTCCAGTTCGGCAGGCGTCGCATAGCAACGATAGGCGTTGCCTGAAGCCAGCATCTGCAGCGCGACCTCGCGGTGCCGCTCCGCCCGGGCGAACTGATAAACAGTCTCACCATCCCAATCGAGGCCGAGCCACGTCATCGCGTCGAGGATCGCGGCAATCGCGGGTTCCGTCGAGCGCTCGCGGTCGGTGTCCTCGATCCGCAGCAGCATCTTGCCGCCGTTCCGACGGGCATAGAGCCAGTTGAACAGCGCCGTGCGCGCCCCGCCGATATGCAGGAAGCCGGTGGGCGAGGGGGCAAAGCGCGTGACGACGGCATCGCTCATGAAAGGCAAGGCTCCGGCCGGCATTTCGACTGCCGGCCCACTGGAATGACGCCCCGCACGGGACGACGGATGAATTCTGCCGGAGACCGCATGACAACCGGCGCGGCCCCTGTAACATGGCTGACCCGGCAACGTTAAGCTCAACCTCGCCATAGCCGGAACCGGGGACGGCCGCATGCGCCAGCCTCCCGAAGGCCAGTCCAGATCGCGCGCGGCAGCCGCCGGCGCTGCGTTGGCATGGCCGCAGGGTGCGCGATTGCGCGGCGTCGGCTTGTCGCTCTGGCTTGATCAGGCCGGCCGGAAACTGCTTGCGGCGCTCGAAGCCGAGGCCGAGCGTCGCCGGCTCTTCCTCTGGCTGCCGGTGATGATGGGGCTGGGCATCCTGCTCTATTTCGCCGCCGACCGGGAGCCGGCGCTGGCTGCGCCTCTTGGCGGTTTTGCGGCGTCGGCCGCAGGCGCGCTCGCTTTGCGCCGGCGGCGGCTCGCGTTCATCGCCTGCATCGCGCTTGCCGCGATCTTTGCCGGCTTCTCCGCGGCGACCTGGCGCACGGCCGACATCGCCGCGCCGATGCTGGACAGGCCGCGAATCGGAGTCGTGACGGGATTCGTCGAATCGGTCGAGGCCCGGGACGCCGGCGCGCGCCTCGTGCTGCTGGTCACGGGCATCGCCGGCGTCGAGGCTGGCAATCAGCCCAGGCGCGTGCGCGTCAATGTCCGCACCGGCACTGTCGCCCCCGGCGATCACATCTCCGCCGTCGCGCGCCTGCTGCCGCCGCCGGGACCGGCCCGGCCCGGCGGTTACGATTTCGGTCGCGACGCCTTCTTTCGCGGACTTGGCGCGGTCGGCAGCGTCGCCGGCAAGATTACATTGACGCCCCCGCCCCATCCGCCGCCGCCGGGTCTGGCTTTTGCTGTCACGATCGACCGCGCCCGCAACGCCCTGACGCAGCGCATCGCCGAGATCGGCGGCGGGCAGGCCGGTGCAATGGCGGCCGCGCTGGTCACCGGCAAGCGCGGCCTGATCACCGAGACGACCAATGCCGATCTGCGCGCGGCCGGAATCTACCACATCGTCTCGATCTCGGGCCTGCACATGGTGCTGGCGGCGGGCACGATCTTCTGGCTGGTGCGGGCGCTGCTGGCCATGTCGCGGACGCTCGCCCTGCGCTGGCCGATCAAGAAGATCGCGGCGCTCGCGGCCATGCTCGGTGCGACCGCCTACTGCGTCTTCTCCGGCGCGGAGGTCGCCACCGTGCGATCGCTGATCATGACGCTGATCATGTCGGGCGCCGTCCTGGTCGACCGCCCGGCGCTAAGCATGCGCAATCTTGCGCTCGCCGCCATCATCGTGCTGCTGCGCGAGCCCGAGGCGCTGCTCGGCCCGAGCTTCCAGATGTCGTTTGGCGCGGTGGCGGCGCTCGTGGCCTTCGCAGAACGCTGGGAGGGCAGGGACCGCACGCAGCCGCCATCCCTGCTGCCATGGCCGCTGCGGACGGTCTGGCTCGCCGCCATCGGCATCATCGTCACGACATTGCTCGCGACGGCCGCGACCGCGCCGTTCGGAGCCTACCATTTCCAGACGTTCAACCCCTTCGGCCTGCTCGGCAACGCGCTGGCGCTGCCCTTCGTCTCGCTCTTCGTCATGCCGGCAGCCGTGTTTGGCGTGCTGGCCTACCCGTTCGGGCTCGACTGGCCGGCCTGGAAGCTGATGGGATTGGCGTCCGACGCCGTTCTCAGGCTCGCCAACTGGGTCGCGAGCATCGACCATTCCACGCTGGTGGTTCCAGCCTTCGGGGCGGCGGCGCTGACCAGCTTTGCGCTGGCGCTGCTCTGGGCGACGCTGTGGACGACGAAGCTGCGCCTCCTCGCCATCCTCCCGCTGGCGACGGGCGTCGCCGTCGCCGCCAAGCCGGAACGGCCCGAGATTCTGATCGAACGCAGCGGATCGGGGATCGCCGTGCGGGGCAGGGACGGGCGGCTCGTCGTCGCCGGCAGGCCGAGCGCCTTCGTGCTCCAGCAATGGCTCAACGCCGATGGCGACAGCCGCAAGCCCACCGATCCGAGCCTGCGCGAGGGCGCGGTCTGCGACGGGCAGGGCTGCGTCATCACCACGTCGGACGGCCGCAGCATCGCCTATGTCCGCGAGCGGCCCGCGCTGGTCGAGGACTGCCGGCGCGCCGACCTCGTCGTGACGCCGATCCCGTGGAACGCGCCCTGCAAGGCGATGCTGATCGACCGAACGGCGCTGAGCCGAGACGGCGCGACGGCCCTTGCGGGCTCCAACGCGATCCTGCCGGGCCAGCCGCCCTGGCGCAGGCTCGCGGCCGACGGCGGAAAAGACGGCCGCCCGTGGAGCAGACGCCGGCCCCAAGCTGCGGCTCCTGCCGCATCGACAGTCCAGCAGCCACAGTCCTCGGACGACGAAGCCGCCGACCGGCTTCAGTAGCGCCGCATCAGATTGACCAGCCGGCCCTGAATCTTGACGCGATCGGGCCCGAGCACGCGGGTCTCATAGGCCGGATTGGCCGCCTCCAGCGCGATCGACGAGCCGCGCTTGCGCAACCGCTTCAGCGTCGCCTCCTCGTCGTCGATCAGCGCGACGATGATGTCGCCGGTATTGGCGGTGTCCTGCTTGCGGATAACGACGGTGTCGCCGTCGAGGATGCCAGCCTCGACCATCGAATCGCCGCGAACCTCCAGTGCATAATGCTCGCCCGCGCCCAGCATGTCGGCCGGCAGGGAGACATTGTGGCTGCGGCTCTGGATCGCGGAAACCGGCGTGCCCGCCGCGATCCGCCCCATCACCGGGATCGCGATCGTGGCGCGCGCATCCTCTTCGGACGGGCTGCTTGCCGGCTTCACCTTGCCGAGCCCGCCCTGGACGATGGACGGGCTGAAGCGGCCGCGCGGCGCCTGCGCACCGGCGACGCCATCGGGCAACTTGATCACCTCGAGCGCCCGCGCCCGGTTCGGCAGGCGGCGGATGAAGCCGCGCTCCTCCAGCGCCATGATCAGGCGGTGGATGCCGGATTTCGACTTGAGGTCGAGCGCGTCCTTCATCTCGTCGAAGGAGGGCGGCACGCCGCTCTCGCGCAGGCGCTCATGGATGAAGCGGAGCAGTTCGAACTGTTTGCGTGTCAGCATGGTTCCCGCCGGAGCGCCCAAGGCGCAAAGTCGAAACAAATCACGAACAGGATACAGGTTCGCGTTGTGTTCCGCAAGCGTCTTCAGCGCAGCCGGATGATCCGGCAGGGATCACCCTGTTTTGCCGGCTCGGCAAATGGCGGGCGGATCGTCAGCGCCCGGGCTTGCGCCAGCGTGCCGAGCATCGAGGAATCCTGTCGCGGGAAAGGCGTCGCGACCCAACCGGCGTCGGATCGCGCCAGTTCGGAGCGAAGATAATCCTCCCGCTCATCATTAGCCGGCATATCAATACCGGCAATGGCCGGCTCGCTCCGATCCCGCTCGGGATGGGCCAGGCCGAGCAGAGCTTCGATCAGCGGCACGATGAAGAGATGTCCGCAGACGATCGAAGAGACCGGGTTTCCGGGCAGGCCCACGGCGACCATCCGCCCGAGCCGGCCCATCATCATCGGCTTGCCCGGCCGCATCGCGATCTTCCAGAAGCCGAGATCCATGCCGGCGCGCTTCAGCGCTTCCTGGACGAGGTCGTGCGCTCCGACAGAGGCGCCGCCGAGCGTGATCAGAACATCGGCGTCGGCGGCTCTGGCGCGTGCGATGCGTTCGGCGAGGTCGGGATGATTGTCGCGCGCGATGCCGAGATCGAGCACGGTTCCGCCGGCCGCCTCGACGATCGCGGCGAGCGAGAAGCTGTTGGAGGCGACGATCTGGTCGGGGCCGACCGGCTCGCCGGGCAGCACGAGTTCGTCGCCCGTGGCGAGAATCGCGACGAGCGGCTTCTTCCGCACCGCCAGCGCCGGATGCCCACCCGCCGCCGCCAGCCCAAGCGCCGCGCTGTCGAGCGCGCGTCCGGCCGGCAGGAGCAAATCGCCTTGACTGAAGTCGAGCCCCGCGAGCCGGACGAACCGCCCCCTGGCGGCGCTCTCGCGCACCCGGATCGTGGTCTCGCCGACCCCATCGGCATTTTCCTGGATCAGGATGGTGTCCGCCCCGTCGGGAATCGGCGCGCCGGTGAAAATGCGCACCGCCTCGCCCGCGCCGAGCGTCCCGGCAAAGCTGCGGCCGGCAGCCGATTCACCGATGACGCGCAGTTCCTTTGCCGGCACGAGATCATCGGCGCGGACCGCGTAGCCGTCCATCGCGGAGTTGGCGAAGGGCGGCTGCGTGCGCAGCGCCGCGATATCCTGCGCGAGAACGCGGCCGGCGCATTGCGATAGCGGCAGAGTTTCAGCCGACATCGGGCCGGGCACGCTGTCGAGCAGAGCCCTGAGCGCCACCTTGACCGGCGTCAGCGCCATCAGCCTAAGCCCGCTTCTGACGAATCGGCCTCGTAGACGCCGGATTTGCCGCCGGATTTGTGCAGCAGCCGCACGCCCTCGATCCGCATGCCGCGATCGACGGCCTTGACCATGTCGTAGACGGTGAGGCACGCGACGGAGACCGCCGTCAGCGCTTCCATCTCGACGCCGGTCTGGCCCTTCATCCTGACCTCGGCGCGTACGCGCACGCCCGGCAGCGCCTCGTCGATGGCGAGATCGACCGAGACCTTGCTGATCAGGAGCGGATGGCAGAGCGGGATCAGCTCATGCGTGCGCTTGGCCGCCATGATTCCGGCAAGCCGCGCTGTGCCGAGCACGTCGCCCTTCTTGGCATCGCCAGCGCGAACGATTGCGAGCGTCTCGGGCGCCATCACGACGCAGCCCTCGGCGACCGCCATGCGCGCCGTCTCGGCCTTGTCGCCGACATCGACCATATGGGCCTGGCCCCGCGCGTCGAGATGGCTGAGCCCGCTCACGCGGCGACCTCCTGCGTTGCGCCGGTCAGCAACTGGCGGGTCGCGGCCGCGACATCATCCTGCCGCATCAGGCTCTCGCCGACGAGGAAGGTGTTGACGCCGCAGCGGGAAAGCCGCGCGATGTCGGCAGGGCCAAAGATGCCGCTCTCGCTGACGATGACGCGGTCTCCCGGCACGCGGGAGCTGAGCCGCTCGGTCACGGCGAGATCCACGCTGAAGCTGCGCAGGTCGCGGTTGTTGATGCCGAGCAGTCTTGCGCCGAGCGGCAGCGCCCGGTCGAGTTCGGCTTCGTCATGGACCTCGACCAGAACGTCCATGCCGAGCTCCAGCGCCGTCTCGTTCAGCGCGCGGGCGGTCGCGTCGTCGACGCCGGCCATGATGATCAGGATGCAGTCGGCGCCCCAGGCCCGCGCCTCGAAGACCTGATAGGGCTCGTAGAGGAAATCCTTGCGCAGGGCCGGCAGGCCGCTGGCCTCGCGCGCCTGCATCAGGAATTCGGGCCTGCCCTGAAAAGACGGGCCATCGGTCAGCACCGAAAGGCAGGCCGCGCCGCCATCGGCATAGGCCCGCGCCAGCGCGGGAGGATCGAAATCGGCGCGGATCAGCCCCTTGGACGGGCTCGCCTTCTTGATCTCGGCGATCAGCGCGGGTCGCCCCTCCGCATGCTTCACTGCAAGCGCTGCCGCAAAACCTTTGGGCGGCGGCGCGGTCCGGGCGAGAATCTCGATTTCCGCCTGCGGGATCGCGGCCTTGGCGGCGGCGATCTCCTGGCGCTTATAGGCTTCGATCCGGGCGAGAATATCGCTCATCGTCGCCTCACGCGTTCGAGATGGCGACGAGAGCCGCCAGCGCCGCCTTGGCGCGGCCGGAGTCGATCGAGCTTTCAGCCTGCGCCAGCCCGTCGCGCAGATCGGAGGCCTTGCCAGCGACCAGCAGCGCCGCGCCCGCATTGAACGCGGCGATGTCGCGGAAGGCGGACTTCTGCCCGTCCAGCACCGCCGTCAGCGCGGCTGCGTTCTGCGCCGGCTCGCCGCCGCGCAGATCTTCCGGCTTGGCCCGCGCCAGCCCGACATCGTCGGGGCCGATCTGGAAGCTCTCGATCTTGCCGTTCTCCAGCGAGACCACGCGCGTCGGGCCCGTCGTCGTGATCTCGTCGAGCCCGTCGGAACCATGCACGGCCCAGATCCGGGTCGAGCCGAGCGAGGCCAGCACCTTCACCATCGGCTCCAGCCAGGTCTCGGAGAAAGCGCCGATCAATTGCTTCTTCACGCCGGCCGGGTTGGAGAGCGGGCCGACCAGATTGAAGATCGTGCGGGTTCCAAGTTCGGTGCGCACCGGCGCAACATGGCGCATCGAGGCGTGATGCGTCGGCGCGAACATGAAGCCGACGCCGGCCCTGGCGATGCAGGCTTCCGTCCCCGCCGGATCGAGCCCGACCTTGACGCCGAGCGCGGTCAGCACGTCGGCCGCGCCAGAGCGCGAGGAGGCGGCGCGGTTGCCATGCTTGGCGACAGGCACGCCGCAGGCGGCCGTGATGATCGCGGCCAGGGTCGAGACATTGTAGGAGCCCGACGAATCGCCGCCGGTGCCGACGATATCGATGGCATCGCTCGGAGCCTTCACGGTCAGCATTTTTGCGCGCATCGCCGAGACCGCGCCCGCGATCTCCTCGGCCGTCTCGCCACGCACGCGCAGCGCCATCAGGAAGGCCGCCGCCTGCGCATTGGTGACGCCGCCGGAGAGGATGGTCTCGAACGCGTCGCGCGCCTCGTCGCGCGAGAGCGTGGCGCCGGTCGCGACCTTGGCGATGAAGGGTTTGAAATCGTCCATGGAAACTCTGGTCTGCTCAGGCTGTCGCGGAAAGGGCGGGCGCGCGGTGTTTGTGCGACCATCGTTCCGCCATCTCGATGAAATTCCGCAGGATCGTCGCGCCGTGCTCCGAGGCGATGCTTTCGGGATGGAACTGCACGCCATGCACGGGCAGGTCCCGATGGGACAGCGCCATGATCAGCCCGTCTTCGGTGGTCGCCTCGATATCGAGTTCCGGCGGACAACTGCGGCATTCGACGACGAGCGAATGATAGCGCGTCGCCTTCAACGGCCCGTTGATGCCCCGGAACAGCCCGCGCGCATGATGGGTTATGGTCGAGATCTTGCCGTGCATCGGCAGCGGTGCGCGCACGACCTCGCCGCCAAAGGCCTGACCGATCGCCTGCAGGCCGAGGCAGACCCCGAACAGCGGCACCTTGCCGGTGCCCTCGCGCACGAGATCGAGGCAGATGCCGGCCTCGTTTGGCGTGCAGGGGCCGGGCGACAGCACGATGGCGTCATGCCCGCCGGAGAGCGCCTCGGAGACGCTCAGCGCATCGTTGCGCACGACATCGACGCTCGCACCCAGCCCGCCGATCAGGTGGACGAGGTTCCAGGTGAAGCTGTCGTAATTGTCGATCAGCAGGATGCGCATGGCGGCAAGGTCATGCATGGCAGCGCGATGGTGGTCAAGTTGGGCAGTAGGCTGTCGGCAATAGGCAGTCGATCCACAGCATTCTCCGACTGCCGACGGCCCATTGCCGACTGCTCTCGTTTCACTGCCCCCGCCCGGTCCGCGCCGCGAACCGGATCGCCTCTTCCGCCGCCTTGAACAACGCCTTGGCCTTGTTGACGCATTCCTGCTGCTCGGAGGCAGGATTGGAGTCGTAGACGATGCCCGCGCCGGCCTGGACATGCATGCGCCCTTCCTTGACCACGGCGGTACGCAGCACGATGCAGGTGTCCATCTCGCCATTGGCGCCGAAATAGCCGATGCAGCCGCCATAGGCGCCGCGCGCATCGTGCTCCAGCTCGTCGATGATCTCCATGGCCCGGACCTTCGGCGCGCCCGAGACCGTGCCGGCCGGAAATCCGGCCACGAGCGCGGCCAGCGCGTCGTGCTTTGGCTCGATCGTCCCCTCGACATTGGAGACGATGTGCATGACCTGGCTGTAGCGCTCGACGAAGAAGGAATCTGTCACCTTCACCGTGCCGATCTGCGCGACGCGGCCGACATCGTTGCGGCCGAGATCGAGCAGCATCAGGTGCTCGGCCCGCTCCTTCGGATCGGCCAGCAGTTCCGCCGCCAGCGCCTCGTCCTCGGCGTGAGTCGCGCCGCGCCGCCGCGTACCCGCGATCGGGCGGATCGTGACCGTCTCGTCGCGCAGGCGGACCAGGATCTCCGGGCTGGAGCAGACGATCTGGAAGTCGGCAAAATCGAGATAGCACAGGAAGGGCGCCGGATTGACCCGCCGCAGCGCGCGGTAGAGCGCAA
>JBKJSB010000327.1:0-7944 GCA_046593015.1 Allobosea sp.
CGTCAATACCGGGCCGGGCAAGGGCAAATCGACCGCCGCCTTCGGGCTGATGCTGCGCGCGCTCGGCCATGGCTGGCGCGTCGGCGTGGTGCAGTTCGTCAAGGGTGCCTGGGAGACCGGCGAGCGCAAGGCGCTCGACGCGTTCGGCGACCAGATCGCCTGGCACACCATGGGCGAGGGTTTCACCTGGGAGACGCAGGACAAGGCGCGCGACATCGCCGCCGCCACCCGCGCCTTCGACAAGGCGAAGGAGCTGATGGCCGACGAGACGATCCGCCTGATCGTGCTCGACGAACTCAACATCGCGCTGCGCTACGACTACCTGCCGCTCGCCGAGGTCGTCGCCGTTCTGTCGGCCCGCCGCGCCGATCTCCACATCGTCGTCACCGGCCGCAACGCCAAGCCGGAGCTGATCGCGGCCGCCGACCTCGTCACCGAGATGACGCTGGTCAAGCACCACTTTGCAGCGGGTGTGAAGGCGCAGGCCGGCATCGAGTTCTGATCAGGCCGCCGCCAGCCTGACGCGGCCGACCGCCATCGCTGTCGCGGCCTGCGTCGGTTCGACCACGGGGATGCCGAGCGCCTCCTCCAGCGGCCGGCGGAAGCGAGCCATGCCGGCGCAGCCCATCACGATCACATCGGCATGATGCGTATCGCGCAGGGTTTTGCCCGTCGCGGTCATGCGCTCCAGCGTCTTCTCCTCGTTGGAGAGTTCGGTGACGCCCATGCCGATCGAGAGATCGCCGGCAAAGCGCGCCATCACGCCCATCGCGCCGAAATAGCGCAGATGGCGCGGGATCGAGGTCGGCAGGATCGCGATCACGCCGAAACGCTGGCCGAGCGTCAGCGCCTGCAGCACGCCCGATTCGGCGATGCCGAGCACCGGCCGTCGGCTCTGCTCGCGCAACGCATGCATGCCGGGGTCGGAGAAGCAGGCGACGACGAAGGCGGCCGCCTCGTTCTCCAGCCCCGCCGCGCGTTTCAGCAGAGGCCCGATGACGCCGTCGACGTCGCGCTGCGACTGGATGCCGGGCGGGCCCTCTGCCAGCGTCAGGCATTCGATCGCAGGCCCGTCGCTCGAGCGCAGCGGCTCGACTGCTTTGTCGATGCCGGCGGTGACGGCTTCAGTCGAGTTGGGGTTGATGACGAAGATGGTGCCGGACATCAGTAAAGCTCCGCTCCGAAATTGCGTGCCGCATCGAACTCCGGAGACAACCGCCCCGTCGGCTTTGTCGCCTCGCCGGCCTCGCGCAGCATCAGCCGCCCCGAGCCAGCCGCCGCCTTCAGCGCGCCCTCGCGGACCACGACCTCGCCGCGCCGCAGCACCGTCTCGGGCCAGCCGGTGATGATGCGGCCTGCAAACGGGTTGTAGCCGGTGTTGTCGTGCAGGTCGTCGGCCAGCGTCACTTTTCGCCCCGCGTCCCAGATCGCGAGATCGGCATCCATGCCGATGGCGAGCGAGCCTTTCCCGGGCAGGTCGTAGATCTGCGCCGGGGCCGTGGCGGTCAGCTCGACGAACTTCTTCAGCCCGAGCCTGCCCTTCGAGACCATCGCGTCGAACAGTACCGGCAGCCGCATCTCCAGCCCCGGCATGCCGTTGGCGATCTGCTTGAAGCCGGGGTTCGGCCCGGCCGAAAGCTTGCCGGTCTCGTCGAAACGGTAGGGCGCGTGGTCGGAGGACAGGATCTGCAAATCGCCCAGCGCCAGCGCCTGCCACAGCGCCTCCTGGTCGGCGGCTTCGCGCTGCGGCGGCGAGCAGACCCATTTCGCGCCTTCGATGCCGGGCTTGTCGAGCTCGTCAGCCGTCATCAGCAGGTAATGCGGGCAGGTCTCGGCGTAGATCCTGACGCCGCGACCGCGCGCCTCGCGGATCACCTTGGCGCCCTCGGCGGTCGAGACGTGGAAGATGCAGATCGGCTGGTCGAGCAGCTCCGAGAAGGCGATCAGCCGGTGGAAGGCCTCGACCTCGGCGGCGCGCGGATGGCTGACGGCATGGTATTTTGGCGCGACATAGCCGCGCTTCATCAGCCGCTCGCCCATCCATTTCAGCAGGCCGTGATTCTCGGCATGAACGCAGACCAGCGCGCCGGCATTGCGCGCGCTGAGCATCACGTCGAGCAGTTGCTGGTCGTCGACCTGCACCGCGTCATAGGTCATGAACACCTTGACGGAGCGATGCCCGGCGGCAATCAGCGCCGGCAGGTCGGTGACGATGGTCTGCTCGTCGGGGTTGGCCACCATCAAATGGAAGGCGTAGTCGACGATCGCGCCTTTTTTCGCCAGCGCCGCGTAATCGGCGACGGTGGTGGCGAGGCTCTTGCCCCGGTGCTGCGCGGCAAAGGAGATCACCGAGGTCGTGCCGCCGAACGCGGCCGAGCGCGTCGCGGTCTCGAAGGTGTCGGCGTTCATCAGCCCGCCGCCCGACAACTGCTCGATATGGCAATGCGCATCGACGCCGCCCGGCAGGACCAGTTTTCGCGAGGCGTCGATCTCATGGGCACCTGCCGGTAGATCGAGCCCGATCGCGGCGATCATCTCGCCCCTGATGCCGAGATCGGCCCTGAACACATCGGTCGCGGTCGCGAGCGTGCCGCCGCGGATGACGATGTCGTAGGCGGAAGTCGTCATGTGCTGGGACCCGGTCTGGCGAAGCGATTGTCGCAGTATGCGCGGCCTTTGCGCTTTGGCCATGGCTTTTGCGGCATGGCCCGTGGCGGCTGGCGCAAGACCTCGGCAACTCTGTTTCGCGGCGGTTGCGTCGGCGCTTGACAGCGCGCCTTGCGATACGCTCACCTCCCTGAAGCCAGACGCCCGGCGGCTCGAAGAGCCGGCCCCAAGAGAGCGTGCGGCAGGGAAACGTTCGGGAGACATCGCCGTGATCGCACGCATGCTTGTTGCCGCCGGCCTGACGCTCGCAGCGTCCGCCGGCCTGACGCCCGCCTTCGCCCAGGCCAAGGGCCCCGTCATCGGGGTGAGCTGGTCGAACTTCCAGGAAGAGCGCTGGAAGACCGACGAGGCCGCGATCAAGGCCGCGATCGAGAAGGTCGGCGGCACCTATCTCTCGGCCGATGCGCAATCCTCGCCCGCAAAGCAGCTCACCGATGTCGAGAGCCTGATCGCGCGCGGCGCCAAGGCGCTGATCGTGCTGGCGCAGGATGCGCAGGCCATCCGCCCGGCCGTGCAGAAGGCGGTCGACGAGGGCATCGCGGTCGTCGGCTACGACCGGCTGATCGAAATCCCGCAGGCCTTCTACCTGACCTTCGACAATGTCGAGGTCGGCCGGATGATGGGCCGCGAGATCCTCAAGGCGAAGCCTGAAGGCAACTACGTCTTCATCAAGGGTTCCAGCGCCGATCCCAATGCCGGCTTCCTGTTCCAGGGCTCGGTCGAGGTGCTGAAACCGGCTATGGACGCCGGCAAGATCAAGAATGTCGGCGAGGCCTTCACCGATGGTTGGCTGCCGGCCAACGCCCAGAAGAACATGGAGCAGTTCCTCACCCGCAACGCCAACAAGGTCGATGCGGTGGTCGCGGCCAATGACGGCACGGCCGGCGGCGCGATCGCGGCCATGGCGGCCCAAGGTCTCGCCGGTTCCGTACCGGTCTCCGGCCAGGACGCCGACCGCGCCGCGCTGAACCGGATCGCGCTCGGCACCCAGACCGTGACGATCTGGAAGGACGCCCGCGAACTCGGCCGCAACGCCGCGGAAATCGCGATCAAGCTCGCCGGCGGGGCCAAGATGACCGAGGTCGCGGGCGCGGCCGCCTGGAATCAGGGCCCGAGCAAGCAGGCGATGACCGCGCTGTTCCTCAAGCCCGTCCCCGTGACGAAGGACAATCTCAAGGTCGTGATCGACGCCGGCTGGGCTCCCAAATCGGCGGTCTGTCAGGGCGTCGCGGCCGGAAAGGTCGCCGCTTGTGACTGAGACGGCCCCGGCGTCGGCCCAGACAGGCCGCTCGCTCGCCGACAGGATGCGCGAGATCGAGGTCGATCCGCGCATGATCGGCATGGTCGCGGCATTGGCCGTGATCTGGCTCGGCTTCAACTGGCTCTCCGGCGGCGCCTTCCTGACGCCGCGCAATCTCTGGAACCTTCTGGTCCAGACGGCCTCGATCGCGGTGATGGCCTGCGGCATGGTGCTGGTCATCGTCACCCGCAACATCGACCTCTCGGTCGGGGCGATGCTTGGCTTCGTCGGCATGGTGGTAGGCCTCGTGCAGGTTCGCCTGCTGCCGGAGATCTGGGGCTTCGAGCACCCGCTGACATGGATCGTCAGCCTTTGCGTCGCGATCGGGCTCGGCGGCATCCTCGGCATGTTTCAGGGCGCGCTGATCGCATACCTCGCCATCCCCTCCTTCATCGTCACGCTTGGCGGCCTGCTGGTCTGGCGCGGCGCGGCCTGGTGGGTCACGCAAGGCCAGACCATCGCGCCGATGGATTCGCGCTTCCGCCCGCTCGGCGGCGGCATCGAGGGCGCGATCGGAACCTCGGCCTCATGGGCGATCGGGCTTGTCATCTGCGCGCTGATCCTCGCCGGCATCATTCTGGCGCGTCGCCGCCGTCACCGCTTCGGCTTCGCCTTGCGTCCGCTCTGGGCCGAGGCGCTGGTCGCCGGCCTCGCCTGCGGCGCGGTCGTCGTCACGGTCGCGATCGCCAACGCCTATCCGCTGCCGGCCGGCATCGCGCGTCGCCTGACCGAGGCCAAGGGAGCGGTCTGGCCGCCGGGCGGGCTCTTCATCGGGCATGGGCTGGCCGTTCCGGTGCTGCTGGCGCTGGCGGTCGGCGTCGCCATCACCTTCCTGACCACCCGGCTGCGCTTCGGGCGCTATGTCTTCGCCATCGGCGGCAATCCCGAGGCCGCCCAGCTTTCGGGCGTCAACACGCGCAAGGTGCTGACGCTGGTCTACGGGCTGATGGGCGCGCTCGTCGGCATCTCGGCCTGCATCTCAACGGCGCGCCTCAACGCTGCGACGAACTCCGCCGGCCAGCTCGACGAGCTTTACGTCATCGCGGCCGCAGTCATCGGCGGCACGTCGCTGGCGGGCGGCGTCGGCACCATTGCGGGCGCGATGCTGGGCGCGCTGGTGATGCAGTCGCTCCAGTCCGGCATGGTGCTGATCGGCGTCGATACGCCGTTGCAGAACATCGTCGTCGGGCTCGTGCTCGTCGTCGCCGTCTGGCTCGACGGCATTTACCGCAAGCGGCTGGGGTGAGCGCGATGGCGGAAACCACGCCCCTCGTCGAAATGCGCGACATCTCGATCGCCTTCGGCGGCATCAAGGCGGTCGATGGCGCCAGCGTCGATCTCCATGCCGGCGAGGTCGTCGGCCTGCTCGGCCATAACGGGGCCGGAAAATCCACCCTGATCAAGATCCTGTCGGGGGCCTACAGGGCCGATGCCGGCGAGATCCGTGTCTCCGGCGAGCCGGTCGCGATCGCGTCCCCGCGCGACGCCAAGCGCCACGGCATCGAGACGATCTACCAGACGCTGGCGCTGGCCGACAATGTCGACGCCGCCGCCAACATCTTCCTCGGCCGCGAACTGCTGACCCCTTGGCGGACCCTCGACGACGCGACGATGGAATCCGAGACGCGAAAAGTGATGGGCCGGCTCAACCCGCATTTCCGCCGCTTCAAGGAGCCGGTCAAGGCGCTGTCGGGCGGCCAGCGCCAGTCGGTCGCGATCGCGAGGGCGATCTATTTCAACGCCCGCGTGCTGATCATGGACGAGCCGACGGCGGCGCTCGGGCCGGCCGAGACGAAACAGGTCGCCGAGCTGATCCTTGAGCTCAAGAAGCAGGGTATCGGCATCTTCCTGATCAGCCACGATCTGCACGACGTCTTCGACCTCGCCGACCGCGTCAGCGTAATGAAGAACGGCCGCGTCGTCGGCTCGGCCCGCGTCGCCGACGTCACCCAGGACGAGGTGCTCGGAATGATCATCTCGGGCAAGTGCCCGGCGGGTGCGACGCCGGGGCCGGGTGCGTTGCGGGCATAAGCAAGGCCGGACGACCCGTCCTTGTCATTCCGGGGCGGTCCGAAGGGTCGAACCCGGAACCCACGACCGGGTGATGCCCTCATAGCCTCGTCGATCACGCTCGCTTGTTCGCGGGTTCCGGGTTCGCGGCTCCACCGAGCCCCGGAATGACAAGCGAAGCGCTCAGTAACCTCGCTCCGGATCGACTACATGCTCCAGCGGCTCGCCGGCCTCTAGCCGCCTGATCTGCGCCGCGATCAGGCTGGCGACAGCCTCGGGTTCCGACATTGCCGCGTTGTGCGGCGTCACGGTCACGGCGGGGTGGCTCCAGAGCGGCGATTCCGCCGGCAGCGGCTCGGTCTCGAACACGTCGAGCGCTGCGCCTTTCAGCGCGCCGGCCTCCAGCGCCGCCAGAATGTCGGCCTCGATTTGCAGGCCCCCGCGACCGGCATTGATCAGGAACGGCCCGCCGAGCCGCCCGTCCTGAGCGAGCCCCGCGATCAGCTTCGCATCGATCACCCCGCGCGTATCGGGCGTCAGCGGCAGCAGGCAGACCAGGATGTCGGTGCGGGCCAGAAACGCCGTCATGCCGTCCGCGCCAGAAAAGGTCGCCAGGCTTTGACCAGCAACGCCGTTGACCGTCTTCGGCGAGCGGCTCCAGCCCGCCACGTCGAAGCCCATGACCTGAAGCTTGCGCACGGCGTCGAGCCCGAGTTCGCCCAGCCCCATCACGCCGACGCGGACCGAGCGCGCCGCCGGCTGGTTGCGGTCGTCCTCCCAGCTTGCGGCCCGCTGCTGCGCGTCGTAGCGGCGCTGCTGGCGCAGCGCCATCAGGCAGTGCAGCACGACATACTCGCTCATCCGCGTCGTCAGGTCGGGATCGACGACGCGCGCGATGGCGACGTCGGGCAGCCGGTCGTCCATCATCAAATGATCGACGCCGGCTCCGAGCGAGAAGATCGCGGCGAGATTGGGCAGGCCCGCGAGGCTGCCCGGCGGGTGCTTCCAGCTCGCGACGTAATGCACCGCGCGGCGGTCGAAGGCCTCGCCCAAGATCACGACGGGCATGTCGGGCAGTTCAGCCCTGAAGCGGGCGCGCCAGTCCTCGACATGCCATCCCGTCATCGCCAGCAGCAGGCTCATCGGCTCGAACTCTCCGTGATGCGGTCGGTGATCAGCGTGCCGTGTCCGGCCGACGCTTCGCCGAGATGATAGGCCTGAAGCAGGCGCGCTTTGGCCGCCTCGAAACCGGCTTCGCTGCGGGCATGGACGATGCCGAGCGGCCTTTCCGCGCTGACAGCGTCGCCGATGCCTGCAAGCGCGACGATGCCCACGGCATGGTCGATCGCATCCTGCGGACGGGTGCGTCCGCCGCCCAGCGCGACGACGGCGAACCCGACCGCGCGCGTGTCGATGCGCTGCACGATGCTCGGCCCCGTGGCGAAGACCGGCTTCACGATCGGCGCGGCGTCGAGACGCCTGCCGGGATTCTCGAGCAAATCGGACGGCCCGCCCAAGGCCGCGACCATGCGGGAAAAGCGCTCGGCCGCCGCCCCGCTGGCGAAGGCGGCCTCGATCCTGGCGGTCGCGTCAGTGATGTCGCCCGCAAGCCCGCCGAGCAGCAGCATCTCGGCGGCCAGCGCGACCGTGACCCGGTGGAAGCGCGGTTCGCGGCGCTTGCCGGTCAGATGGTCGAGCGCATAGGCCACTTCGAGGCCGTTGCCCGCCGCGCTTGCCAGCGGCTCGGCCATGTCGGTCAGAAGCGCCGTCGTCGGCAGGCCGGCCCCGTTGGCGACGCCGACCAGCGCCCCTGCGAGTTCACGCGCTTTGGCCGGGTCGGGCAGGAACGCCCCGGAGCCGAATTTCACATCCATCGCCAGCCCGTGCAGGCCGGCGGCGAGCTTCTTCGACAGGATCGAGGCCGTGATCAGCGGCAGCGATTCCACCGTCGCGGTGACGTCGCGGAT
>JBKJSB010000087.1:0-6726 GCA_046593015.1 Allobosea sp.
CATAGCGCGCCAGGCGCGCTGATCCAAGTGCGGTTCGCCAGATGGCCGACGCTCCCCCAAGCGCCCTGCCTCTACTCTAGGCAGCCTTTTCGCCTGAAAACAACCGGCGCGGATCGATCAGGCGAGCCGCCGGATGGTCGGCAACCAGCCCGAGCAGCGCCTCCAGGCAGGCCCAGGCCGTGTCGTCATGATCGCGGTGATGCAGCAGCAGGCCGACGACGGCTTCGCCCCCGCCTGCGTTGTCGCGATGGCGCGCCAGATGACCGGCCATCTCGGCCGCAAGCGCCGACGCATCGCGGCCGATCCGCCCGCCATGCCAGTCGATCAGGTCGAGATGCGTGTTGGCCAGCGCCGGGCCGCCATCGGCCGAAAGCCCAAATCCGCGAAAGCAGGACAGGCCGGCAAAGCCGAGGCAGGGCAGGGCTGCTGCGATCGTGGGGTCGATCCGGTTCCAGGGCGGCACGAAGACCGGCAGCGCGGCAGGGCCAAACAGCGCCCCCAGTCGGGCCTTGCCCTCGACGATCTCGGCCAGCGCGGTCTCGATGTCGCGCCCTGTGCCGAACTCGGCGTTTTTCGCGCCGGCCGGACTGTGGCTGCGGTGCCAGGCGCCGTGCTGGCATGGCAGCAGCGAAGGCGCGGAACGCTGGAACGCCGCAAGCTCCGGCTCGGCCAGCATGGGAATGACCGCCAGCAGCACCGGCGCAGCGAAGCGCTCGGACAGCCGCGCCAGCCGCTCCAGCGCGTGGCTCGGCGCGACCGCGTCGTCGTCGCGCAGCCAGAACTGCGCACTCAGCCCCTGCGCCTGCCAGAGATCGAGTTCGGCCACGAGCGGCTGCCAGTGCGGCGTATTCGTCACGGCGCGCCTCCGGTCGCAAGCGCGAGCCCGTGCGCCACGATCTCGCGCGCCCTGTCCATGCCGCGCTCCTGTGCGACGAAGCGGCTCGCCGCCGCGCTCATCCGCCGACGCCGCCCGGAATCGTCGAGCAATCCGCCCAGCGTCAGCGCGAAGGACGCAATATCGCCATCCGGGACGAGCAGGCCGGTGACGTCGCGTTCCAGCGTGGCGGGGACGCCGCCGCTGTCGAAGGCGACGACGGGCAGGCCGGCGGCCTGCGCCTCGAGGTAGACCAGCCCATAGGCCTCGGCGACGCCCGGCCAGACGAAGAGATCGGCCTGAGCCAGCATCGCCGCAACGCGCATGCGATCGACCGCGCCATGAAAAATCACCCGGCCGGGCGCAAAGCCGGCATAGGCGGCCTCGATCTGCGCCCGCATCGCGCCGTCGCCGAACAGGCTCAGGCGCCAGGGCCGGTCGCCGAGCAAGGCCATCGCCTGCGCAAGGGCGAGGTAGCTATCATGCTTGTTGCCGGGTCGCATCATCCCGATCGCGACCAGATGGGGCGGATCGTTCTCCCGCGCGCGAGGCGCCGGCCCGCTCGCCGCCTCGATGAAGGGCGGCAGATCGACGAGATGCGTGTCCGGGCCGCACCACGGCGCGATGCCGTCCCTGTCCCGGCCCGTGAAGCAGAAATGCACCGCCGCCTTGCCGAAGCTCGCCCGCGCGCAGGCGACCTGCTCCGCCCAGCCGCCCTCGGCGCGGCGCTCGGAATCGCTCGCCTCGGCCACGACATAGGGAATGTTCAGCCGCGCCGCGACGGCAGGCCCGAGCAGGTCCGGGGCCTTGTAGTAGCTGTGATAGGTGAACCAGAGTTCTGGCGCACCGCCATGCTCGCGCCAGCCCGCGAGCAGGGCCGCGATACGCGTCTCGGCGGCAGCGCCAAGGGCGGCGAACGCCTCGGCGTCCGGCACGAGCATATAGGTTCGCGCCTTCCGGATCGGTTCGACCGCATGGCCTAGGCCCTGCATGATCGCGATGAACTGGCGCGCCATGCGCCGGTCGCCCGAGATGCGGCCGTCGTCGAATGCGTTCAGCGGCGTGTGGAAGGCGATGCGCAAGGCTTTGTGCCCATGGGGCAAGGCGCCCTCATCGATAGGGATCGGCTGCGTCGCGCAGGCCGTCGCCGAGGAAGTTGAAGGCCAGGATGATCAGGATCACCGGGACGACCGGATAGAGCAGCCAGGGATAGAGCGCCACCACATTGATGTTCTGGGCCTCGTTGAGCATCACGCCCCAGCTCGTGATCGGCGGGCGCAGACCCAACCCCAGGAAGCTCAGCGCCGTCTCGCCCAGGATGGTCTTGGGGATGGTGATCGTCGCCGAGGCGATGAGATGGCTCATGAAGCCCGGAACCAGATGCAGGCCGATGATGCGGGCGGGTTTTGCCCCCATCAGTTGGGCTGCGACGACATAGTCCTCCTCGCGCAGGGACAAGAGCTTGGAGCGCACGGCACGCGCAAGCCCGGTCCAGTCCATCAGCCCGAGGATCACGGTGATGCCGAAATAGACCAAAATCGGGCTCCAGGACGGCGGCATGATCGCAGCCAGCGCCAGCCAGAGCGGGATATGCGGCAGCGACTGCACGATCTCGATCACGCGCTGCACGACGAGATCGACCTTGCCGCCATAATAGCCGGCGATGCCGCCGATGATGACGCCCAGCACGAAGGAGACGAAGACGCCGAGCAGGCCGATGGAGAGCGAGATGCGCCCGCCATAGAGGATGCGCGAGAGCATGTCGCGCCCGAGCCGGTCCGAGCCGAGCAGGAAGATTGTGCCCCCCTGCGGCGCGCAGAACAGGTGAAGATTGCCGGGGATCAGCCCCCAGAAATCATAGGAATCGCCGCGGCAGAAGAAGCGCAAGGGCTGAGGCGCGCTGGTGTCGACATCGTATTCGCGCTTCAGATTCTCCATGTTGAGGCGCTGCTTGTAGGGGTAGACGAACGGCCCGATGAAGCTGCCCTGATGGAACAGGTGCAGCTCCTGGCGCGGCGCGCGGATGAAGTCGGTGTTGCGCGTGGTGTAGTGGTAGGGCGCGAGGAACTCGGCGAAGGCCGCCATGGCGTAGATCACAAGGATCACCACGCCCGAGATCACCGCGAGCCTGTGCTTGCGGAACTTCCACCACATCAGCTGCCATTGCGAGGCGAGATAGACCCGCTCCTGATCGGGCGTCATCGCCTCGGCCGCATAAGGCTCGAAGGGCGCGCTCGATGCGGTATGCGGCAGCGCCGCGCCATCTGCGGGAAGCGTGTTGCTCACTTCGTCGCCTCGCCCTGCAGACGGATGCGCGGATCGAGCATCGCCAGCGCGATGTCGGAGATCAGCACGCCGATCACGGTCATGAACGAGAGAAACATCAGGAAGGAGCCGGCGAGATACATGTCCTGGCTCTGCAAGGCCCGGATCAGCAGCGGCCCGGTGGTCTGCAGCGAGAGCACGATCGCGACGATCTCGGCGCCCGACACGATCGAGGGCAGTATGTCGCCGATATCGGAGATGAAGAAGTTCAGCGACATCCGGAACGGGTATTTGCGCAGCGCCTTGCCGGGCGGGAGCCCCTTGGCGCGGGCGGTGACGTAGTACTGCTTCTGGAGCTCGTCGAGCAGGTTGGCGCGCACGGCGCGGATCATGCCGGCCGTTCCGCCGGCCCCGATGATGATCACCGGGATCCAGAGATGTTCGAGGATCGAGAGGAGCTTGGCCCAGCTCATCGGCTGATTCAGATACTGCGGATCGACCAGCCCGCCGATCGAGGTGCCGAACCAGACATTCGCGAAATAGAGAAACACCAGCGCCAGCAGGAAATGCGGGATGGCGATCCCGAGCAGGCCGAGGAAGGTCAGGCCGTAATCGCCCCAGCTATACTGGTGCGTGGCCGAATAGATGCCGATTGGAAAGGCGACGATCCAGGTGAAGATGATGGTGCAGAAGGCGACCACCATGGTCAGGATCAGCCTGTCCCCGACGATCTCGCGCACCGGCAGCTGGTACTCGAAGGAGTAGCCCATATCGCCGCGCATCAGGCCGGTGACCCACCAGAAATAGCGCTCCACCGGCGGCTTGTCGAAACCGTACTCCTTCTTGAGGAACTCGATCCGGCTGAGATCGGCCTTCTCGCCCTGCGCCGCCATCTCGGCGGCGAGCGTCTCGAAATAGTCGCCCTCGGGCAGGTTGATGATGGTGAAGATCAGGGCGCTGGTGATGAACAGCGTCGGGATCATCAGCAGGATGCGCTTGAGAATGTAGTGCAGCAGCATGGTTCAGGTCTTCAACATGGTTCAGGTCTTGGCCCTGGCCTGGTCGAACCAGAAGGTATCGGGCATGTAGCGCCCGAAGAACGCACCGGGTTCGAATGAATAGAGCCCCTTCTCGGGAACGTTGCGCAGGGCGCGCGAGACCACGACCGGCTGCAGCGTGGCGTTGACCACGCCGATGGTGAAGAGCTGCTCGGCGTTGATCTTCAGCATCTGCCGCCAGATCTCCTTGCGCTCCTGATGCGTCGCGCTGCGCCGCCAGGCCTGGTGGAGCCGGGCCAGCTCCTTGGCCTCGGGCAGCGTCGGCTCCTCGCCCTCGCGCCCGCCGCTCTCATGAAACTGGCCCCAGCGCGGCCACTGGAACTGCGCCGAGGTGGTCGGGGCCAGCGCGTCGGGCTCCATCTCGGCTGCGACCAGTGCGTTGTCCATGCCGGTCGAGGCCGCCATGATGGTCTGGCCTGCGGTGATGCGGCGGCGGAAGACGTCGCGCTGCGTCGAGCGCGGATAGATCTTGATGCCGACCGCGATCAGATCCTGCTTGATCAGGTCGAGGATATCGGTTTCCTCGGTGCTCTCGCCTGACGTCTCGATGGTGAATTCGAGCCGGCGGCCGTCGGGCAGCAGGCGGATTCCCTCGCCGTCCCGCCTCGAGAGGCCGATCTCGTCGAGCAGCCTGTTGGCGAGGCCCTGATCTTCCTTCATCCACATCTTCGCGAACTCGGCATCGTAGAGCGGGCTTTCGGGCAGCGCCGTGTTGCCGCTCTCCTTGGCGAGGCCGAAGAAGATGACCTGGTTGATGTCCTTGCGGTTGATCGCAGCCGAGAGCGCCCGGCGGTAGCGGACGTCGCGGTTGAGATCGCGCCAGACCGGGTCGATGGCGTTGAGGTTCGGCATCAGGGCGAACCACGCCCCCTCGGCCCGCTTCCACAGCTTGACGTCGAAGTTCATCCGCTTCGAGGCGTCCTTGAGGAAAGTGTAGTTGTCGAAGCGGATATAGCGCGCCTGCAGGTCGGACTCGCCGGCGGCGGCCTTCGCCGGCACAAGCGAATGCGTGCCGACCGTCATCTTGACCTCGTCGACATAGGGCAGTTGCCGGCCGTTCTGGTCGATGCGGTGGAAATAGGCGTTGCGCTGGAAGGTGAACTGCTCGGCCGGCAGCGGCGTGGTGTTGCGCCAGGGGTCGAGCGTCGGCAGATCGGGGTTCTCGGGTCGGTACATCCGCGAGAGCCGCTCATGCAGCGCGCCCCAGTCGCGCACCCGGACCTGCCGGACGCGGTGCGCCAGCGTCGCCTTGTCGGCATAGGTCTCGTGGAACTGCTTCAGATAGCCCGACGGCATGCAGATATAGGTCGGCTGCGCACCGGCCAGCGCGGGCAGGAAGACCGGATTGGGCGCCTCCCAGCGATAGCGGATCTCGGTCGGCGACAGGATTTCGACGACCGGCGGCTTGCCGCCGGCCAGCAGCGCCTGCGGCGGCCCGCCCGGCGAGAGCCGCTTGTTGTTGGCGACGTCCTCCCACCAGTAGCGGAAATCTTCCGTTGTGAAGGGCGAGCCGTCCGACCAGCGATGGCCGGGCCTGAGCCTCAGCGTGAAGACGCGACCGTCCTCCTCGTCATAGCCGTCGAGGATGTCGGGCACGAGGTCGAGATTGTCGTCATAGCCGACGAGGCGGCTGTAGCCGTAGAGCGTCATCATCCGGATGTCGCGCTGGTCGCCCATCAACATCCGCATCGTGCCGCCATGGCGGCCGGCCGCGCGGCCCTCGCCCGCCACCGTCACGAGCCGGGGCGAGGACGGCAGGCGCTGCCCGACCTCCGGCAGTTTTCCCGCCGCGACCTGATCGGCAAAGAATGGGCTGTCGATCAGGCCCGGCGTCTGCGCCATGACGGCGCGCGGCAGACCGGCCGCGGCCAGCGCGGCCGAACCGAAGGCGAGCGCCTCGCGCCGCGTCGGCCCTTTATAGAAAGATCGCCGCGCCATCAGGCCATCTCCCGTCGATCGATATCTGGATGGGCCAGCACGAAATGCCCGTCGCCGAGGGGAACCTGCGCCAGCGCCGCGCCGTCGCGCTCCTGCCGGAAGGCAGGGCCCCAATGGCTCTGGTCGGACGCGCCGCCCGGCGCGACCAGCTTGAAATCGAGCCGGCGGTCGAGATCGGCGAAGGGCACCGATTTGAGCAAGGCCTTTGTGTAGGGATGGGCGGGCTGCGTGAACAAGGAGTGCCTGGGCGCGATCTCGACGATGCGGCCATTGGCCATCACCGCGATCCTGTCGGCCATATAGTTCACCACCGCGAGATTATGCGGGCTGACCTTCCTGTTCATCTCGCATAATCTCGCGGTGGTGAACTACATGGCAGACCGGATCGCGGTCATGGCCAATGGCCGGATCGTCGAGATCGCGCCGCGCCATGCCCTGTTCGCGCGGCCGGCCCATCCCTATACGCGCGCGCTGCTCAAATCGGTGCCCTTCGCCGATCTCGACCGCAAGCTCGACTTCAAGCTGGCGGCGCCGGGCGGCGCCTCCGACATGAGCGGCTGGGACAAGGCCTTCCGGCCGGAAGCCGGCGGC